>DASSNX010000020.1:0-24491 GCA_035701185.1 Candidatus Limnocylindria bacterium
GAGCTGGACGTGACTGGCACCGACCTCATCCTGGCCACCGGCTCGGCGCCGCGCAGCCTGCCCGGCCTGGACATCGACGGCGAGCGGATCATCACCTCCGACGAGGCGCTGGCCCGCGGCGACGTCCCGCGCCGGGTGACCATCGTCGGCGCCGGCGCCATCGGCGTCGAGTGGGCCAGCCTCTACCGCGACTTCGGCGCGGAGGTGACCCTGGTTGAGTTCATGGACCGGGTGGTGCCGCTGGAGGATGCCGATGTCAGCAAGGAGCTCAACCGCGTTTTCCGCCGCCGCGGCATCACCATGCACGTGGCTTCGACCATCGACACCGATACGATCCAGCGCAACGACGACGGGCTGCGCTTCACCGTCGCCGCCCGCGAGGGCGACAAGCGGACGGAGGTCGAGAGCGACCTGATCCTGGTGGCGGTCGGGCGCCGGCCACTGACCGACGGCATCGGCCTGGAGAACATCAGCGGTGTCGAGCTGGAGCGCGGCTACGTGAAGGTCGACGGCCACATGCGCACCGGCGTCGAGCACCTGTACGCCATCGGCGACATCGTGCCGGGCTTCGCGCTGGCCCACGTGGCCGCCCACGAGTCGATCGTGGCGGCCGAGACCATTGCCGGCCACGACCCCGAGCCGGTGGACATGAGCCTGATGCCGCGGGTGACGTTCTGCCGGCCGCAGATCGCCAGCGTCGGCATGAGCGAGGCCGAGGCGCGCGATACGGGGCGCGAGGTCAAGGTCGGCTCCTTCCCCTTCCGAGCGTTGGGCAAGGCAACCATCGTCGGCGAGGTGGACGGCTTCGCCAAGCTGGTGGCCGATGGCGAGTCCGGCCTCCTGCTGGGTGCCCACATCATCGGCCCCCATGCCGGCGACCTGCTGGCCGAGCCGACCCTGGCGCGGCTGGTGGAGGGCACCGCCGCCGAGATCGGGATGAGCGTCCACGCGCACCCGACCCTCACCGAAGTCCTGGCCGAGGCCGCCTGGGCGGTGGACGGCGCGGCCATCCACGTCTGATGATGAGCCGCGACCGATGAGCCTCGAAGGAGGATGACCGAAGCAGTGGCCCAAACCGACGTCCAGCCGCGCCATTCCGAGCTGGGCCTCTCCGACGAGGACGTGCTGGCGATGTACCGCATGATGCTGCTCGCCCGTGCCGTCGACGAGCGGATGTGGCTCATGCAGCGCGCCGGCAAGATCGCCTTCATCATCTCCGGCCAGGGGCACGAGGGCGCCCAGGTCGCCACCGCCTGGCCGATGCGCCAGCACCAGGACTGGATGGCGCCGTACTACCGCTCCATCGCCAGCGCGCTGACCTTCGGCATGAGCCCCGAGGACATCATCACCGCTCACCTCGCCAAGGGCGACGACGTCAGCTCCGGCGGCCGCCAGATGCCGGGCCACTATGGCGGCGCCCCGTACAACATCGTCAGCCTCTCCTCGCCGGTCGGCACCCAGGTGCTGCATGCGGTGGGCATCGCCATGGGCGCCTGGGTGCGCGGCGACGACGTGGTGACCTACACCTCGTACGGCGAGGGCACCTCCAACCAGGGCGAGATCCACGAGGCCATGAACTTCGCCGGCGTGCATCGGCTGCCGGTGATCTTCGTGTGCGAGAACAATGGCTACGCCATCAGCGTGCCGCTGGCCAAGCAGGTCGGCGGCGGCCGGGTGGCCGTCCGGGCCGAGGGCTATGGCTTCCCCGGCGTGCTGGTTGACGGCTCCGATCCGCTGGCCTGCTACGCGGCGGCCAGGGAAGCCCACGACCGCGCCCGCCGCGGCGAGGGCCCGACGCTGATCGAGGCCCGGGTGGTGCGCCTGACCAGCCACTCCTCGGACGACGACCAGCGCCGCTACCGCGACCCGGCCGAGGTCGAGGCGCTCAAGGAGCAGGATCCCATCGCCCGCTTCGCCGCCCACCTGCGCGAGATGGGCCTGCTGGACGACGCCAAGGACGAGGAGTACCGCGCCGCGGCCAAGGAAGAGGTCAACGAGGCCAGCCGCCGCGCCGAGGCGCGACCGGATCCCGACCCGGCCACCGCCGAACGCTACGTCTACGGGGACGTCGGAGGGACCGACTGATGGCCGAGATGAACATCCTCGAGGCCATCCGCACGGCCATGGACGAGGAGATGGAGCGTGACGAGCGAGTCATGGTCCTGGGCGAGGACGTCGGCAAGAAGGGCGGCGTCTTCGGCGCCACCGACGGCCTCTTCGCCAAGTACGGCGAGAAGCGGGTGCTGGACACGCCGCTGACCGAGGCGATGATCGCCGGCGCCGCGGCCGGTGCCGCGATCTACGGCCTGCGCCCGATCGCCGAGATGCAGTTCGCCGACTTCGTCTACCCGGCCTTCAACCAGATCGTGTCCGAGATCAGCCGGATGCGCTACCGCTCCAACGGCGCCTTCGGTCTGCCGATGGTCATCCGCATGCCGTACGGCGGCGGCGTCCACGGTGCGCTCTACCACTCGCAGTCGAACGAGACCTACTTCACCTCGACCGTCGGCCTGAAGGTCGTCGCGCCGGGCACCCCGGCCGATGCCAAGGGCCTGCTCAAGGCCGCGGTCCGCGATCCGGACCCGGTCATGTTCTTCGAGCACAAGAAGACGTACCGCCTGTTCAAGGCCGATGTGCCCGATGGCGACCACGTGGTCCCCATCGGCTCCGCGGAGGTCGCCCGCCCGGGCAAGCACCTGTCGATCTTCTGCTACGGCTACATGCGCAGCTGCGCGCTCGAGGCGGCCGAGACGCTGGCGAGCGAGGATGGCGTGGAGGCGGAGGTCGTCGATCTGCGCAGCCTGCGGCCGCTGGACACCGCCACGATCATCGGCTCCATCCAGAAGACCGGCAAGGCGCTGGTGGTCCACGAGGCCAACCGCTTCGGTGGGTTCGGGGCCGAGATCGCGGCCACCATCGCGCAGGACGCCTTCGAGCACCTGGACGGGCCGGTCACCCGCCTGGCCGGTCCCGAGGTGCCGGGAGTGCCGTTCCACCACAACCTCGAGGACTGGTTCATGCTCAACCCCGAGAAGATCGTGGCCGCCGCCCGCGACCTGGCGGCCTACTGAGCCGATGCTCGCTCTTCCGCCGATGCTCTCGCTGAATTCCAGTGTGGTTGGCGGTATGCGCCGGTTCGGCGGCCCCGCTCGGCGAATGCCCACGAGATTGGCGTTAGGCGGCCTGCGCGCGGGCTGGGTGGCGAATCCGGCGCCAGCTCACGCTCAGCTTGGATCGTTGGCAGCCGCGCACGCCATCCGGAATCCGGCTAAGGTCAATGACACTGGTATTTGGCGAATTGAGCGGCGCGCGGCGCGCACGCGAACTGACGAGGGAGCTTCGACCACCCGATGACCACGATCAAGATGCCGCAGCTCGGTGAGTCCGTAACCGAGGGCACCATCGAGCGCTGGCTGGTCAAGGAGGGCGACACCGTCGCCCAGTACGACCCGCTGTTCGAGGTCGTCACCGACAAGGTGAACGCCGAGGTCCCGGCCGAGGTCGCGGGCACGATCACGAAGATCATGGTCCCGGACGGGGAAACGGTGAAGGTCGGCACCCCGCTGGCCGAGATCTCCGCGGATGGCGACGGCGCCGCTCCGGCGCCCTCCGGCGAAGCACCGGCAGAAGCGGCTCCTGCCGAAACGGCGCCGGCCGACGTTGCGCCGCAGCCCGCACCGGAGCAGGTCGAGGCAACGCCCGCTCAACCGGAGATGCCCGCGCAGCCGAACGCCGCTACCGAGCCCGCCGAGCCCCAGGAGGTGCCCGCCACGCAGCCGGCGCCCGCCGCGACCGCTCCGGCCGCTCCGGCCGCTCCGGCGCCAGCGTCCGGCGACGGATCGGCCCGCATGACCCCGGCCGTGCGCCGCCTGGTTCGCGAGCACAACATCGACATCAGCCAGCTGCACGGCACCGGTGCCGGCGGCCGCGTCACGCGCGAGGACGTCCTGGCCTTCGTGGCGGGCGGTGCCGCCCAGCAGCCGGCCACGCAACCCGCCGCCCAACCGGCCGCGGCCGCCCCAGCCGCTCCGGCGCCACAGCCGGCGCAGCCCGCCGCAGCTCCGCCACCCGCCCCGCCTACGGGTCAGGCACCTGCCTTCGCCGGCCCGGCACCAGTTCCCGCGCCGACCGGCGGTGACGTCGAGGTGCCGCTAAGCCAGATGCGCAAGGGCATCGCCGCCAAGATGACGCGCGTCAAGCAGACCGTCCCCCACGCCTACACCGTGGTGGAAGTCGACATGCACAACGTCGTGCGCTGGCGGGAGTCGAACAACGCCTCGTATCGGGAGCGCGAGGGCATCGGCCTCAGCTATGTCGCCGCGGTGGTCAAGGCCGTCACCGAGACCCTGCGCCAGCACCCGACCCTGAACAGCCAGTTCGCCGAGGACCGGGTCATCCTGAAGCAGGCCATGAACATCGGCATCGCAGTGGCGGTCGACAACGGCCTGCTGGTGCCGGTCATCCACGACGCGGACCAGCTGTCGATCAGTGGCGTCAACCATCGGATCCAGGACCTGGCGGCTCGGGCGCGCACCAACAAGCTGAAGCTGGACGAGATCCAGGGCGGCACGTTCACGGTGAACAACACCGGCTGGTTCGGCTCCGTGTCCTCGATGCCGATCATCAACGCGCCGGAGGTCGCCATCCTGTCGATGGAGGCCATCGTCAAGCGCCCGGTGGTCACGACCATCGAGGGCGAGGACGTGATCGTGATCCGGCCGATGATGAACATGACCTGCTCGTTCGACCACCGCGTGCTCGACGGCGCGCAGGTCGGCGCTTTCATGAGCGACGTGCGGAAGCGCCTGGAGGAGTGGGACCCCCAGACTCCGATCGGCTGATCGTCAGCCGATGGCGTGGCGCCGGCGACGGCGCCGCGACGTCTTCGCGCCCCGCAGCCGCCGCACCGCCGGAACCCAGATCAGGGTGCCGCCGGCCTGGAGGCCGATGAACAGCAGGACCAGGAGGCCGACGCCGCCGACGGTGGCAGCCGGCACGGCCCAGGTCTCGAAGCCGGAGAGCAGGTTGAGGTCACCGAGGCCAAGCCCGAGATCGAGGCCGTCGCCCGATGGCAGGCGGAAGACGGCCGGTGCCACGACCTCGCCCGCAGGCTGACCGCCGGTGTCGCCACCGACCGGTGGTGATGCGCCGGCGCCCGGCGGTATCGCCGCGGAGCTCGGCGAGGGAGCGACGCGCGTGGCGCTGGCCGAGGGCGTCGGTCGAGCCGAAGCATCGGGGACCGGGGGCGGCGGCGAGTCAATCGGCCGTGGGGTTGCGAGCAGGCCGGGCAGGCTTGGCCCCGGAATGGGCGGCAGCGTCAGGCTTGGCAGCGGGCGGGACGTCGGTGTCGGGGTGGCGCGCTGTGTCGGGCGGGAAGTTGGTCGCGGCGTCGGTGTCGATGATGTGCCGGTTACGACCACGACTGGCGGGACGCTGACCAAGGCGCCTGAACCGCCGCAGTCCTGATCGCGGAACGCCCGTGACGGCCACGCCAGTGAACCGGAGCTGGTCGGCAGCGCGGTCACGCTGAAGCTCACCGAGTCGAACGACTTGAGACGGTCGCCACCGCTGTTCGCAGCGACGGTAACTCTGTTGTTGACGATGGACTCGACCCGCCACGAATCGCCCGCTGTCGAGCCAGTCACGGCGGCGCCGGCAAGCGTGAAATTGGACGGCACGTCAACGAACACGCACCGAATCTCTTTGGCAGTCAACACAGAAGCCAACGGGTCGGCGTTCGTGGCAGTGAGCGCAAACGTCTTCTGCACTCCCACAGTTGCCGTGATCGGCGAAGCGACCAGTGTCCAGAGCGTGGATGCGGCATTCACCGACGTTGGCAACAGCACCTGGACAAGGACCAGCAGGACCGAGACGGTGACCGACCTGCGCATCAGGCGACCAGCGCCTGGGGCGTCCAGATGCGTGGCGACTCCTGCCCCGGCATCGGCGCATCCGCGTCGGTCTCCAGGCCCTCGATGAACGAGACGACCAGCGGCTCCTCGAGCTGCGTGCCAGCGGCGTCGCCCAGCCGCTTGAGCGCCTCTTCCACCGGCAGCGCCCGCCGGTACGGGCGCGTGGTCGTCATGGCGGAGAAGGCATCGGCCACCGCCAGGATGCGGCCGATCATGGGAATGGCGTCGCCCTCGAGGCCCTCCAGGTAGCCGCGGCCGTCCCAGCGCTCGTGGTGGTGCCGGATGCCAGCCCGCACGGCCTCCACGTTCGGGACGTCGCGGACGATGGCGTCGCCCAGCGCCACGTGCTGCTGGAACATGGCGTACTCCTCGGCGGTGAGCTTCGACGGCTTGCGCAGCACGACATCCGGAATGCCGATCTTGCCGATGTCGTGCAGCAGGCCGGCCAGGCGGATGGTCTCGCACGTCTCGTCGTCCAGGCCGAGGCGCCGTGCCAGGAACAGCGCGTAGCGCGCCACGTCCTCCGAATGGCGCTTCGTGTAACGGTCCTTGGTGTCCACCGCGATGACCAGGCCCTGCAGGACGTCGAAGCCGCCGATGACCGTCGCCTGCTCTTCGCCGATGCGCGCGACGCTGGCGCGGTCGCCGCCGCTGGCCTTCGCCTCGCCGACCGCCACGGCCGCCGCGCTGAGCACCTCCGTCACCGAGCTGCCGTGCGCCGGGTAGGCGCTGATCCCGACGCTGATCGTGACCGGGAGCGGCTCCGAGTCCCCGAACCGGACGCTCAGCTGCTGGACCTCGGTCATCAGGGCCGCCACCGTCGCCGACATGTGATCGGGGCCGGCCTGCGTGCGAACGATCAGGAACTCGTCCGGGCCGTAGCGTGCGACCCGGGTCGCTTCATCGAGGTCCGCGACGAGGTCGGCCACGCTGAGCAGCACCTCGTCCGCCGCCTCGTGGCCGTGGGTGTCGTTGAAGAGCCGGAAGTTGTCGATGTCCACGATCGCGACGCCGATCTCGCTGCCGCCGGCACGTGCCGCCTCGATGTCCTCGGCCAGGGCAGCGACCGCAGCCCCGTGGTTGAGCAGCTCCGTCAGCGCGTCGCGGCGGCTGGCCTCGACCAGCTGCTCCTGCTGACGCGCCAGGCGCGCCTGGGCCGCGCGAAAGATCGCGTACAGGGCAGCAGCCAGCAGGAGCGCCGCCACCAGCGTCACGACCATCACGTCGCGGCGAGTGGCGTCGATGGCCGCCAGCAGCGGCCCCGCGTCACGCGACAGCGAGATGACCGCCCGGGTCTGGCCATCGGAGCCGATGAGGGGCAGCAGCTCGCGCAGCAGCGGCGTGTCCGAGGGCCGGCCGAGGACCGCGACGGCCGCGTCGCCATCGAGCACGACAGCGCTGGGATTCCCGTTGAGGGCGTTGGCAGTGGCCGTTCCGTCGACTCGGCCCGCGCCCGCCAGCGAAGCGTCGTTGCTGGCGATCAGCCGGCCGTCGCGCCCCCGGATCTCCACCAGCAGGATGTCGTCCCCAGCCGCCAGCCGCTGCAGGAGGACCGTCAGCTCCGTGACGCGTGCGGCGCCCGGGCCGCTCTCGGCGACGTCGGTGGCGCGCAGGTTCGCGTTCACGAAGAGCTCGACCAGCGAGGCGTCGCGCGCCACCACGCTCCCGAGCGTCACCTCGCGAAGGTGGGCGGATGTCACGGCCACCAGCGCGCTGGCGGTCACGCCCACCAGCACGAGGACCACGCCGAAGACGAGCGGCAGGAGCATCGGCCCCCGCCGCGCGGGCGCGTGACCCGGCGTCGTCGCGCGGCGAATCGCGAACATGAGTACAAACATAGGTAGCCCCGCGCGCCCGAGCGATAGGACCTCTAGCGGCGGCGTACCGTGTGCGCGGAGTCAACACCCCGCATCGCGCCGCACCTCGCCGCCGGCATGGGACCACCCAGTACCGCGCGCGCCTCAGCCAGGCCGATGCTTCCGGTAGGCCAGCATCAGCCGCTCGCGTTCGGCCACCGGCAGGCGCTTCGTCGCCTCGCGCATGGTCACCCCCGAGGCCCGATGCGTTCGCGGCGCCAGCCAGTGCGACACCTCGTCCGGGCGCCGCTTGCCCACCTCGCGCAGGACCCAGCCGATGGCCTTGCGAATGAAGAACTCGCGCTCGTCAAGCATGCGATCCGCGTACGTGAGGAACCGGTCGAGCGGCGCACCGTCGCGCAGCGGTCGCAGCCACGCCAGCAGCGCCGAGCGACGGAGCCAGAAATCGTCATCGGCTGCCCAGCGGTCCAGCACCGTGATCGTCCGTGCGGTGTCGCGGTCCAGGATGTCGCCGACCACGTCTGCGGCGATCCCGTCGACCAGTGCCCAGGTCAGCGATTCCCGGATGAGTCGCTCGACGACCGGAAGGTCGGAGGCATCGAGCAGGCCGCTGCGCAGCTCCAGGAGGACCGTCGCCGCCATGCGGCGTTCGTGCACCGGTTCGGCCCACAGCGCGTCGACGAGAGCCAGCAGCGCGTCATGGTCCAGCCGATTGGCATCGGCGAGGTATGCCTTCACCTCGGCCCGGATCTGCCAGACCGTGGCGCCCAGGAAGTCGAGGCTGCTCTTGAGGTAGCGCTGCTCCCGCGCTGCGCGCTCGGGCGTGCCGAGCGCCCGCAGGCGCGCCTCGATCTCCTCCGCTGCCACCGCGGATCGCCTCACGCGCCTGACTCTACCCCGCCACCGGACCGCTGGCGGCTGCTGAGTCATACTGGTGGGGAGTATTCGCAGCGAGTCGCGAGAAGGCGAGATGGGACACGAGGGACACGACGGCCACGAGATGCCCGCGGCCGACGGGGAGCATGCCGGACATGAGATGCCGGCGGGCGGCCACGAAATGCATGCCGCTCACCAAGGGCACGTTGGGCACGAGATGCATGGCGGCCACGACGTCCACGGCGGCCAGGCGGCCCATGGCGGGCATGAGGGCCATGGAGCCCACGCCGGCCACGATCCCGATGCGTTCCGCCGCCAGTTCTGGATCGTCCTGGCGCTGACCATTCCGGTCGTCATCTGGAGCGCCGAGGTCCAGCAGTGGCTCGGCTACACGGCGCCAACGTTCCCCGGCTCCGACTGGATCCCGCCGATCCTCGGCACGATCATCTTCGTCTACGGCGGCTGGGTGTTCGTCCAGGGCGCGCGGTCCGAGCTGGCGCAGCGCCTGCCCGGGATGATGACGCTCATCACGCTGGCCATCGTCGTCGCCTTCGTGGCGTCGTGGGCCGCCACGCTGGGGGTCTTCGAGGTCGACGTCTGGTGGGAGCTGTCGACGCTGATCACCGTCATGAGCCTCGGCCACTGGATCGAGATGCGCTCGATCATGCAGGCTCAGGGCGCGCTGTCGGCGCTGGCCGAGCTGCTCCCCGACTCCGCCGAGCGGCTCACCGCCGACGGCTCCACCGAGACGGTGCCGACCGGCTCCCTGCAGGTCGGCGACCGCGTCCTCGTGCGGCCCGGCACGCGCGTCCCGGCCGACGGCAGGGTGGCCGATGGTGCCGCAGACGTGGACGAGTCGATGATCACCGGCGAGTCGCGACCGGTCCCCAAGCAGCCCGGCGACCAGGTCGTCGCCGGGACGGTGGCGGCCGGGGGCAGCCTGCGGGTGGAGGTCACGGCCGTGGGCGAAGGGACGGCACTGTCCGGGATCATGCGGCTGGTGGCCGAGGCGCAGGCCTCGCGGTCGCGAGCCCAGGCCCTGGCCGACCGGGCGGCGGCGCTTCTCTTCTTCGTCGCTCTGGCCGCCGGCGTCATCACCCTGGCGGTGTGGATCGCCATCGGCCAGCCGGAGGAGGCCCTCATCCGCACGGCGACGGTGCTGGTCATCGCCTGCCCTCATGCGCTGGGCCTCGCCATCCCGCTCGTCATCGCCATCAGCACCACCCTCGGCGCGCGCAACGGCCTGCTGGTCCGCGATCGCCTGGCCCTCGAGCGGGCACGCGAGGTCAAGGTCGTCATCTTCGACAAGACCGGCACGTTGACCCGTGGCCGTCCGGCGCTCACCGCGCTGGCCGCGGCCGGCGGCACCGACGAGACCCAGCTGCTCGCCTCGGCGGCGGCGGTCGAGGCCGACTCCGAGCATCCGCTGGCCGCCGCCATCGTCCGCGCCGCCGATGAGCGCGGGCTGGCCCCCAGCCCGGCCGCGGCCTTCGAGGCGCTCCCCGGACGGGGGGCAGCGGCCGTGGTCGATGGGCGTCGGATCGCCGTCGGTGGCCCGCGGCTGGTGGCCGAGTCCGGCGCGACGGTGCCAGCCGACCTGGCATCGACCGTCACCGACTGGGAGCGCCAGGGCCGCACCGTCCTGTTCACCATGGCCGGCGATCGCGTGCTCGGCGCGCTGGCCATCGAGGACGAGATCCGACCCGAGTCCGCCGAGGCGGTCGCGCGGCTCCACGAGATGGGCCTGCGGGTGGCGATGATCACCGGTGACGCGCAGTCCGTCGCCGAGTCGGTGGCGCAGCGGATCGGCATCGACGAGGTGGCCGCCGAAGTCCTGCCGGCCGACAAGGCCGCGGCCGTGCGCGGCTTCCAGGCGGGCGGGACGCGGGTCGCGATGGTCGGCGACGGGGTGAACGACGCGCCGGCGCTGGCGCAGGCGGACGTGGGCATCGCCATTGGTGCGGGGACCGACGTCGCCGTCGAGTCGGCGGGGATCGTGCTCGTCCGCGACGACCCGCGGGACGTGGCGGGCGCCATCGAGCTGAGCCGGGCGAGCTACCGCAAGATGATCCAGAACCTGGTGTGGGCAACGGCCTACAACGCGCTGGCCATCCCGGTCGCGGCCGGCGTGCTGGCGCCGTGGAACTTCGTCCTGCCGATGAGCGTGGGCGCGCTGGTCATGAGCGTCTCCACCATCGTGGTGGCCGCCAACGCCCAGCTGCTGCGCGGCCTCAACCTGCGGCCGGACCGTGGTGCTCGGCCCGCCGAACGCGCCCCGCAGCCGGCCTGACTAGACTCTCGGGCATGAGCGCGGAAGGGCAACCGGACTTCTCCGGTCTCGGCGAGCTGAGCGTTGTCAGCAATCCGCCGGGCCACGCGGCGCCGTCCGAGGTGATGTATCCCGGTGGCCCCGGCGTCGACGGCGGGCTGCTGGCCCCCGGCGACCCCATTCCGGAGAATGCCGGGCCGGGCGGGCGCCGCCCGGATTGGCTCAAGGTGCGGGTCGGCATGGGCGAGACGTACGCATCGGTCAACCGGCTGATGCGGGCGGAGGCGCTGCACACCGTCTGCGAGGAGGCGCGCTGCCCCAACCAGGGCGAGTGCTGGGCGCTCGGCACGGCCACGTTCATGGTGCTGGGCAGCGTCTGCACTCGGAACTGCGGGTTCTGCGCCATCGACACCGGGCGGCCACCGGTGACGGACCTCGACGAGCCACGCCGCGTGGCCGAAGCGGCAAAGCTCATGAACCTGAAGCACGCCGTGATCACCATGGTCGCCCGCGACGACCTGGCCGATGGCGGCGCCGGCATCATCGCCGAGACCATCCGGCAGGTGCGCCTGGCGTCGCCGGCCACCAGCATCGAGGTGCTGATCAGCGACCTGAACGGCCGCGAGGCGGATATCCGCACCGTGGTCGAGGCGCAGCCGGAGATCCTGAACCACAACGTCGAGACGGTGCCGCGGCTGCAGCGCCCGGTCCGTCGCCGCGCACGCTGGGACCGCAGCGTGAGCGTGCTGACCCAGGGCCGCGCCATCGCCCGGGAGATCGGCTTCGACGAGATGGTGACCAAGACCGGCCTGATGCTCGGCCTCGGCGAGTCGTGGGACGAGGTCGTGGAGGCGATGCAGCTCCTGCACGAGGCGGACGTCGACGTGCTGACCATCGGCCAATACCTGCGCCCCAGCCGCCAGCACCTGCCGCTGCACCGCTACTACACGCCCGCCGAGTTCATGCAGCTGCGGCGGATCGGCCTGGAGATGGGCTTCAAGCATGTCCAGTCCGGGCCGCTGGTCCGTTCCAGCTACCACGCCGCCGAGCAGGTCCCCGGCCAGGCCGCCGCCGCCGTCTGACGCCTTGACCACGTTCCGCGACATCAGCAGTCCCCCGCCGCCCGTCGAGCGGCCGCTCCCCCGCCGCCCGAAGCGCGACCTGCCCTTCACCCCGGCCTCGGACGAACACCCGCTGCTGGCTGCCCACGGCGGCGTCCTCACTGTCGAGCAGCTGGGCACGGTCCCGTACCGCCCGACCTGGGAGCTGCAGGACGAGCTGGCGGAGCAGCGGCGGGCGCGGCGGATCGGCGATCGGCTGCTCCTGCTGGAGCATTTCCCGGTCTACACCATCGGCCGTGGCGGCGACGAGTCGAACCTGCTGGCCACGCCCACCCGGCTGCGGGAGCTCGGCGCCGACTTCGTCCGCATCGATCGCGGCGGCGACATCACTTTCCACGGACCGGGGCAGCTGGTGGCCTATCCCATCGTCGAGCTGCGTGATCCGCTGGATCTGCGGCGCTACGTCCGCAGCCTGGAAACGGCCATCATCGCCACCGCCGCCGCGTTCGGCGTGTCGGCCGGACGCGTCGAAGGATTGACCGGCGTGTGGGTCGACGGCCACCGCAAGCTCGCGGCCATCGGCGTGCGGGTCCGTCGCGGCGTGACGACCCACGGGCTGGCCCTGAACGTGAACACCAAGCTCGCCTGGTTCGACGAGATGATCCCGTGCGGCATTCGCGACAAGGACGTGACCAGCCTGGCGCGGGAGCTGGGTCAGCCGGTGCCGATGGAGGCCGTCGAGCAGACGCTGGCCGCCGAGCTGGCGCGGGCATTCGGGCTGCGCCTGGCCGCCGGGGCCCCGGGCGTCAGCGGTCCGGCCGGCGCCAGCGAGCAGTGAGCGGCGGCGGGGCGGAGCACGCGCCGCGCATCGAGGTCGGGGCCTTCCCGCCCTGGGACACGAACGCCTACCTGGTCTGGGACGGATCGGCCCCCGAGGCGCTGGTCCTGGATCCGGGCATGAACTCGACCGACAGCCTGGTGGCCCGTGCGGCAGCCAACGGGCTGCGCGTCCACCTGATCGCCAACTCGCACGGGCACATCGACCACATCTTCGACAACGGCCCGCTGAAGCGGGCGACGAACGCCCCACTGGCGATCCACCCCGACGATGCCTATCGGCTCGATGGCAGGAACAACTATGGCTTCGAGATCGAGCAGGTCACCGCCGAGCGCCAGCTGCGCGAGGGCGAGCGGGTGGAGGTCGGGCGGCTCGCGTTCGAGGTGCTGCACACGCCCGGACACACCGAAGGCTCGGTGTGCCTGTACGAGCCCACCCATCGGCTCCTGCTCGCCGGCGACGTCCTGTTCGCCGGGTCGTATGGCCGCACCGACCTGCCCGGTGGCGACTCGGCGGCCATGGTCGAGTCGCTGGCGAGGCTGGCGCGCGATCTGCAGGATGACGTGCGTGTCCTGCCGGGCCACGGTCCGGAGACGACCATCGGCCGCGAGCGGCCGTGGATGGAGCGCATCGCGCAGGCCGGGCGGCTGCTGATCCCCGGCTAGCGCATCGGCTCCTCCGCCGATGGCAGGCTACGATGGACGGAGCGAACGAAGGAGACCGCGCATGGCCTCACTGCGCATCACCCGACTCGGTCACGGCGGCATCCTCTACCGATCACCCGGCGACAGGTGGGTCTGGGTCGATCGCTGGACCGGCGCGCCCACCTATGCCGATGCCTACCGGGCCCCCGAGCAGGTCGACGTGGTGGCTCCGACGCACGGGCACTTCGACCACGTCGGCGACGACGCGGTGGACGTGGTAGAGCTCGCTCGCGCCGGCGGCCAGGTGGTCTGCTCGCACGAGATGAGCCTCTACCTTGGCGAGAAGGGCATCGACGCGGTGGGCATGAACAAGGGCGGCACCTTCGAGGCCGCCGGCATCGGCTTCACCATGGTGCACGCCGAGCACAGCGGGGCGGTGACGCTCACGGGCGGCGGTCCGAGCAGCCGCGAGGTCGGCTGCTGGGGCTGGGTCATCCGCTTCGAGGACGGCACTGTCGTCTACCACACCGGTGACACGGACCTGTTCGGCGACATGGCGTTGGTGAAAGACCGATGGTCGCCATCCATCGCCGTGCTGCCGATCGGTGGGCACTACACCATGGGACCGCGGGACGCGGGCCGGGCGGCGGACCTCATCGGCGCCGGCACCGTCATCCCGGTCCACTACGGGACGTTCCCGATCCTGGCGGGGACGCCGGACGAGCTGGCGGCCGCGACCTCCGCCCGGGTCGTGGCCCTGGAACCGGGCGAGACATGGGAGGCTGAATGATGCGACTGCTGCTTTCGATGCCGATGGCGCTGCTGGGCAGCCTGCTGGGCTCCGCCCTGCGCGCCGGCCTGCGGGCCGCCGAGGAGCGGCTTGACGCCGCTCCCGATGCGCCGGCCGGAGGCGAGATGACGGTGAACATCAACGGCTCGGTCGCGGCCGCCATTGGCGGCGGCCTGATGGGCATCCTGTTCGGGGCGCGCACCGCGTTCTGGACCGGCGTGGCCCTTGGCGCGGCAGGCACCGACCGGATCGACGCGCGCCTGCTGGGCATGGTGGGCGTGGACCTGGACGCCATGGTGTCGCGCGCCCGCTCGATGGCCGAGCAGGCGGGACGGGGCCATTCCGGCATGGCCGACGATGCGGCCACAGCCACGCCCGTGGCGGAGACCGCCACCGAGATCCCGATCGAGTCGCCGACGACCGAGCCCGCCTGACGCCGGCATGGCGAAGCGCCAGTCCCTGGCCGTCGTCCTGGAGCGCGGCGAGCGGCGCGTCTTCGCCGTCGCGCGCGACTGGCCGGGCTGGAGCCGCAGCGCCAAGACCGACGCGGAGGCCGTCGAGGCGCTGCTCGCCTACGCGCCGCGCTATGCCCGCGTCCTGCGCGCGGCCGGCATCAGCCCGGTGCCACCCGGCGAGGACGTGCCAACCGAGATCGTGGAGCGCCACGCCGGCGGCAGCGGCACGGATTTCGGCGTGCCGAGCGTGGCGGCCAAGGACGATGCGAAGCCGCTCACCGGCGCCGAGCTGAAACGGCAGCGCGCGATCCTGGAGGGTGCCTGGCAGGCGTTCGATGCCGCGGCGCGGGCGGCCGCGGGCAAGACGCTGTCAGTCGGCCCGCGGGGCGGCGGGCGCACGCTGCCCAAGATGCGAGCCCACGTCCTGGAGGCTGAGATCGCCTACCTCGGCCAGCTCGGCAGCCGCCACGCCAAGCCGGCGCCGGGCGAGGACGAGCTGGCGCTGGTGCGACGCGAGGCGCTGGCCACCCTCGATGCCGTCACGGCCGGTGAGCCGCTCACCAACCCGCGCAACACGAAGAAGCCGTGGATGCCGCGCTACTACATCCGCCGCTCGGCGTGGCATGCCCTGGACCACGCCTGGGAGCTCGAGGACCGGACGCCGGGCTAGGCACCCACCTGCAAGACCGACTCGACCACGATGTGCCAGACCAGCGCGCCGGCCAGCAGCAGCGCCACCCCGGCGACCAGCACGTTGAGCAGACGCCCCCGGACCGCCACCACCGCCTCCAGAGCTCCCTCGCGCCGCTCCACGCCGAAGCGCAGCAGCGGGGCGAGGGCGGCCACGAAGGCCAACGGCGGCGCGACGACCAGCAGCAGGTCGACGATCCGCCAGCGGGCAATGGCCGCCGTCACGGACTCGACGGCACCGCGCACGCCGTCCATCCCCAGCTCGTAGCCGAGCAGCGACGCGCCGACGAACAGGAACGTCGGCAGCAGCAGCAATGCGCCAAGCACTGCGAACGCGGTGGGATGGCGCCAGGCAGGGCCGATGGTCATGGCATGTCCTCCTTCGAGCGCCAACCGCGCGACGCGCATCCGCTGGCGCAGGCCCGCCGCCAGCACGTCGAGCGCGACGCGCGGGGTCAGCGGTGCTGCCTCGATCAAATCGGTGAGCTCGTCGCCGTAGCGCGCCCGCCACGCCGGCGAGTAGCTGCGCAACAGCATCCGGGTCAGCCGCCGCCTCATGCGCTCACCCGCTCGAGGCCGGTACGCACCGCTCGGCTCAACCCGCCCAGGCGCGCCTCCAGCAGCCGACGGCCGGTTCCGGTGAGCCGGTACGGACGGCGCCGCCCCTCGGGCGGCAGCGGCTCCACGTGCCCCTCCTCCTCCAGCCGGCTCAACGCCCCATAGAGCGTGCCTGGCCCCAGCCGAACGCCCGCGAAGCGAGCGACGTCCAGGAGCATGGCGTGGCCGTGCTTCGGCCCGGCCGCCAGGCTGATCAGCAGCAGCAGGCCGGGATCGGTGACTTCGGGACGGGAGCCCATGCCCACCTCCGTGCGGAACACTACTACGTGACGCGTAGTAATAGCCCCGGGTCGTGGCCATGTCAAGCGCAATGCGAGGCGGCGACTAGAATCGTCGGATGCCCCCTGCGGAAGAGGTCCTTGTCCACGCGCGCGGTCTGACGAAGCGCTTCGGCGAGTTCACCGCTGTCGACGCGGTGGACTTCGACGTGCGCACCGGCGAGGCCTTCGGCTTCCTCGGCCCGAACGGCGCCGGCAAGACCAGCACCATGCGGATGATCGCCTGCTCGTCGCCGATCAGCGACGGCGAGCTATCCGTGATCGGCATGGACCCGCGCAGCCGCTCGGCGGAGATCAAGTCGCGCATCGGGGTGGTGCCGCAGATCGACAACCTGGATGCCGAGCTGACGGTGCGCGAGAACCTGCTGATGTACGCCCGCTACTTCGACATCGCCGGCGACGTGGCCGCGCGGCGCGCCGACGAGCTGCTCGACTTCGTGCAGCTCAGCGAGCGCGCCACCGACCAGGTGGAGCCGCTGTCCGGTGGCATGAAGCGCCGCCTGACCATTGCGCGGTCGCTCATCAACGAGCCGGAGCTGATCATCCTGGACGAGCCGACGACGGGCCTGGATCCGCAGGCGCGGCACCTTGTCTGGGAGCGGCTGTATCGGCTCAAGCAGCGCGGAGCCACGCTGATCATCACGACCCACTACATGGACGAGGCCGAGCAGCTCTGCGACCGGCTGGTGGTGATGGACAAGGCGAAGATCGTGGCCGAGGGGTCGCCGCGTCAGCTGATCGAGGAGTACTCGACCCGCGAGGTGCTGGAGCTGCGCGTCAGCGACGCGGTGCGGGCCTCGCTGGACGGCCGGCTGGACGCCATCGCCGACCGGGTCGAGGCGCTGCCGGATCGCTTCCTGCTCTACGTGGCCGATGGCGAGCAGGCGCTCGACACCATCCACCGGCAGGAGATCCCGCTGGAGTCGGCACTCGTCCGGCGCGCCACGCTGGAGGACGTCTTCCTGCGGCTGACCGGGCGCACGCTGATCGAGTGATGGGCCGATGACGGTCACCAGCCTGGCCCCCGCCGCGCGGGTGCTGCAGCGCAACCTGTGGGTCTATCGGCGCACCTGGCGCGGCAGCATCCTGGGCTCGTTCCTGACCCCGCTCCTCTACCTCACCGCCATGGGCGTCGGCCTCGGCACGCTGGTCAGCGCGCAGCGGGCGGCTGCGTTCCAGGGCTACGAGTTCGTGCACTTCCTGGGGCCGGGCATCCTGGCGGCGACCTGCATGCAGTCCGCGGTCTTCGAGTCCACCTTCCCGGTGCTCGGCAAGATCGCCTGGCGCCGCAACTACGAGGCGATCCTGGCCACCCCGCTCGACGTGCACCACCTGCTGGCCGGCGAGCTGCTGTGGATCGGCTTCCGGGTGCTGACCATCTCGAGCGTCTTCCTGGTGGTGCTGACGCTCTTCGGCATCCCGGCCTGGCCATCGGCCATCCTGGCCGTCCCGGCGGCGATCCTGATGGGCTGGGCTTTCAGCTCGGTGATCATCGCCTTCGCCGCCACCCAGCGCACCGGCGAGGGCTTCAGCTGGGTGTTCCGCTTCGTCATCAACCCGCTCTTCCTGTTCAGCGGCACGTTCTTCCCGCTCACCCAGCTGCCCGAGCCGGTCCAGTGGGTGGCCGCCCTGACGCCGCTGTACCACGGGGTGGCGCTGGTGCGCGGCACCGTCCTCGCCGAGCCGGCCTTCCTGGGGCCGTGGCTGCTCCACGTCGCCTACCTGCTCGGCATGCTGGCCATCGGCTTCTACCTGGCCCATCGGCTCCTGAAGCGCAGGCTGCTGAGCTAGGTGCTGCGCCGATGACCGCCGTCTCCCGCCGCCTGCCCGCTCCCGGTCCTGCCGCCCCGGTGATCGGGACGCTGCGCCGCTCGCTGCGCGTGGTGCAGCGCAACATGGCCGTCTATCGGCACAGCTGGATCGTCATCGTGTCCGGCTTCTTCGAGCCGCTGTTCTACCTGCTGGGCATCGGCTTCGGGCTGGGGAGCTTCGTGCAGGGCATCCAGGTCGCGCCGGGCTTCACCATCCCGTTCGCGGCCTTCGTGGCGCCCGGCCTGCTGGCGATGTCGTGCATGAACGGCGCGATCGCCGAGACGATCTTCAACGTCTTCTTCCGCCTGAACTACGAGCGGATCTACGAGGCGATGATGGCCACCCCGCTCGGCATCCGGGACATCGCCATCGGCGAGCTGATCTGGTCGCTGTTCCGCGGCACGATGTACGCCGCCGCGTTCGTGGTGGTGATGGTCGTCTTCGGCCTGGTCTACTCGCCGTGGGTCATCCTGGTGGTGCCGGGCGCGATCCTGCTGGGCGCGGCGTTCAGTGCGGCCGGGCTGGCCGCCACCTCCTTCATGCGCACCGTGCAGGACTTCGACCTGCCGATGGGCCTGGTGGTGATGCCGATGTTCCTGTTCGGCGGCGTCTTCTTCCCGCTGAAGGTCTACCAGGATGTTTCGCCGATCATTCCCTGGATCATCGAGGCGCTGCCGCTGTACCGCGGGGTGCACCTGTTCCGGCACCTCTCGACCGGCATCATCGAGCCGTCGATGCTGTTCGACGTCGCCTACCTGCTCGCCTTCACCGCCATCGGCCTCTGGATCGCGATGGCCCAGATGGAGCGCCGCCTGGTCAAGTAGCGGTCAGGTCGGCGGGCGCGGCACGTCGCGCGAGGAGCCGAGGAGCAGCGGCAGCGCGCCGCTGATGTAGCCCCAGCCGGAGACCACCGACAGCACGCTCGCCACGACCATGACCCAGAAGCCGATGGTGGCCAGCGCGTCCTGCACGCCGGCCTGCGCCAGCGGTCCGCCGTGGGCCGCGTCGAAGGCGAGCAGCAGCAGCCCCATGCCCAGCAGCGTGGCGAAGGTCTTGCCCTTGCCCAGCCGCCGCGCGGCGATCACCACGTCGGCCGAGGCCGCCACCTGCCGCACGCCCTGCACCACCAGCTCACGGATCAGCAGCGTGGCCACCAGCCAGGTCGGCAGCAGCTCGACCTCCACCATGGCCACCAGCACGCCGGCGACCAGCACCTTGTCGGCGGTGAGGTCCATGAAGATGCCCAGCGGGCTCACCTCGTTCCGGGCGCGCGCCACGCGGCCGTCGACGAAATCGGTGATGGCCGCCAGGCCGAAGACCACGAAGGCCAGCAGCCCGCCGCCCGGGAACGGGAAGAGGAGGAGCGCCACGACCACGGGCGTGGCGGCGATGCGGCTGAGGCCCAACAGGTTCGGCAGCGACGTCAGGCGGGCGGGCCGCGCCTGCGCGACCGGCGGCTGCATGCGCTCAGCTTCGGCCATGCGACATCGCCTCCCGCTCACCAAGCTTGCGCTCGGTCCCGGCCCGCAGCCGCGCCACGTTGTCGCCGTGCGAGATGACGATCAGCAGGCCGCACGCCGCGGCGTAGGCCACGGCCCCCCACCCGACCGCCCCCGCCAATGCCAGTCCCGCCGTGACCAGTGGTGCCGCCACGGCGGCGACCAGCGATCCAAGCGAGACGTAGCGGGATTGCCAGATCACCAGCGCGGCCAGGGGGCCGACGACCAACAGCGTCAGTGGCGACAGGACGAGCATGCCGCCGCCGGAGGTCGCCACTCCCCGACCGCCGCGAAAGCCGATGAAGGCCGACCAGTTGTGCCCCACCACCGCCGCTACGCCAGCCGCCGCCTGCACCCATTCGGGTGATCCGGGCGGGCCAGCAACGTAGAGCAGCCGCGCCAGCAGCACGGCGGCGACGCCCTTGCCGACGTCCAGCAGCAGGACCAGCGCCGCCCAGCGCCAGCCCAGGGTGCGCAGCGTGTTCGTGGCACCGGTCCGTCGCGAGCCCGTCTCCCGCAGGTCGACGCCGCCTGCCAGGCGGCCGGCGATCATGCCGAACGGGAGCGCCCCGATGAGGTAGCCGATGAGGACCAGCGCCAGGCCGCCGAGCGGGCCGCTCACGCTCCGCTCAGCGTTGAAGCTGCCGTTCGGCCATCCGCTGCTGGAGGAAGCGGAAGCCGACCGCCAGGATCGCCCAGCCGGCCGCCGCGGCAAGGCCCACGTACAACGCGCCGGGCATGCCGCTCGGCCACGCCATCGAGAAGCCCAGCAGGCCCACGACCACCAGGCCGCCGATCAGCCAGGCGAGGAAGCGCGTGGTCACGAACCTGAACTCGCCGGGGGTGCGCGACCGCCTCGGTCGTGCCCTGGCCTGCGCCCTCGCGCGAGCGCCCGCGTTGGCCGCGGCCGGCGGGGCGTACGGGTCCTGGTTCTTCATCATGCGCTTGTAGGCGCGTCGCTCGGCGCGAGACATTGGCCCGAGTGTACCCGGCCGGACCTCAGGCGTCGTCGTGCAGCGGAGGCCGTCGGCGGCCCGATGAGCCCATGGCGCTGTGCTCGTCCTCGACCTTGAGCTGCACCGGATCGGTGCCGAACAGCGCCGTCAGCGCCCAGTCGATGGCGACCCGCACCTTGCGGTTGAAGCCCGGCGTCCGGCTCCAGTAGTAGCCACGCCACATGAACCAGGCGAGCAGGCCGCGCACCCGGATGCCGAAGACCACGCCGACCCCGGTGTGATGGCCGATGGAGGCCAGCTGCCCCAGCGGCCGGTAGCGGAACGGCTCCAGCTGGCCGCCGTCGATGTGGGCCACGATGTTCCGGGCCAGCGCCTTCGCCTCGCGCACGGCGTTCTGGGCGGTGGGCGCATGCGGCGGGCCGTCCGGGTCGTCCACGTTGGGGATGACGGCACAGTCGCCGATGGCGAAGACCCCGTCTCGGCTGGTGGCCATGGTCGCCTGCACCACCGCCCTGCCGGCGTGGTCGACCTCGACCCCGCTCTCCGCGACCAGCGGCGCCGGCCGCACGCCGCCGGTCCAGATCACGGTGCGGGTCGGAATCGTGCGCTGCGCGCCGCCCTCGCCGATCACCACCTCGTTCTCGCGCAGCTCCTTGATGGGCATGCCGGTCAGCACCTCGAAGCCGCGCTTCTCGAGCTGCCGGCGGGCATAGGCGCCCATCTCCTCGGGCATCTCCGGCAGGATCCGGTCGCGCAGCTCGACCAGGTGGGCGCTGATCTCCTCCTGTCGGATCTTCGGGAAGTAGTGCTTCCGCACCTTGCGGATGAAGTCCTCGACCTCGCCGGCCGTCTCGACGCCGGAGAAGCCGCCGCCGCCCACCACGAAGGTGAGCTGCGCCCGCCGCTCGTCGGGGTTCTCCTCGAGGTCGGCGCGCTCCAGGATCTCGATCATCCGGTTTCGCAGGCTGAAGGCATCGGCCAGCGTCTTCATCCCCACCGAGTGCTCCTCGATGCCCGGGATGCCGAACGTATGCGTCACACCACCCAGCGCCAGGACCAGGGTGTCGTAATGGAGCCGATGCATGTCCCCGTCGCCGCCGAGCACGCTGACGACCCTGGCGTCGAGGTCGATCTGCCGCGCGTCGCCGGTAATGCACCAGCTCGACGGCCGCTTCAGCATGCCGCGCAGCGGATTCACCACGTGCCGCGGCTCCAGCACGCCGGAGCAGACCTCGGGCAGCAGCGGGGTGAACAGCATGAAGTTGTCGCGGCTGCAGAGCCAGATCTCGACGTCGGTCCGATGGCCGAGCCGCTTCTCGAGGGCCTGCGCCGTCAGCACGCCGGCAAATCCACCGCCCAGGATCAGGACCCGGTGCGGCCAGGGCGGTTCAGAGCGATAGATCGTGCGCATCTCGTTGTCATCATGGGCCGTCGGACCGCATTGCGCCCATTGCGTTGCATCGGCCTGGGGCCACCGCTGGACGGCGTTCGGCCAGCCACGCCATCGGTCTGTACCATACGAACCAATGGATCGACCGATGCACGACGTGTTCGACCAGTTCAAGCAGCAGCTGCCGGACATCGACCCCACCGAGACCCAGGAGTGGCTCGACTCGCTGGACGCTGTCGTGGAGCAGGGCGGACCGGAGCGGGCCCGCTTCCTGATGTACAAGCTGCTCAAGCGGGCGCGGCAGCTGAACGTCGGGCTGCCGCCGCTGGTCCAGACGCGTTACATCAACACGATCTCGCCCGAGCAGGAGCCCTACTTCCCCGGCGACGAGGCGATGGAGCATCGCATCCGCCGCATCATCCGCTGGAACGCGCTGGCCATGGTGCTGCGGGCAAACACGCGCTTCGAGGGCATCGGCGGCCACCTGTCCACCTACGCCAGTGCCGCCAGCCTCTACGAGGTCGGCTTCAACCACTTCTTCCGCGGAGCCGATGACGGCGCCGGCGACCAGGTCTACTTCCAGGGTCACGCCGCGCCCGGCATCTACGCGCGGGCCTTCCTGGAGGGACGCCTGACCGAGGAGCAGCTGGACCACTTCCGCCGCGAAGCGCTGTGGCCGGGTGGCCTCTCCTCGTACCCGCACCCGCGGCTGATGCCCGACTTCTGGCAGTTCCCGACCGTCAGCATGGGCCTGGGGCCGATGAACGCCATCTACCAGGCGCGCTTCAACCGATACCTGGCCGCGCGCGGGATTGCAGACACTTCGAACAGCCGCGTCTGGGGCTTCCTGGGTGACGGCGAGATGGACGAGCCGGAGGCGCTCGGGGCGCTGGGCCTGGCCGCCCGCGAGGGCCTGGATAACCTGATCTTCGTCGTCAACTGCAACCTGCAGCGCCTCGACGGACCGGTGCGCGGCAACGGCAAGATCATCCAGGAGCTGGAGGCCACGTTCCGGGGTGCCGGCTGGCACGTGATCAAGGTCATCTGGGCCCGCGAGTGGGACGACCTGCTGGCCCGCGACAAGGACGGCGTGCTGCTGGCCAAGATGAACGAGACGCTGGACGGCGACTACCAGCGCCTCTCGGTGGCCGATGGTGCCTATATCCGCGAGCACTTCTTCGGCCCCGACCCGCGGCTGCGCGCCCTGGTCGAGCACCTTTCCGACGACGAGCTGCCGAAGCTGCGCCGCGGCGGCCACGACTACCGCAAGCTGTACGCCGCCTACGCGGCGGCGGTCGAGCACCGCGGCGCACCGGTCGTCATCCTGGCCAAGACGGTCAAGGGCTGGACGCTGGGCCCGGGGATCGAGGCCCGCAACGTGACCCACCAGGCCAAGAAGCTGACCGTTGACGAGCTGAAGATCTTCCGCGATCGGCTGGAGCTGGAGATCCCTGACGACCAGCTGCACGACGCGCCCTACTTCCACCCCGGCGCCGATTCGCCGGAAGTCCAGTACCTGCTCGAGCGACGCCGGCAGCTCGGTGGCGTGCTGCCGCGCCGGGTGGTCCGGCCCAAGCCGCTGCCCAACGCCACCGACGAGGCCTACGGCGAGCTGTTCTCCGGCTCCGAGCGGCCGGCCTCGACGACCATGGCCTTCAGCCGCCTGGTCAGGAACCTGACCCGGGACAAGGAGATCGGCCGGCGGATCGTGCCCATCATCCCGGACGAGGCGCGGACCTTCGGCATGGACCCGCTGTTCAAGGAGGTCGGCATCTACAACCCGCTCGGCCAGCGCTACACGCCGGTCGACAAGGAGCTGCTGCTCTCGTACCTGGAGAAGGCCGATGGCCAGATCCTGGAGGAGGGCATCACCGAGGCCGGGGCCATGGCCGACTTCACCGCGGCGGCCACCAGCTACGCCGTGCACGGTGAGCCGATGATCCCGTTCTACATCTTCTACTCGATGTTCGGCTTCCAGCGCACCGGCGACTTCGCCTGGGCCTTCGGCGACGCCCGCGGCCGCGGCTTCATGATGGGCGCCACCGCCGGCCGCACCACGCTCACCGGGGAGGGGCTGCAACACGACGACGGGCACAGCCACATCCTGGCCAGCGTCATCCCCAACGTGCGCGCCTATGACCCGGCGTTTGCCTACGAGCTGGCGCTGATCGTGCGTGACGGCATCAAGCGCATGTACGGCGAGGCCCAGGAGGACGTCTTCTACTACCTGACCCTCTACAACGAGAACTGGCCGATGCCCGCCATGCCCGACGGCGTCGAGGACGGCGTCCTGCGCGGCATGTATCTGTTCCGGCCCGCCGAGAAGGGCTCACGGCGCGTCCAGATCCTGGCCTCCGGCTCGATCCTGCACCAGGCCATGGCCGCCCAGCCGCTGCTGGCGGAGCGCTACGACATCGCCGCTGACCTGTGGTCCGTCCCGTCGTTCCAGCTGCTGCGCAACGATGCGCTGGAGGCGGAGCGCTGGAACCGGCTCCACCCCGACGCCGAGCCGCGCGTCCCGTACGTGGTGCAGCAGCTCACCGGCAGCGAGGGGCCGATCGTGGCCGCCACCGACTACCTCAAGGC
>DASSNX010000021.1:0-5474 GCA_035701185.1 Candidatus Limnocylindria bacterium
GTGCCGCAGCGCGGGCAGGCCTGCGTGCCCTCCGGCGCCGCCGGCCGGGCCACGGTCGTCGGGGCGCCGGCGGCCACCAGTCGCTGGCCACAGTTGCTGCAGAAGGCGATGCCGGGCCGGTTCAGCGTTCCGCAGCGCGGGCATTGGGTGCTTTCGCCGGGCTCGCCGGGCGGCACGCTGTGCGCCGCCATCGGGGCTGCAGGGGCTGGCTCGTCGGGTGAGTGCGCTTCGACCTCGGCGGGCGGCGCGGTGAGTGCCGGCTCCATCGGCTGCGCCGGACCAGTGTCCGCCTCCGCCTCGGCCGGTACCGGCGCCACATCCTGGGCAGGCCAGGGCGCGGTCTCGAACTCGTCGCTGGCGTCAGCGGGCTGCGGTGGTGACGCTTCGTCCGGGGGCAGGTGGCGGGTGTCCCGCTCGTCGTTGTCCATCGGGCGTTTCAGGCTCCTACGGGCCGGGTGCCGGGCCGGGGACGACGCCGAGCATGATAGCCCACGCTACCGGCTCGGCTGGGGTTGGCGCTCGGCGACCGCGGGTTGGCGGGCCAGCCAGCGCTCCAGGGAGCGGAGCAGGCGCAACCCGTCGGTGCCGCCCACCTCTGGCTCCGCCGCGCGCTCGGGATGTGGCATGAGGCCCAGCACGTTGCCGTGCTCGTTGACGATGCCCGCGATCCCGCGCAGCGAGCCGTTCGGGTTCGCGTCGGGCGAGACCGAGCCGGAGGCATCGGCATAGCGCAGGACCACGCGTCCAGCAGCCTCCAGCGCGTCGAGCGTCGCCTCGTCGGCGTGGTAGCGGCCCTCGCCGTGCGAGATCGGCAGCCGGATGACGTCGCCGGGCGCCACTTCCTCCGCGGCCAGCCACGGTCCCACGGCCCCTTCGACCCGCAGCGTCTGCCAGTCGCAGCGGAACTGGAGGTGGTCGTTGCGCATGAGAACGCCGGGCAGCATGCCGGCCTCGCACAGGATCTGGAAGCCATTGCAGGAGCCGATGACCGGACCCCCGGCATCGGCGAAGGCGCGGACGGCGTCCATCACCGGCGAGAAGCGGGCGATCGCCCCGGTGCGGAGGTGGTCGCCGTGGGCGAAGCCGCCGGGCAGCACCACCGCATCGGCCCGGCCGAGGTCGCGCTCGGTGTGCCAAACCGTGGTGGCCTGCCAGCCGAGGACGTCTGCCACGTGCACGAAGTCGCGCTCCGACCAGGTGCCCGGGAAGACGACCACCGCGACGCGCGGCGTGGCGCCGCTCACGCCGGTTGCCCGGCGGTCAAGCCGACCTCCTCGTGCAGCTCCCAGTCGGCGGTCTCCATCACCGGATTCGCCAGCAGCCCGCGGCACATGCCATCGACGGCCGCCTCGGCGGCAGCCCGGTCATCAGCCTCGAACGTCAGCCGCAGCAGCTTGCCGGCGCGCACCTCGCGAACCGACGTGTAGCCGAGCGCGTGCAGCCCGCCGGCGATGGTCTGCCCCTCGGGGTCGGCGATCCCCGGGCGCAGCCGCACGTGCACGTCGGCCTGCCAGCGCACTAGGCCGATCCCTCCCCGCCGCCCCACCGCTGCCCGGTGAGCCGCTCGTAGGCGGTGACGTAGCGCTCCCGGGTGCCGGCGATGACGTCGTCGGGCAGCGCCGGCGCCGGCGGCTCCTTGTTCCAGCCGGAGGCCGAGACGAAGTCGCGCACGTACTGCTTGTCGAAGCTCACCGGCGACGTACCGACCTCGTAGAGATCGCCGTCCCAGAAGCGGCTGCTGTCCGGGGTCAGCACCTCGTCGATCAGCGCCACCCGGCCGTCGATCCAGCCGAACTCGAACTTCGTGTCGGCCAGAATCAGCCCCACCTGCGCCGCCCGCTCCGCCCCGGCCCGGTACAGCGCCAGCGACCGCTCCTCGAGCTCGGCGGCCAGCTCGGCCCCGACCATGCCGGCCAGCTGCTCGCGGGTGATGTTCTCGTCGTGGCCGACCTCGGCCTTGGTCGAGGGCGTGAAGATCGGCTCCGGCAGACGATCGGCCTCACGCAGGCCCTCTGGCAGCCGATGGCCGACAACGGCGCCGGTGCGCTGGTACTCGGCCCAGCCGGAGCCCGCCAGGTAGCCGCGCACCACGCACTCGGCGTCGATGCGCTGGGCGCGGCGCACGAGCATCACCCGCCCATCGAGCTCCGGCCCGGTTGCCGCCGCCGGCAGGTCCGCCGGATCGTCGCTCAGGAAATGGGTCGGCCCCAGCGAGGCGAGCTCGCGGAACCACCAGCCGGAGAGCCGGGTCAGCACCCGCCCCTTATCGGGAATCGGCTGGTCGAAGACGACGTCGAACGCCGATAGCCGGTCGGTCGCGACCAGCAACAGCCGCTCGTCGTCGACCTCGTACGTCTCTCGCACCTTGCCACGGTGGATGAGCGGCAGGTCCCGGATCTCGCTGCGCAGCAGGGTCATGGCATGTCCTCGGTTCTCCCATCGGGCTTGTCCTGGGCGTCCGGTACCGGATCAGCGGCGAGGTTCCAGCGCCGCCGGGCATAGCTCTCCAGCCGATCCAGCAGGACCAGGGTGGCGACCACCAGGAAGGTGGCGCCGATCGCCACCACGTAGAGCCCGGCGCCGGCCGCCATGCCGATCGCCGATACCGCCCACAGCGACGCGGCGGTGGTCAGGCCACGCACGTTGCCACGGTAATGAAGGATGGCCCCTCCGCCGAGGAAGCCGACGCCGGTGACGATCTGAGCCGCGATGCGGGTGGGGTCGGTCATCGGGCCAGCGAAGGCGAAGGCGCTGACCACGGTGAAGATGGCCGAGCCCAGCCCGACCAGGGCGTGGGTTCGGAAGCCGGCAGGCATGCGCTGGAGCTCGCGTTCCCAGCCGACCGCCGCGCCGAGGACCAGGCCCACGGCCAGGCGCAGAAGCGGCTCGAACTGGATCGCGACGTCCGGCACCTGGGTCAATGAGGCCCTCCCGCATCCGTGCCCGGCAGCGGCCCGGCCGGTCCCCGTGTGCCGGTGTGGATTCCTTCGCTGCCGCTCGCACCAACACCGGTCCCCACTTCCATCGCCCACCACGCGGAGATCGCCACGTGGAGCGCGCCGGCGGCCAGCAGGAGGCCCAGCCAGACCGCCACGAAGCCTAGCAGCAGGAGCACGGTCTCCGGACGGCTTCGCAGCCCGTCCCCCAGCCCGAGGCCGATGGGTGCCCACAGCAGCCGCAGGAGACCAAAGGTAACGGCAACCGCCACGGCATCCACGACGAGGCCGGAGAGCGCGACGCCCAACGGCCGCCACGGCCGGACCAGGACCGAGCGCAGGGCGGCACCGAGCGATGCGATCGCGGGCTGGGCCGGATGGGTGAAGCCGATGCGGAGCGCGGCGCCACCGATGGTCTGCATCACCAGCAGCACGACCAGCAGCACACCGAGCTCGGGCAGGATCCGGAGGACGATCCGCAGCAGGACCGGCACCGCCAGGTCGGAGGAGAGGTACTCGGCCGGCGCCACGGCCACCACCGCCCCCAGGACGAGGCCAGCGGCCGCAACCACCGGGACGGAGGCGACCAGGAGAATGGCAAAGGCGGAGAGCGTCGCGCGACCCGGTCGCGCGTGGGCCGCACGCGGATCGGCGGCGTGCTCGATTGCCACCTCGGCGGCCGCGGCGAGGAGGCAGAGGGCGATGAAGCCTGCCACTGCGCCGGCGGCCAGCAGCACCGCGTTGAACGGGAACGACTGCGACAGGTAGAGCGAGATGCCGAACTCCTCGATGCCCTCCGCGTCCGGCGGCGCCACGACCAGCAGCAGCGGCAGCCAGCCGACGAAGACCAGCCAGCCGAGCGCTCCGGCAAGCCACAGGTCCGAGCGATCCCCGGCCAGGCGGAACGCCTCGCGACCACGCGCCAGCCAGCCGCGCACCCTAGCTGTCCAGGTCGAGGGCGCGGTAGGTGGTCTCGATGCCCGCCAGGTGATGCTCGAGGTCCATCGCCCGCGTCACTTCGTCGGCGCTGAGCCACTCGGCGATGCCGGGGTCGCCGAGGACCTCGTCGCGGAAGCTGCCCGGCTGTCCCCACGCTCGCTTGGCGGCGCCCTGCACCAGCCGATATGCCTCCTGGCGTCCCGCGCCCTTGGCGATCATGGCCAGCAGCAGCGCCTCGGAATAGACCATTCCGCCCAGCAGGTCGAGGTTGGCGGCCATCCGCTCGGCGTCGACCTCCAGGCCGTCCAGCACGCCGGCCAGGGTGCGGGTGGCGTAGGCCGCCACGCCCAGCGCCCGCTCGAAGACGAAGCGCTCGGCGCTGGAGTGGCTGATGTCGCGCTCGTGCCAGAGTGCCATGTTCTCCAGGCCGGTCAGCGCATCGGCTCGCAGCAGGCGCGCGAGGCCGCTGACGCGCTCGGTGAGGATGGGGTTGCGCTTGTGGGGCATGGCGCTGCTGCCCTGCTGGCCGCCGCCGAACGGCTCGAACGCTTCGCTGACCTCGGTGCGCTGGAGGTGCCGCACCTCGACGCTGATCCGCTCCAGCGTCCCGCCCAGGATGGCGAGCGCGGTCAGCAGCTCGGCGTGCCGGTCGCGGCTGACCACCTGGGTCGCGGCCGGGTCCGGCACCAGGCCGAGTGATTCGCAGACGTGCCGCTCGACCTCGGCACTGACGTTGGCGTGGGTGCCCACCGCGCCGGAGATCTTGCCGACCGCGATCGTCTCGCGGGCACGGGCCAGCCGATCGGCGTCCCGTTGCAGCTCGGCATACCAGCCGGCGGCCTTGAAGCCGAAGGTCATCGGCTCTGCGTGGATCCCGTGGCTGCGGCCGACCATGGGGGTGGACCGATGCTGCCGTGCCAGCCGCCCCACCACCTCGAGCAGCCGCGTCAGCTCCGCCTCCACCACCGCGGTTGCGTCGCGCAACACCACGGCCGTCGCGGTGTCGAGCACGTCCGAGCTGGTCAGCCCGTAGTGCAGCCAGCGACCCTCCGGCCCCATCCGCTCGGTGACGCTGCGCAGGAAGGCGATGACGTCGTGCTGCGACTCCTGCTCGATCTCGTGCGCGCGCTCCGGGTCCACGTCACGCGACCCGAGCTCGCCGCGGATCCGTTCCCAGTCACCGGCCGGGATGACGCCGGCGGCGGCCAGCGCCTCGGCCGCGAGCACCTCGATCCGCAGCCACAGCTGGAGCTTGCGCCGCTCGCCGAAGAGCTCGCGCAGCTCGGGCAGGGCGTAGCGCTCGATCACCCGGACAGGATAGGCGGATCGGGCCTTGACGCCCGAACCGCAGCCGCCGAGGATGCCGCCATGACGGCGCACGCCGACGCCCGAGCGGCGATCCAGCCACTGCCCCGCGCATCCCTGCTCCTGCTGGCTGCCGCGGTCATGCACATGGTCATCGGCTTCGCCACGCAGCAGATGACGTCCGGCTACCTGGATCTGGCGCCCGGGCGCCTCGTCTTCGAGCTGCGGGACGCCATGCCGTTCGTCCTCGCCGCGGCGCTGGTGGCGGGCTGGGATCGCTGGCCGGCCGGCCGC
>DASSNX010000022.1:0-12598 GCA_035701185.1 Candidatus Limnocylindria bacterium
TAGTGCGGGTTGGCGGCGAGGTCGCGGGCCTTGGCCGAGAAGTCCTGGACGAAGACCAGCAGCCGGCCGTCGACCACCCCGACGTTCAGTGGGTGGATCCGCGGCGTGCCGTTCGGGGCAACCGTGGCCAGGAACCCCTCCCCGTCGCCGCGCTGATAGAGCAAGGCGCGGCCGCGCTCCGCCATCTGTGGCTCATCAGCTTCGAATCGGGCCCAACTTTCCATTGCCAGATGGTAGGCCGTCGGCTAGGCGCGCGCCGCCGACGAGCAGTGTGGGCGTGAGGCGTGCATGCTTCGCCCGACATGGGCGATGAACCGCGCGTCGAGCGCAACGACCAAGCCAGTCGATACGAGCTGTGGGCCGATGACGCCCGTGCCGGCACGCTGAAGATTCGCGAGGAGCCGGATGCGCTGGTGCTGGTCGCCACGCGGGTCGATCCCGCATTCGAGGGGCGCGGCTACGGCAGCCGGCTGGTGGCCCGCGCCCTCGCGGACGCGCGCACAACGGGGCGCAAGGTCATGATCGAGTGCGAGTTCGCGCAGGGCTACGTCCAGCGGCACCCCGAGGAGCAAGACCTGCTGCTCAGCGCCTAGGGGACGATTCCCAGCTCATCCAGGGAGGCGTCCAGCTCTTCCGGATCGCGGTACACCCGGAATGCGCCGGCGCGGGTCAGTTCGTCCTCGCCGTAGCCGCCGGTGAGGAGTCCTACCGACAGCATGCCGGCGCGCCGCGCGGCAAGCAGATCCCAGACCGCGTCGCCGACCACGGTGCAGTCGCGCACGGCCACGCCAAGACGTTCCTGGCAGGCGAGGAAGAGGTCTGGCTCGGGCTTGGCACGCACGACGTCGCCCCGCTCGACGACGACGACATCGGCGCCGACCCCGAGCGCATCGAGCGAGGCGTCGATCTCCGGCCGGCGGCCGGACGTGGCGATACCGAACGGGATGCCGCCCTCCCGCAGGTGCGCGAGCAGCTCTCGAGCGCCCGGCAGCGGCCGGCGTTCGAGCAGCAGGCTGCGGAACAGCTCGCCATGGCGCCGCTGAATCTCGTCGACCTCGGCGTCGCTCAGCGGTCGCCCCACCTCACGTGCCACGGCCCGCGTGAACAGGCCGCCGCTCATCCCGATGCGCCGATGAATGCGCCAGCCCTCCAGCGGCAGTCCGGCTTCCGCCAGGGCACGCTGCCACGCGAAAACGTGGGCGTAGACGGTGTCGATCAGCGTCCCGTCGAGGTCGAAGATGAGCGCGCGTGTCAAGGCATGCATGATCGCGGATTTGTGGCAGGCGGGCTCGCCGGAGCGGTACGCTGCGTGGGTCGCCACTGGAAGCTGGAGGGACTCCCGTGTCCGAGCCGATGATTCGCCGCCGCACGCTCCTCAGTCTCGTCGCCTCGTTGTCAGCTGCTGCGACGGTTGCCGTCGGCGTCGTGACGCCCGTATCGGCATTCTCGTGGCGCGAGCCCATCCAGGTCAGCGCGTCCGGTCGTGCCTTCGCGGATCCCGGCGCTCTCGCCCGTGCAGGCTCCACGACTGGACTGGCCTATATCGAGACGACGTCGACTCAGAGCCGCGTGTACTTCAAGCGATCCACCAACGGAGGGGCGAGCTGGAGCCACCGGAAGGCAATCTCCGGGACGATCGGCCAGCCGCTGAACGTGAGCCTGTCGGCGCGCGGGACCCGATTCGACATCGTCTGGAACCAGCTCGTCGGTGGCACGGCGCGCGTCATGCACGCGCTCAGCACAGACAGCGGGGCCACCTGGTCCCGGGCCCGACTCTCACCCGCGTCGGAGAACGCACACGACCCCCGCGTCGCCGGCGACGGCTCCGGTCGCGTCGTCGTGGTGTGGGCAGGAGGCCAGATCGGTGGAGTCCAGAGCATATGGACAAGGGTGAGCACCGACGGTGGCTCCAGTTTCGGCGCGCGCGTGGCGTTGGCCATTCCGGTCTCGGTGTCGTCGGCAAAGCCTGTGGTCGCCATCGGCGTCTCGCCGACGATCCACGTCGCATACAACGGCAATGGGACGGTCATCTACCAGCGTTCAACCGACGGCGCTACGTGGAGCACGCCACGAGTCATCGCGTCCGGCGTGGACACCGCGGGAAGCCCGGGATTGGCAGCACGGCACTCGGTCGTCGTGGCATTCACGCGGATCTCCGGTATCGACAGCTGGATTAAGTACCGGGCCAGCAACGATGACGGGGCGAATTGGGAAAGCGCCCAGCAGCTGACGACCAAGGCCGCGAACAACGCGACCGGTGTCGTCCTTGACGAGCGAGGAGGCATCTACCGAGCGGTCTTCAGCCGCTGCCTAACGGATCCATGCGCCGACGATGCGATTGCGACGTACGTTCGGGAGAGCATCTGCTGCGCCCCATCGCGATGGCTGGCAATGCGTCGTGTGTCGCCAGTCTCGCAGCAGCGCGCCATTCCGATAGGGGTGACCGCCGGGGTAAAGGGTCGACTCGGCGCTGCCAAGACGATCGTCGCGTGGTACCGACAGGATGGCGGCGGATCGGTCCTCCAGGTCTGGACCCGCAGAGAGTCGTAATCAAAACGGTGGACCCGCCAGATCACGAGCCGGCGGTAGCCGCGCTGCCGCACGCGGCCCGCGAGGTATGGTTGAGCCTTGACCACGAGATCTCGGCGATCCTGGGGCGGGACCTGGTCGCAATCTGGGCCTACGGCAGCCTGGTGGGAGCGGACCGGCCGCGACGGCCGGCGGATCTCGACACCCACGTGGTCCTGCGCAGCCCACCCGATGCCGGGACAGCGGCGCGGATCGAAGACGCCGTCGCCGGTATCGAGGGCGTCGAGTTCGACATCTGGTTCATCACGCTCGACGACGCCCGACGGAACGAGGAGCCGCCGCACGCCTTCCGGGAGGGGCGGCGCGACACGAGCTGGGCAATCCATCGGGCCCATTGGCTCGCCGGCCGGGTGATCACGATCCACGGGTTGCCTCCCACGGAGGTCGTCATGGCGCCGCCGTGGGAGGACATCGTGCGTGAGCTGGACCGCGAGCTGGAGCACATCGAGCGCCACGTGCACGAGAGCGACACTGACCCGTACGAGGCCTCGTACGCCATCCTCAACGGCAGCCGCATCCTGCGCACCCTGGAGACGCACGATCCGGTGCTCTCCAAGCGAGAGGCGGGCGCCTGGGCGCTCGAGCACCTCCCGGGCCGATGGCTTCCCGCGCTCCAGGCCGCGCTCCGCGCCTACGACGAGCGGGCGACGCCCGACGACGCGCGGCTGCTGGCGAGCGAGATGGCGCCGTTCGTGGCGACGGTCCGCGACCAGCTGCCCGCCACGCGCGACGCTGACGCGATCCCCCGCTGGTCCGGCTACTGACCGACGGCGATCTCGGTCAGCGACGACAGGACGAACTGGGCGCCGGAGGTGTCGACGCTGGGCCACTGCGGCACGGCAACCACGGTCAGCCCCGCCGCGGCGGCCGATGCGATCCCCAGCGCCGAATCCTCGAGCGCCACCGCCTGCGACGGCTCGACGGCCAGGCGCGCGCAGGCTGCCAGGTAGATGTCCGGAGCCGGCTTGGGATGCGCCACCTCATCGGCCGTGACGACTGCGTCGAAGGCGTCGCCGAGGCCCGAGGACACCAGGGCCTGCTCGACCAGCGCGCGTGGCGTGTTGGAGGCGACGGCCAGCGGCAGCCGTCCCTGCAGGGCGTCGAGCAGCTCCGTCGCGCCGGGCCGGACGTCGAGCTCGGACTCGTACATCGTTCGCACCAGACCGAGCAGCTCCTCCAGCAGCCGGTCGCGCCCCGCCGCGTCCAGGCCCAGACGTGCGGCGTAGAGGTCGACCATCTGGCCGACCGGGGAGCCGAGGCTGGCGGCCGCATCGGCTTCGGAATAGGCGAGGCCACGGCGGCGCAGGAGCTCCGCTTCGGCGCGCTGCCAGCCGGGTTCGGTGTCGATCAGCAGCCCATCCAGGTCGAAGACGGCGGCACGAAATCGCCCCGGAAGGGAGAGGGTCGGCCCTCCACCTCCGGGGCGATCGGCTGAGCGCCCGGACGTCACTCGGGCGGCAGCTCGCGGTAGACGAGATCCACGTCGATGCCCTGGCTGCGGCGCACGAACTTGGCGCCGTAGTAGATGACCAGGCCGACGACCACGATCATCCCCATGAACGCGGGGATCTGCCACAGGTTGTTCGGGTCACCGGCCAGCGCCAGCCCCGGATAGGTGACGGTGAGCCAGGTAAGGAACAGCATCACCAGGATCGAGAGCGGTCCCACGATGTAGAGGACCGGGATGCCGCCCCAGCTCACGTTCGCCGGCGAGGCCTGGTAGAGGTCCGGCCGCCGGCTGGGGAACATGATCGCGGCAATGCCCACGATCACCACGCACACCACGCCGGCCTCGACACCCAGCGCCAGCCAGGTGAAGAAGTCGGTCGAGAGCACGCTCCAGGCCAGCATGGCGGTGACCAGCGCCATGACCAGCAGGATGGCCGGCACCGGCGAGTGGGTCCGCTCGTTGACCTCGGCGAAGCGCTCCGGCAGCAGCCGGTCGAACGACCAGGCGAAGACCGAGCGGATGGGCATGAACGTGTTGCCCACCATGGCGGGCAGGCTCCAGAAGAGGAACGAGCCCAGGATGATCACCGTCAGGATGCCGACGTTCTGCACCAGCGACGCCAGGAACTGGTACCACGGGCCGCTGGGGATCGCGTACGCATCCGGCGCGCTGTTCAGGGCGGTGGCCAGGTCATACGGGATCACCTTGAAGAACAGCAGCAGGCCCAGGACGATGAAGACGCCGTCCCACGCCAGACCGCCGAACATGACCGTCAGCTGGCGCCGGCGGTCGGCGGCGCTCTTCAGCTCGCCGGACAGATAGACCGACCACCAGTTCCACATCAGGAAGACCTCGACCGCGAAGATCGCGGGCAGCGTCGCGTCGAGGTTGCCGAGCGACGGCGTCACGCCCTTCGTCCCGGCACTGGCGATCACGTCGTCCACCGTCCCGCCGCCGAACTGCGCGTTCAGGTGGTTGAAGTTGGCGGTGAAGTCGGCGCTGGAGCCGATGAGGAACGCGATGAACGCCACGAACGTGCCCAGGGTGGCGATGATCCAGAACGTGTTCTGCCAGCGGAACGTGGTCCTGATCCCCGCGATGAGGATCAGCGTCATGGCGATGATCATCGCCAGCCCGCCCAGGAAGATCCACAGGTTGTCGGTCTGGAAGTTGTTGCCCCAGTCGACCAGCGTCTGGTTGTTGAAGAAGACGCCGAGGCCCACGAGCACCGGCCCGAGGGCGAAGACCGGGAAGAATCGGGCCCAGAAGGTGGCCCCGATCATGGCCGATAACGCCGCCGCGAAGTTCGAGATCGTGGCCAGCGGCGGCGACAGGATGCGGCTGACCCAGACGTAGTCGCCGCCGGTCCGCGGCATGCTCGAGGCGAGCAGCGCCATCATGATCAGGACCGGGACGTTGATGAGGACCGCGATGATCGTGGCCCAGACCGGATCGGCTCCCGGGAAGGCCGAGAGCGTCCACAGGACGCCGATGGCCAACGTTGCGCCGACGGGTGCCGAGAAGACCGCGTTGAAGATGGTCGCGTCGAATGCGGACGCCTCACGGACGAGTCCCGTGCTGCGTCGGACGAAGAGCCGGCTCTCGCCGGATTCCGGGGTGACTGCCACGCCAAACCTCCTGCCCGGGCGGCAGCTCTCCTCCGGTGCCGCCAGACGCGCTTGACATGCGCCATGTGACGCAGCGATAGTCGAACACAAACGAACATCATTCGTCAACGTTTTCTGTGAGGTCCTGAGCCGATGCCGACGCCGGTCCGCGCCGCCGATCGCCGTCACGCGATCCTGGCGCGCGTCGCGGAGGAGCAGACGATCCACGTCGGCGAGCTGGCCCGCGAGCTCGGCTGCTCGGAGATGACCATCCGGCGCGACATCCGCCGCCTGGAGCGCGACGGGTTCATCCGGCAGACCTACGGCGGCGCCACGGCGCACATCACCCGCTCCTTCGACATCAGCTTTAACGCGCGGGCGCTGCTGGCGGCGCGCGAGAAGCGGCTGATCGGGATGCGCGCCGCCGGGCTGGTGGCCGACGCCCGGCTGCTGTTCGTGGGCATCGGCAGCACGACCGAGCAGTTCGCGCAGTACCTTCCGGCCCGGGCTGACCTGACGGTCGTGACGCCCAGCCTGCCGATCGCCAGCCTGCTGGGCACCCGGCCACTGCGCGTGGTGACCCTGGGTGGCCGCATCCTGCGCGACGAGCTGACCTGCATCGGCCCCGATGCGATCGCCGCGCTGTCGCGCTACCGCTTCGATGTCGCGGTCATCGGCGCGGCTGGCATCTCGGCGCGCTGGGGCATCACCGAGCTCACCGAGGAGGAGGCCGCGGTCCAGCGCGCGGCACTGGCCCAGACCGAGCGCGTCGTGATCATCGCCGACGGGTCGAAGGTGGGAACGGCCACCCCGATCGTGGTGGGGCCGGTTCCCGCCGCCACGACGCTCATCACCGACCCATCGGCCCCCACGCCGGCGCTCGACGAGCTGCGAGCACAGGGCCTGGAGGTCCTGATCGCCGAGCGGGCGGCGCCGGCCAAGCTCGACCCGTTACCCACGCCCCTGAGAGTCGCGCAGTAGGAGCAGGCCATGAACGCCCTGAGCCGCATCTTTCCCACCCCGAAGCCGGTCATCGCCATGCTGCATCTGCCCGCGCTCCCCGGCCGCCCGCTCCAGGATCGGGTGGCCGGCGTGGACGCGGCGGTCGACAGCGTCGGTCGCGATTTGGAGGCGCTCCAGGCCGCCGGGGTGGACGGCGTCCTCTTCTGCAACGAGGCGGATCTCCCCTACCAGCTGCACGTCGGCCCGGAGATCACCGCTGCCATGGCCTCGGTGGTGGGCCAGCTGCGCCGCGACGTCCACGTGCCGTACGGCGTGAACCTCCTGTGGGATGCCATTGCCTCGCTGGCCGTGGCCCGCGCCACCGGCGCGCGCTTCATCCGCGAGGTGCTGACCGGGGTGTACGAAAGCGACCTGGGGCTGATCCAGCCCGACATCGGCGCCATCTCAGCCTTCCGCAGCGCCATCGGCGGCGATGACATCGCCCTGTTCGACAACATCGCGCCGGAGTTCGCGTCGGCCATGGGATCGCGTGGCGTCGCCGAGCGCGCCAGGGGCGCCGCCTACCTCCGCATGGACGCGGTGCTCATTTCCGGGCCCGCGGCCGGCGTGCCGTTCGAGATGAGCGATCTGCAGCGAGCCAAGGAGGCGGTGCCCGACCTGCCGGTGATCGCCAACACCGGGGTGCGGGCGGAGCGCATCGGCGAGATCTTCTCGGTGGCCGATGGGGTGATCGTCGGCACCAGCCTGAAGGTGGACGGGGACACCTGGAAGCCGGTCGACCCGGATCGGGCCCAGCGGCTGATGGACGCCGCCCGCGCGGCCCGTTGATCGCAGGTGGCCGAGCCGACCCGCATCCTCTTTTCGACGGACCTGCACGGCTCGTCGAAATGCTTCCGCAAGTTCATCAACGCCGCGCCGATCTATCGGGCCACCCACCTGGTGCTGGGCGGCGACCTGACCGGCAAGGCCATCCAGACCATCGTGCATGGCGCCGGCGGCCGATGGCGCTGCCGCTTCATCGGCTCCGACTACGACGTCGAGGATGGCCCCGAGCTGGAGGCGCTGGAGCGCCTGATCGAGGACCACGGCTACTACCCGTATCGCGCCGAGCCGGACGAGGTAGAGGCGCTGGAGCGGGAGGGCCGCATGGAGGAGCTCTTCTCCGAGCTGATGCATCGGCGCCTGACGTCGTGGTTCACCTTGGCCGATGAGCGCCTGCGACCCGCCGGCACGCCGCTGTTCCTGATGCTCGGCAACGACGACTTCGCCTCGCTGAGCACCCTGCTCGACCAGGTGCCGTGGGGCGTCCACGCCGAGGGCAAGGTCGTGATGCTGGATGATCGCCACGAGATGATCAGCTGGGGCTACTCCAACATCACGCCGTGGCACAGCCACCGCGAGCAGACCGAGGAGCAGCTGGCCGCCACGCTGCGTGAGCTGGCGGCCGGCCTGAAGGACCCGTCGCAGGCAATCGTGAACGTCCACGTCCCGCCCTACGGGACGCAGCTGGACGACGCGCCGGTGCTCGACGAGGACCTGCGGGTGGTGCAGTCGATGGGGCAGGTCAAGTTCGCGGCCGTGGGCAGCACCGCGGTTCGTGACTTCGAGCTCCAGATGCAGCCGCTGCTCGGGCTGCACGGCCACATCCACGAATCGGCGGGCATCCGGCGCCTGGGGCGGACCATCGCCATCAACCCGGGCAGCGACTACTCCACGGGCGCGCTCCACGGCGCGCTGGTCACCCTGAAGAACGGCAAGGTGGCTGCCCACCAGCTCGTCCGGGGCTGAGCCGATGCCTTCCCGCGGTGCCGAGATCCTGGTGGCGATGGATGTCGGCACCTCCGGCGCCCGGGCCGCCGCTTTCAACCTGGCCGGCGAGCGGGTGCTGGAGGTGCGCCGCAGCTACCCGACCGCCTCGCCGCACCCGGGCTGGGCAGAGCAGAATCCCCGCGCGTGGCGCTCCGCAGCGCTGGCCGCGCTGGACGGCCTGGTGCGCGAGCTCGGATCGCGCCATCGGGTGGCGGCCATCGGCCTCACCGGCCAGTGCCCGTCCGTCTGCCTCGTCGACGCGCGGGGCCGTCCGGTCAGCGCCGGGCTGATCTACCGCGACAACCGCGCCACCGCCGAGGCGGCCGCCATCCGTCAGCGGTGGGGCGACGCCGCGATCCATGCGCGGACGGGCCATCTGCCCGCCGCCTTCCACATCGGCCCCAAGCTGATGTGGCTTCGGCGCCACCAGCCCGATGTCATCCGTGCCGGCGTTCGTGCCCTGCAGCCGCGTGACCTGGTCGCGCACGCGCTGACCGGCGAGCTGGCCACCGACGGCACGCACGCCGCCGCGACGCTCGCCTTCGACCTGGAGCGGCGCGCCTGGGCACCTGACCTGATCGAAGCGATGGAGCTGCCGGCTGACATCTTTCCGGCCGTGCGGCCGTCGTGGGAACCGCTTGGTGGCCTGCTGCCCGCCGTCGCTCGACGGGTGGGGCTGCGGCCCGGGCTGCCGGTCGTCCTGGGCGGTGCCGACTCGCAGGCCTGCGCCCTGGGCGCCGGCGTGGTCGCCGCCGGCCCGGTGAGCGAGATGGCCGGGTCCTCGACCTGCCTGAACGCCACCGTCCGCACGCCGCTCTCCGTGCTCGAGGTGACGCACTACCCCCACGTGGTGCCGGGTCGGTTCACGACCGAGACCGGCATCAACACCACCGGCGCGGCGCTGGCCTGGATCGCAGACCTGCTCTACGCACCCCGCGGCCGGCACGCGGGCGAGGCGGACTACGCCCGGCTCGACGCCGAGGTGGCCTCGGTCCCGCCGGGAGCCGAGGGCGTGCTGGCCATCCCCGCCCTGGCCGACGGGGAACGGACGGATCCGCAGCTGCGCGGCGCGTTCACCGGCCTGTCGCTGCGGCATGGTCGCGCCGCGCAGGCCCGGGCCATGATGGAGGGCGTGGCCTTCACCATCCGCCAGCAGCTGGAGCTGCTCCGATCCGGCGGCGCCCGCGTGACCGAGCTGCGGATCTCCGGCGGTGACACGCGGCTCACGATCTGGAGCCGCATCAAGGCCGACGTGCTGGGTATCCCGCTCGTCACCGTCCCGGGCGATGCGGCCGTCGGCGGGGTGGCGATGCTGGCCGGAATGGGCGCCGGACTGTACCGCAGCGTTGACGACGCGATCAGCGCGGCGGTCCACGCGGGGGCCCGCGTGGAACCGGAGGCATCGGCTCATGAGCGCTACAACGCGCAATACGCTGCCTGGTGTGCGCTGGCGGGGGCGCCAGTCGTGCGACGGGAGGACTGAGCCGATGCGCCTGCAGCTGGGCATCAACACCTGCTTCGCCGTGAAGCGCTGGCCGCGGCCCGAGGACTGGGCACCGGTCGTCCGCAGCGAGTTGGGCCTGCGCGTGGTGCAGCACAGCTTCGACCTGGCCGATCCCGCCGCCCCATCCGACCGCGTGGCAACCCAGGCGGCGGCGCTGCGTGCCGCCGTCGAGACGCATGACCTCAGCCTGCACTCGACCTTCACCGGGCTGGCGGCGTACTCGGCCAACCTGCTGCTGGCACCGGAGGCGGAGGAGCGGGACGCCGCCGAGGGCTGGCTGCAGAGCGCGGTCGGCTTCAGCGCCGAGGTCGGCGCCCGGGCGACCGGCGGCCACGTCGGCTGCTTCTCGGTGCCCGACTGGCAGGATCCGGCCCGGCGCGCCGAGCTGTGGTCCGGCCTCCAGGGCGCGCTCGGGCGGCTGGCGACGGACGCCCGCACCGCCGGGCTCGAGTACCTGGTCGTCGAGAACCTGGCGGTGGCGCGCGAGCCGTCGACCATGGCCATGATCCGCGATCTTCTCGATGACGGCGCCGACGACCGGGTGCCGATCCGGCTGTGCCTGGACCTCGGCCACATGTGCGTCCCCGGCACGAGCGGCGCCGACCGGGATCCGTACGCCTGGCTGCGCGAGCTCGGCAGGTCGGCGCCGATGATCCAGCTGCAGCAGTCCGATGCCGAGGGCGACCACCACTGGCCGTTCACCGCCGAGAAGAACGCCATCGGACGGATCTCGGCCGACCGGGTGCTCGACGCACTCGGCGAAAGCGGCGTCGAGGAGGGCGTCCTGCTGCTCGAGGTCATTCCGCCGTTCGAGCAGGCAGAATCGGCGGTCCTGGGTGAGCTGCAGGCGTCGGTCGAATACTGGCGCGAGGCGCTGGTGCGCCACGGAGTGCTGGCCGAGTAGTGCCTAGTGCCGGACCTCCTCCGGCACCTCGTACCAGCGCATCCGCTCCCCGATCCGGTCGCGCAGCTGCCAGCCGAGCGACTTCCGGCCGGCGCCGATCGCCGCCAGCAGCGCCTCGGCCTGCACCACCGGGTCGAACCTCGGAGCCGATGGCGGCCGCTCACGGGCGAAGGCAGCAACGTTGCCCAGGTTCCGTTCGAGGGTGTGGCACAGCCCCCAGTCATCGCCGGTCAGCGAGAGGATCCGACGCAGGTCGATGGCCTCACCATCGGCCGAACCGGAATCGTCGAAGGCATGGTCGGCGAGGAGGCAGGTGATGTCGCCCAGGTCCTTCTCGTTGATCTCCCACACCTGCAGCTTGGTGAGCAGCAGGTCGGCCAACGCCAGTGTCGCCGGTCCGGGCTCCAGCCGGCCGCGCAGGTCGATGACGTGTGACATCCGCAGCGCGTCGATGACCACGTCGATGGTCCACGCGCCGTCGCGGTGCGCGAAGTTCAGCCGCTGCGCGCCGTGGACGGCGTTGAACAGGCGCTCCGGCACGTAGCCGTTGCGCTCGAGGAACGGCGTCACGGCGCGGGCGTCACGGCCGCGCACGGCGAAGTCGAGGTCGGCGTAGTCACGGCCGTACGGCGCCACCCGCACCGAGGGCGAGGTCAGCCAGATGGCCAGGCCGCCCATCAGGCGCAGCCCCAGCTTCGCGTCCCGCGCCGCGGCAGTCAGCCGCTCCGCTTCGTGGCGGATATCGGCGGCAGGCGCGGCGGAGCTCGGGTCGTTGGCGGGGAGCATGGGGCGGAGTATAGGAACTGCTGGCCGCTGTCAGGTTCGGACGGCGAACAGCGTTCGGGGCCCGGGCACGCCCTTCAGCTCGACCGCCCCACGATCCTCGAAGTCATACGTGGCGTCGGCGGTCAGGTCGCGGGTGGACGAGGTCACCAGGATCTCGCCCGGCTGCGCCTGGCCCAGGACCCGCGCCGCGATGTGCACCGTCATCCCGCTCAGCCGGTTGTCGCTGACCTCGACTTCACCGGTGTGGATGCCGGTTCGGTTCTGGAGGCCCAGCCGTTCTGCGGCAAGCGCCATCGCGGCCGCGGCACGCACCGCCGAGCCGGGACTCGCGAAGCGAGCCATGGCGCCGTCCCCGGCAGTGTCCACCAGCTCGCCGGTGTGCGCGGTGAGGACCGCGCCGAGATCCTCGTAGAACTGCGACTGCACCCGCCGCCAGGCGGCATCGCCGATCCGGTCGATGAGCACCGTGGAATCGACCAGGTCGGTGAAGAGGACCGTGGTCAGGATCCGGCCGGACGAGCCACGGGCCGCCCAGTCGGCGATGCCCTGGAAGTCGATCGTGACGCAGGGCTCGTCCCCGACCACCCACGCATCGTGGCCGGGTGGCGTGTCGAAGATCTGGCCCGGGCCGACCTCCAGCTGGGTGCCGTCGCGGTCCTCGACGATCCACCGGCCGCTGACCTGGTACCCGACGTGGTGGAACTCGCAACGCTCGGTGCCGGCCAGCGGCTTGACATCCTTCGACCAGCGCCAGCCGGGCTGCAGCGTCTCGAGGCCGAAGGTGAGCGGGCCCACGTTCAGGAGGTCGAGCGTGCCACCGTCGAACTCGCGCCGTTCATCGGGCTCCGTAAAGCTGCGAACGATCGATTGGCTCATGTTCGCGTGACTCTAGCGAGCAAGCCATCGAATCTCCATGCCGAATTCATATTCCTCGCGCAATTGGCCGCGAGGCTGGCTCACGAGCGGCCGATGCGGCCGCCACAGCC
>DASSNX010000023.1:0-15392 GCA_035701185.1 Candidatus Limnocylindria bacterium
GCAGGTGAGCCAGCCCGCCGGCCAGCGCCGCCGCCGCGACGGCACCGCCGAAGCCGGCGAGCGCGCCGCCGAACGCCTGGCCCAGCGTGGGACTGGCCTCCACGGCCTGGCGCACCGGCGTGGTCAGGGCGCCGGCGATGACGTCAGCCAGCGCCGCGAACAGTGCCGCGGCCACCGTCGCGGTCACGGCGCGCAGCACGCCCTGCTGCGTGGAGCCGGTCAGGGCTGCCCCGGCGCCCGTCGCCGCGGCCAGGATGAAGCTCCCCGGCAGGATGGATAGGGAATCCGGCGCCCAGACGACGAACCACAGCACCGCCACCAGCGGGCCCAGGAGCATGCCGGCCGCCGCGGCCCAGGTCAGCGGTCGGGTCCAGTCCTCCGGGTCCTCCGGCGGCACGACGTTGCCCAGGCGCACGCTGACCGGGACGAGCTCGCCGTTATCACCGGCCGGCAGGCCCGGACCCTCGTTCACGCCCGCCTCAAGTGGCGGCGCTGAGGGACGCCGGCAGGTCGCCGGCCGGCTCCGGCTCCGACAGGCTCGGCACGGTCGCCAGCCGCAGTCCCAGGATGCGGGCACCGAGCTCGCGCACCATCCAGCCGGCCTGCGCCTTGGTTGCCGGATCGTCGTCACCCAGGCAGGTGGCCGCCAGGGCGTGGAGCTCGGGCAGCGCGGCCGGCGTGTCCAGGTCGTCGTCCATGGCCGCGAGGAAGCGGGCACGGTGCTCGGCCACGGTTGGATGGAGCGAAGCTGGATCGGCCAGCGCCGGCGCCAGCGGCTCGGCCTCCTCGGCCAGCCGGCAGGCGTAGCGCAGGCGGGCCGCTTCCAGGGCCGATGCCTCCAGCAGGGCGGTGTCGAACGTCACCTCCTCGCGGTAGTGGTGCGAGACGAGGTAGTGGCGGATGGCGTCGCCGGGGTACGAGCGCAGCAGGTCTCGGACGAGCACGAGGTTGCCGAGCGACTTGCTCATCTTCTCGTCCTCGTAACGGAGCATGCCGGCGTGCATCCACCAGCTGACGAACGGCGATTCGCCGGTTGCGGCCTCGGACTGCGCGATCTCCGACTCGTGGTGGGGGAAGGCCAGGTCGGCGCCGCCACCGTGGATCTCGAAGCGGTTGCCGAGATACGTGGTGCTCATGGCCGAGCACTCGATATGCCAGCCCGGTCGTCCGGCCCCCCAGGGTGACGGCCAGGCAGGCTCGTCCGGAGCCGATGGCTGCCACAGCACGAAGTCCAGCGGATCCCGCTTGCCGGGCAGGTCGGGCACGTTGCCCCGTTCGTTGGCGATCGGCAGCATCGCCTCGCGCGGCAGGTGCGACAGCTCCCCGTAGGCCGGCCACGAGGCGACGTCGAAGTAGACGTGGCCATTTGCGACGTAGGCGTGGCCCCGCTCCACGAGCTTCCCGATGAGCGACTGCATCTGCGGGATGTGCTGCGTGGCCCGCGGGTAGTGATCGGGCGGCAGCCAGTTGAGGGCGGCCATCTCGGTCAGGAAGGTGGTGACGTGGCGGTTGCCGAGCGCCAGGTAGTCCTCCCCGAGCTCGCGGGCACGCTTCAGCATGTCGTCGTCGACATCGGTCAGGTTCTGGACGTAGACGACGTCATGGCCCAGGTATTCCAGGTACCGATGCAGGACGTCGAAGCTGACGTAGGTGAAGGCGTGGCCCAGGTGCCCGGTGTCGTACGGGGTCACGCCGCAGACGTAGAGGCCGATCGGCCCATCGCCCAGGGGCTCGAAGTCCACCTTGGCGCCACGGCGCGTATCGAAGAGCCTGAGGGTCACGCGGCCGATTCTAGGCGGCGCGACGCGAGGGGGCTCCGGGCTCGACCGGGCGAGTAGAATCGCGGCGCCGCGGGGGGACGGTCAGCTGCCGACCGAACGTGGAGGAGAGGCACCGTGTGGGAAGTCCTGAAGTGGTTCGCGGTCTTCGTGATCGCGCTGCTCCTGATCGTGGCTGGCCTCTTCTGGCTGATGGGCCGACCGCTCCCGTTTCCGCAATTCTGAGCGCCCGTCGGGCGCCGCTCACCACAGCGCCGGCTTGGTGCTCATCAGGAAGCCGATGACCCCGGTCGCCGCCGCCATTCCGTAGGCCACGTAGCGCTGGGTCCGCGCGCGTCGCTGCCAGGCGACGTCATCGGCCCCGGCGCCAGGCCACAGCAGCCGCCGCAGGTTCGGCCGGGACACGAACGCGGCCACCACCAGGTTGACCGCGTAGATCGTCAGCGCCACCAGCAGCCACGGCTGGCTCAGCAGCTGGGTGCCGAGAACCAGCAGCAGGCCGATGCCCGTCAGCGCCAGGCCGATGGCGATCACCACCGAGCCGGTGCCCTGCATGGCCAGCAGCACGCGCATCGCCGGGTTCGCCGGCGGACCGGCCGACGAGCGGCGCAGCAGGAAGGGAAGCAGCAGGCTCGGCGCCAGCAGCGACACGGCCAGGGCGATGTGCGCGACGAGGAGGATCGGGAACCAGCTCACGCACCGGATGCTAGCGGGACGGGCTCCTCATCTGCTGCAACCGCCGGATCGCGGTCGGCAGGTTGATGGCCCAGCCCACGCCGAAGGGCTGTTCAGTCAGGACCTTCGGCGAGCGCGGGCTCCACCAGGCCTTCACGATCCGCGCCGGGCTCGGCATGCGGAAGTCATACGGCAGGAAGCCGAACAGCTGCCCGTGCCAGGTCCGCTTTTCGGGCGGCAGCTGCAGCTCCTTGTACACCGCCGCGGCGATCGATCCCAGGATCGCCATCCTGATCAGCCAACCCAGGGCGCCGACTTCCTTGCGCAACGTCTCCATGGCCGCCTCCTCTCGCAAGCCACGTGCCGACCGACGGGGCCGCGGATGGCATCATGCGCTGGCCGATGCGCCTCCGTCCCTATCTCCTCCTGCTGCGCCGCAACCCGGCCTTCTCGCGCCTCTTCGCCGCCGAGTTGATCAGCTTTGGCGGTGACTGGTTCTCGACCGTCTCGATCCTGGGGCTGGCGCTGCAGCTGACCGGCTCGCCGGCGGTGGCCTCGCTGGTGCTGGTCGTCCAGACCGGCGCCTTCGCGGTGGCGTCGCCGTTCGCCGGCGTGCTGGCCGACCGGCTCGATCGCCGGCGGCTGATGGTCACCGCCGACCTTCTGCGGGTGCCGGTGGCGCTGGCCTTCCTGCTGGTTCGGGACCCCGGCACGCTGTGGATCGCCTTTGCCGCCACCGGGCTGCTGTCCTTCGGCGCGGCGGTGTTCGAGCCGACGAGCTCGGCCTCGCTGCCGAACCTCGTCGAGGACGAGGACCTGGGCGCCGCGAACGTGCTCATCGGCTCGGCGTGGGGGACCATGCTCGCCGTCGGCGCCGCCATCGGCGGGGCGGTGGCCGCCACGTTCGGCCACGACGTCGCCTTCGTGCTCAACGCCGCCTCGTTCGCGGCCTCGGCGCTGCTGATCGTTGGCATTCGGCGGCCGTTTCGGCGCGGAGCGACGGGAACCCACGAGATGCCGCACCCCGGTCTGCGCGGTCTGGCCGATTCGATCGGCGTCGTCCTGCGCTTCGCGCGCGGGAATCGGCGCCTGGCGGCGCTGCTCCTGTCGAAGACGACCTTCGGGGTGGGGACCGGCGTGATCGTCATGCTGGCCGTATTCGGGCGTGACGTCTTCGGGGCGGGCGACGCCGGCATCGGCCTGCTCTTCGCGGGCCGTGGCCTCGGAGCGCTGCTGGGGCCCTTCCTGGCGCGCTCGATCGTGGGGCTGAGCGACCGTGGGCTGATCGTGGGCATTGCCGTGTCGTTCGCGACCTACGCCATCGGCTACTCGCTGATGCCGCTGGCGCCGGTGCTGGCCGTGGCCGTGCTGTTCGTGTTCCTGGCGCACCTCGGCGGCGGGGCCCAGTGGATGCTCTCGTCGTACGGGCTGCAGCGTGCCTCGCCGGACGCCATCCGCGGCCGGGTGTTCAGCTTCGACTACGGCCTGGTGACCATCACCATCGCCTGCTCGACGCTGGTGGCCGGTGCGCTGGCCGAGCGGCTGCCGCCGTCGACGACGGTGTGGACGATGGTCGGGCTGGCGGCGCTGGCGGCCTGCGGCTGGCTGTGGATCGCGCGGCCGGTGCTCCGCGGCCGGCACGACGGCAGCGGCGCGCCGGACGAAGCGCCGGGAGGCTAGCGCATTCCTGCTTTACCGATCTTCTCAGCAGCCGCCTGACAGCGTGAGGCCTCAGAAGCTACGGTTCGACGAGCGGTCGTTGTGGAGACCGTCGCCACCACCAACCATTGCCAATCCGAAAGTTGGCGGATAACCACCGTCCGTCGTCCGGGAGCGTTGCGCGCAGATAAGTGTCGTCTGCGCCCTTGATTGCCTGCTCGATGACCGCCGCATCGGCCGACGACAGAGCGCGCATCACTTCATGGAGCAGGTCCCGCGAAGTGAGATCGTTGAGGTATTCCTCTCCGTAGCCGCGATAACCGGCTTCAACCGCTCGCGCGAACTTGTCCCACTCGCCGATCAGCCACTCAAGCGTGAGTGCGAAGTGCGCCTCTCGTGTCCATCGAGTGTCGTGCTCTCGCACGATGGCCTGGCCGGCCTCGGATAACCTACCGCGCTCAAAGTCGTGACTCATGCGCCAGACAGTAGGGCAACCAGGAGTGCATTAGCGCAGGGCGACGCCGGGGGCGGCGCCGATCAGCCGAGCCGCCGCCAGATGGCGAAGGAGCGCGGCTGCCAGGTTGTCCACGGCCGCCTGCCACAGCGGGGCGAAGGTGGTGAGCGACGGTTCGGACAGGAGGCCGCCAGCGGTCATCGAGGCCAGGCGGAACCGGAAGTCGGTGGGCAGCGCCAGCCGGCCATCGGCGGCCATCCAGGCCGCGTAGTGGGGTGCGTCGCGGTCGAGCGCCAGGGGCTGACTCCACGGGACGGCGGTGCTCTGCACCCGGGCTCTATGCCGCGTGGCGACCTGCGGCTGTGGGTCGTCCGGCGGTGGCGGCGGAGGGGTGGCCTGGCCGGCGACGCCCGACTGGCCGCCGCCCGGCAAAGCCTGGTCCGGTGGCGGGGTGGCGAGCGGTTGCGCCGGCTCCGGCGTTGGCGTGGGGCGTGGGGTCGGCTTCACCGTCGGCTGGGGGGTCGGTGTCGGCCGAGCCGTTCTGCTCGGCCCGGCGGTCGCGGTCGACGTTCCGCTCGGCGTGGCCGTGGGCGTCGGCTTGGCGGTCGGCTGCGGCGTGGAGATCGGCGTCGGCGAGGCCGTCACCGATGGCGACGCGGCCGGCGCATCGGTCACCGTGACGTTCGGGTAGTAGTAGGCGTGGATGATCTGGGCCGCGGTCCTGCCCGCCAGGCCGCAGGCCTGCGTCCCCCACTGGAAGAGCTTCCAGCCATTGGCGTTCGCCCCGCAGGCTTCGCCCGAGGCGCCGGCGTTGTAGTAGGTCGGAAAGATGGCGCCGTTCTTCAGGACGAGCGTCGACCAGGTGGCGTCCACCGCAGCCGCGGCGGTGGTGTAGGTCGGGCGGGACGGGTCATAGACCTGGTCGACCGTGTCGTCGCGGAGGTCGAAGCAGGCGCCGTCGGCGTTCACCCCGCCCCGCCAGTGGAGCACCTGGTACCAGGCATAGTGCTTCACCGCGAGGGCGCCCGACCGCAGCGATTCGGTGGTCCACGAGGCAATCCACTCGCGGCTGAGCACGTTCTTGGTGTAGGTCTTGAAGCCGATGGTCTCCACCGCCCCCGTCGCGTGGCGGTAGACCCGGATGGACGGCGGCGGCGTGGTCGATGAGGTCCAGCCGGAGCACGAGGCAGCGGCAACCGGCGGCGCCACGCCTGGCGCCGCGGCGGCGAAGGTCAGCAGCGCGGCGAGAACCGCGACCGCACGCTTGCTCCGGGACATCGGGCGGCGACCGTACACCGCACCAGACCCCACCAGAACCGACCGATGGTCCTGGCCCGATGGTTACGGCCCTACGCCACTACGCCATTACGCCCAGCGGTGCACCCGCGAGCCGACCGTCTCGAAGCCGAGCTCGGCGCAGAGCGCCATGAAGTCGTCGCGCGGCACGCCGCGCCACTCCAGGTCGTCCAGCTGCTCGTCCACGGCGGCATCGCTGTTCAGCGTGGCGAGCCGCTTGTAGAGCGCCGCCTCCGAGCGGTGGTCGCGGAGCGTGGCGGCCAGCGACGAGGCACCGCGCAGGGCGAGGTCCCAGTCGAGCGGCGAGTCGGGGATCTGCTCCAGGTGGACCCAGCGCGCGAGCACGGCGGCCGCGCTCTTGGCGCCCCAGCCGGGAAGGCCCGGGTAGCCGTCGGAGGAGTCGCCGACGAGGGCCAGGTAGTCGGGAATGCTCTCCGGCGCCACGCCGAATTTGGCCCGGATGCCGTCCTCGTCGTAGGTGACCTTCCGCATCCGATCACGGAGCACCACCCGCCGGTCCTCGACGCACTGGCCGAGGTCCTTGTCGACGCTGCAGATGACGATCTGCTCGACCCGCGCGTCGTGGCGGTAGCGAGCGACCCCGGTGGCGATGCCGTCATCGGCCTCGTCCTCCACCATCGGCCAGGTGATGATCCCGAGCGCGCGCAGCGCCCGCTCCGCGTCGCGGAACTGGGCGAGCAGGTCCGGATCCATGCCGAGGCTGCTCTTGTAGCCGGGGTACAGGTCGTTGCGCCAGCTCTCGATGACGTAGTCGGTCGCGGCAGCGATGTGGGTGACATCGGGCTCACGCAGCAGCGACAGCATGCTGTCGATGAGGCCGCGCACCGCGTTGACCGGCCGTCCGTCGGGACCGCGCTCGAGTGAGCGCCCCGGCGCGTAGTAGGCCCGGAACAGCTCGAACGTGGCGTCTACCAGGTGGACCTTCATGAGCCGATGAGGATAGCGGCGGGCATCGGTGGCGACCGGTAATTGCCCGATAAGCGGGTGGTAAGCAGAGGTGTGGCAGGCTCACGCGGGTCGGAGAGCGGCGCGGGCGCGTGCCCTGCGAACGTTCGGAGCGGCATCTGCCCCCGGATGCCGCGCCGCTCTCCGCCATTCAGCTCCGCCATGGCGTCATCGCGGCCGCCGCGGGCGTGAGATGGAAGCTGCCGTCGTCTTCTACCCACCAGGCGGCCATGCCGCGCGCGCGGGCTTCTGGGCCGATGCGCCCGGCGCCGCCGATGAACAGTGCCTTGCTCCAGATCTCGGCCCACGCGGGATCGCGGTGCGCCACGGTGACGGCCTGAAGGCCGCTGTTTGCCGGGCGCCAGCTGTGCGGATCGATCAGATGGTGAACCCGCGTGCCGTCCGGACCAGTCCAGGTACGCACGGCCGTCGATGACGTGGCCAGGGCGCCATCGCGCAGAGCGACCACCGCCAGTGGCCGGTCGGACCAACCCGGGTCCTCGATCCCGACCTGCCATGCGGCGGCGTCCAGCGGCCTCCCGGTCGCCACCACGTCACCGCCCGCATCGAGCAGCACCCCACTCGCCTCCGGCACCTCGCGAATGGCGACGGCAAGTGCCCAGCGAAGGCCCAGGCCCTTCCCGAGCCCGCCGGAGTCGACCGGAGCTCCGACTGCCACGCGGTCGCGTCCCGCACGTTGCAGCCAGCGTGTGTCGCCCGCGGCCAGCTCGCCGATTTCGGCATAGGGCACGCCGGCGCGTTCGCCGACGGCCTCGAGCGCGTCGAGGATCCGTGGATCGAAGCGTCCGTCAGTCTGCCGCTGGGCACGACGGGCGAGCGTGAGCATCTCGCGCAGCCGCCCATCCACGGAGCGCCATCGGCCCGATCCGGCTTCCGCGTTGAGCCGCGACAGCTCGCTGTCCTGGCGGAAGCGCGACAGGATCGCCTCCGTTGCCGCCATCTCGGCCGAGGCCGCTCTCCAGGCGATCTGTGCCTCTGTCCGGGACGTGCCGTCGACCTGCAGGACGAGGCGAGAGCCCATGCATCGGCGACTGAAACGATGGATCCACGCCGACGTTGGGCGATTGACGGCCGGCGCCCCCATCGCGATCAGCGCCCGGAGGCGCCGGTGGTGGAGTGCGTTGCCGGCGGAGCGGGCGCGGGTGCCGTGACGTACACCGTTGCGGGCGCGGCTGGCATCGGCAGGCTGGCGGGCAGCTGCGCGGCGGAGCCGGTCGCCCGCTTCACCCCGCGGGCCAGCCGGTCGAGCGCATCGGCCAGCGCGGCCGACGCGTCGTCAAGCCGGTCGTAGCGCTGGCCGGCAGCTGCCAGGGCTCGGACTGCGGCATCCAGCTCCCGGGTCGTGCGCTCGCGTTCCGATCGCAGCTGATCGGCGGCGACGACCAGCGGCCGGTGGTCCGATGCGACGGCTGCGTCATGCGATGACTGCAGCACCGTCGCCAGCACCAGCGCGCCGGCGTACAGGGCGAAGCTGACGCCGGCCTGCACCGCCAGCCGGGCGAGGGACGCGGGCGAGAGCATCAGTCGTCGTCCTCGTGCTCGCCGTCGTCGTCATCGCTCCCGGCGTTGGGCGCCGCGGTGGCCGCCGGCGCCGGAACCGTCACCGTTACGGTTGCCGCCGGCCGATCCGCCAGCTGGCGCTGCAGCTGCTCGAGCCTGCTGCGGGCGCTGTCCAGCTGGTTTGCCAGGTGCTCGGCCGATCGCGCGTCATGGGCCGCCTTGCTGGTCGCCGTGGCCAGGGCATCCTCGAGCTGCTGGCTGCGGGCCATGGCCCCGGCCAGCTGTTCGCTGAGCTGTTGAGCCCGAGCGCGCTCGTCAACCAGCTGAGCGACCAGGGCAGCGGCGTCGGGGGGCGCCTCGGCCAGCGGCTTCGACTGGCCGGTCCAGCCCGCGGCAGAACGGATGGCGAACGCGCCGCCGTAGAGCGCGACCACGGCGATCACGAAGACGAGCGCACGACGAACGGTAAGAGAAAGCATCGGGCAGAACTCCTAGTCGTTGGTGACGGGAACCGGCGCTGTCTCGACGCCCCGCGCGACGGCAGCAGCTCGCGCCCGGCGGGTGACGAGCCGGACGACCCAGTAGCGATAGCCCACCGCGCCGACGACGGCGCCCGCGATGGTCCAGTACAGCGGCCGCAGGGCCTCGGTGTCGGTGCCGGCCAGGACGCCGTGCAGCCAGGCCAGCGCCAGGACGACCGCCGACAGGCGATGCAAACGCAGCCACAGTCCGCGCGGCAGGAGCTTGGTGTAGCGGGCGGTGATCACGGTGACGACGAAGGCGTACAGGCCGATGACGCCCAGCGCCACCGGCACGCTGCGGTATTCGGATAGCCCCGGCACCAGGGCCCCGCCGATCCCGACCCCGGCGTACGGGTCAGCCACCAGTGAGATGACGTGGATTGCCAGAAAGGCGAGCACGAAGACCCAGACCGACTCGTGCCAGGGGAAGATGCCCTTGGCGGTCTTCCACTGCGGCTGGCGGGGATGGCTGAGGAGAACGCCCATGACCACCACCGCGGTGAGCAGGATCAAGGTGACGATGCCTGTCGCGCGGGCCGCCAGCCAGATACGGATCTGGGCCTGGTACTCGGAGGTGGCGGGCAGGATCTGGTCGGTGGCCCACAGGATTCCCATCACCGCCGCCGCCAGCAGGACGACGGTGAGACGCGCGCTGAACTTCATGCTTCCCTCGGCATCGGGCGGAGAACGGCAACAGCCCCCGCTGTCGATACCGAGGCCGGTCAGCGCCGAAAGGTTTCGCGCGTCGGGTCGTACCTTCGACCCAGGACCCGGGCTCAGACGGCGAGCGGCTCCCGGTACTCGCCGTACACCGCGCGCAGCGCGTTGCACATCTCGCCGATGGTCGCGTAGGCGGCGACCGCCTCCATGATGGCCGGCATCAGGTTGACGTCACCGCGGGCTGCCTCCTCGCGCAGACGGGTCATGGCGGCAGCATGCGAGTCGGCATCGCGCTCGGCCCGGGTGCGAGCCAGCCGGTCCAGGTGGCGCCGCTCCTGCTCACGGCTGATCGCCAGCAGCGGGATGCGCAGCTCCTCGTTCGGATCGGCGTAGCGGGTGACGCCCACCAGCTCGCGCTCGTGGGCCTCCAGCTCGCGGGCCTGCTCGTAGGCCGCATCGGCGATCTCTGTCTGCGGGAAGCCCGCCTCGATGGCCTTGACCATGCCGCCCAGCTCGTCGACCTGGGCGATGTAGCGCCACGCCGCCTGCTCGGTCTGGTTGGTCAGCGTCTCGACGAAGTAGGAGCCGGCCAGCGGGTCGACGGTGTTCGCGACGCCGGACTCCTCGGCGATGATCTGCTGCTGCCGCAAAGCGAGCAGGGCGGCCTCTTCCGAGGGGACTGCCCACGCCTCGTCGTACGCATCGGTATGCAGTGATTGCGTCCCACCGAGCACGCCGGCCACCGCCTGGATGGCGACGCGGGTGATGTTGTTGAGCGGCTGCTGCGCGGTGAGCGAGACGCCGGCCGTCTGGGTGTGGAAGCGCATCCAGGTCGAGCGCTCGTTCTCGGCCCCGAAGCGTTCGGTGCTGAGCTTGTACCAGATGCGCCGCGCGGCGCGGAACTTGGCGATCTCCTCGAAGAAGTCGTTGTGGCTGTTGAAGAAGAAGGAGAGGCGCGGGGCGAAGTCGTCGAAGCGCAGCCCGCGGGCCAGCGCGTCCTCGACGTAGGCGATGCCATCGGCGATGGTGAAGGCCAGCTCCTGGACGGCGGTCGAGCCGGCCTCGCGGATGTGGTAGCCGGAGATGCTGATCGTGTTCCAGCGCGGCAGCTCGCGCGTGCCCCACTCGACGGTGTCCGTCACCAGCTTCAGCGACGGGGCCGGCGGGAAGATGTACTCCTTCTGGGCGATGAACTCCTTGAGGATGTCGTTCTGCAGCGTGCCGGCCAGCTGCGCCCGGGGCACGCCCATCTTCTCGGCGGCGGTGATGTACATGGCCCAGATCATCGGCGCCGGGGAGTTGATGGTCATGGAGGTGCTGATCTCGCCGACCGGCAGGTCGGCCAGCAGGATCTCCATGTCGGCCAGGCTCGAGACCGCCACGCCGCAGGTGCCGAACTCGCCCTCGGCCTGCGGTTCGTCGTGGTCGTAGCCGTACAGGGTCGGCATGTCGTAGGCGATGGAGAGGCCGGTGCCGCCGGCGGCGATCAGCTTCTTGAAGCGGTCGTTGGTGTCCTCCGCCGTGCCGAAGCCGGCGAACATCCGCATCGTCCACAGCCGGCCGCGGTGGCCGGTGGGATGGATGCCGCGGGTGAACGGCGGCTCACCAGGGAGCCCCAGGTCGTCAATCTCGTCCCAGGCCGCATCGGCTCCGGTTGCCTCCTGCCCGCGCCGATAACGTGGCCGCCCGCGGTCCGGGTGGTTGGCCGGGTCATGGAGGTCCGCCGGCGTGTAGACCCGGTCGATCTCGACGCCGGACTGGGTGATGAAGCGCGGCCTGCGCTCCGGGGCGCGCTCGAGCGCGGGGTCCAGCCGCTCCCGGCGCCACTGCTCCTGGTGGGCCTGCCAGCGTCGGCGGCCGTCGGTCGAGTCGTTCACGGAGCCGATGATGGCGGCAAGGCCGATGCCGCCGCAACCACGACTACGGGTAGAGGCCGCGGAGCGAGGTGGCGCCCGCGACCCGCTCGACGGCCACCATCATGGCCGCGCCACGCATATCGACCTTGCGTTCCCGGCTCATGGCGGTCACGTCGGCCACCGCCTGGTCCATGATCCGGTCCAGCTCGGCGGTGATCTGCGCATCCGACCAGAAGAAGGCCTGCATGTCCTGCACCCACTCGAAGTAGGCGAGGACCAGGCCGCCGGCGGTGGCCAGGATGTCGGGGACGACCAGGATGCCGCGGTCGCGCAGGATGGCATCGGCTTCGGGCGTGGTCGGGGCGTTGCTGGCTTCGACCAGGACGGCGGCCTGGATCTGCTCGGCCGCGGCCGCGTCGATCTGGTGCTGGACCCCGGCGGTGACCAGGATGTCGCAGGCCGTGCCGAAGATGGCGGCCCGGTCCATGGGCTGCACGTCGGGCATGTCGCGCACCGAATCCTGGCGGCGCATCCAGGCGACGGCGCGCTTGACGTCGATGCCGCCCGGATCGGCCACGGCCTGGCGATCGTCGGCAATGGCGACGATCCGTGCCCCGGCAGCGTGCAGCAGCTCGGCCAGGACGGTGCCGACCCGGCCGAAGCCCTGGATGGCGACCCGCGCCTCGGACAGCGGGATGTCGCGGCGCTCGGCGGCGGCCGCGATGCAGCGCAGCGCCCCGCGGCTGGTCGCCTCCCGCCGGCCGCGCGTGCCGCCCACGGCCAGTGGCTTGCCGGTGACCACGCCCGGCACGGTGTAGCCGGCGTGCATGCTGAAGGTATCCATCATCCAGGCCATCGTCTGCGAGCCGGTGTTCACGTCCGGCGTCGGGATGTCGCGGTCGGGGCCGATGACGATGCTGATCTCCGTCGTGAAGCGACGGGTCAGCGCCTTGCGCTCGGCGACCGACAGGCGGCGCGGGTTCGCGACCACGCCACCGGCGGCGCCGCCGTACGGGATCTGGACCAGCGCGGCCTTCCAGGTGTTGAGCATGGCGTTGGCGCGCACGATGTCCAGGGTCAGGTCCGCGGTGAGCCGCACGCCGCCGGTCGCTGGCCCGCGGTTGACGTTGTGCTGCACCCGGAAGCCGGTGAATGCCTCGACCCGGCCGTCATCCATCCGCACCGGGAAGCTGACGGTCAGCTCGCGCTTCGGCACCCGCAGGACCCGATGCATGCCCTGGTCGAGCTCCAGGCGGTCGGCAGCCAGGTCCAGTGCGGCCTGTGCCGCGTCCCAGACGCCCGGCGTCGCCACGTTCGGGGTCGCGCTCACGCGGGCGAGGTCTCGCGCGGGTCGGGGGCGGTGAGCACCTGGCCATCCTCCGAGGTCGCCGCGGCGCGGCACGGGCCCGGAGCATAGCGTGGCAAACTGCCCGGGTCCAACCAACCGACCGCTCCGGCGGCTTGCTTCTTGCCGGCCGGCGCGCAACCGAACACCGGAGGCACCGCGATGGCTCCCCGCGTCATGTCGGTCTCAGGACCGATTCCTCCTGAACGCATCGGCTTCACCCTGCCGCACGAGCACACCGGCATCTACCTCTGGCACATCGAGGGCCGCTACGACTACTGGGAGCTGACGCCGGACGAGGACGTCCTGGCCGATGAGCTGCGCGACTTCCGGCGGCGCGGCGGCTCCACCCTGGTCGACCTCACCCTGCCGGGCGTGGGGCGCGACCCGGAGCGGCTGCGGCGGCTAGCCGGCAGAACCGGGGTCCAGCTGGTGATGGGCTGCGGCTGGTACCGCGAGCCGTACTACCCCGCCGAGGCCGCGGTGAATCGCCGCTCGGTCGACTCCCTGGCCGATGAGCTGATCGCCGAGTTCCGCGATGGTGTCGCCGGCACCGGCGTGCGGCCGGGGATCATCGGCGAAATCGGCGCCAACAAGCCGTGGATCAGCGCCCAGGAGGAGCGCGTGCATCGGGCCGCCGCGCGGGCGTCGCTGGCCACCGGCATGGCGATCACCACCCACGCCGTTCGCTCGGCCGTCGGCCTGGCGCAGCTGCGCATCTTCGAGGAGGAGGGCGTCGACCCGTCGCGCGTCGTCATCGGCCATGCCGACTCGTACCCGGTGCTCGATCATTACCTGGCCGTCCTGGAGCGGGGCGCCAACCTGGAGTTCGACTTCCTGGGCCATCGCTTCGACACCGAGGAGGCCGAGGAGCCGCGCCTGGTCGAGCTGATCGTCGAGCTGCTGGAGCGGGGCTGGGGCGGACAGCTGCTGCTGAGCCAGGACGTGTGCCACAACGCCCAGCTCAAGGTGAATGGGGGATTCGGCCTGACCTACCTGCAGCAGCACTTCCTGCCTTCCCTGCGCACCGCGGCGGTTGGGGAGGGCGAGATCCGGCAGATGACGATCGACAATCCGCGGCGCATCCTGACCATCCCGTAGCGGCACAACGGTGGCTTGTGCATGGGCACGACCTTTGCGCCGATGACAACCACCCCTTTGTGCCGGTGCACGTTCGCCGGCGCGTGCAGCCGGTGTCACAAGCAGGGGTTGTGTAACAGCGCACTTCGGCCAGCAGGCGTGTGCCCTCACAAGCAGAGCTTGTGCGGCGACGCGCCCCAGGGCACGGTTACAAGCGTGGATGTGTATCGAGCGGCGTACACCGCGCCAGACGTGTCATGGAACAAGCACCGCTTGTGCGCGGCCGGCACTGCCACCCCATGAGTGAACCGCGGGATCCCGTTGCCGACCTGCGGCGGATCGCCCTGCTGCTGGAGCTTGCCAATGAGCCGTCCTTTCGCGTCCGCGCCTTCCGGAACGCGGCGGCCACGGTCCGGGAGCTGGGCGCCGAGGTCATCGCCGAGCACGCGCGGCAGGGGACGCTCCGCTCCCTGACCGGGATCGGCGAGGTCACCGAGCGGACGATCACCGAGAGCCTGCGCGGCGAGGAGCCGGTCTATCTCCGCCGCCTGGAAGCGACCGGTGGACGGATGGTGGCCGAGATCGGCGGCGAACTCTGCTCCGCGCTGAAGGGCGACTGCCACGTCCACTCGGACTGGTCGGATGGCGGCTCACCCATCCGCGAGATGGCGGAGACGGCCATCGAGCTCGGGCACGAGTACATGGTCCTGACCGACCACTCGCCGACGTTGACGGTGGCCAACGGCCTCTCCCCGGAACGGCTGGAGCGGCAGCTGGACGAGGTGGCCAAGCTGAACGCCGAGCTGGCGCCGTTCCGGATCCTGACCGGGATCGAGGTCGACATCCTCTCCGACGGCTCGCTCGACCAGTCGGACGAGCTGCTCTCCCGGCTGGACGTGGTGGTCGGCAGCGTCCACTCCGAGCTCCGAGCGCCATCGAAGCCGATGACCAGGCGCATGGTGACCGCCCTGGCCGATCCCCACCTGGACATCCTGGGCCACTGCACCGGCCGGATGAAGGCGGGACGCCGCAACCGGCCGCCGTCGGAGTTCGACGCCGAGATCGTGTTCGCCGCCGCTGCCCGGTTCGACAAGGCGGTGGAGGTGAACTCGCGGCCGGAGCGGCTGGATCCGCCGAAGCGCTTGCTGCGCCTGGCGGTGGAGGCGGGCTGCAAGGTCAGCATCGACTCCGACGCCCATGCGCCGGGGCAGCTCGGCTGGCTGCCGAACGGCTGCGATCGGGCGGCGGCATGTGGCGTGCAGATCGGCTCCGTCGTCAACGCACTCGAAGCCGATGCGCTCCTGGCCTGGACGGCCACCCATGAGGCCTGACGCCACGCCATCGGTCCATACTGACTGACCACACTGAGAGGAGCCGACCCATGTCCGTCGCACGCGTCACTGAGCTGAGCTGCACCTCCACCGAGTCGTTCGAAGATGCCATTCGCCAGGGAATCGACCGCGCCGGCAAGACGCTGCGCCAGGTGCGGAGCGCATGGGTCAAGGAGCAGCGGGTGAACATCTCGCGCGACGGCACGCTCGAGTTCCAGGCGAACATCCTGGTCACCTTCGTCCTCGAGGA
>DASSNX010000024.1:0-21652 GCA_035701185.1 Candidatus Limnocylindria bacterium
GGGCGGCCGCGGGCCACCGCGACGACGTCGGCGATCGTCAGGTCGCTGCCCGTGAGGCGCAGCGAAGCGCGGGTGCTGGACTCCGTCGCCGGCCTCCTTTCCAAAGCGCGTGGCCCCGGTTCGGCGGCCGGGCGAACCTATACTACGAACGTGCGACGCCTGCCGGACCCGACGAGCCGCCTGCTCGTCGACGCCGACGGCAAGGATCGGCTGGGTGGGGCCGTTCCCAGCCCGGCCGCCGCGTTCCTGCTGACGCTCATTGCCCTGCCGACGCTGTTCTGGCTGGTCACCCTGAAGCGGACGACCCTTTACACGTTGCCGGAGCAGACGTTGATGAACAACGTGGTGCCGGCCATTCGCGAGTGGGTCGAGCAGACCATTCCGCCACTCCACTCCCTGCTGCTTGGCATCAGCGCGCTCGGTTCCGGCTGGTTCGTGACGGCAGGGTTTGCCCTGCTGGGCCTGCTGGCGCTGGCCAAGGGCCGTCGTGACCTGGCCCTCATCCTGGCCGCCGGCATGCTCGCCTTTCCGATCGAGTGGGCGCTGAAGTTCTTCACCGCCATTCCGGCCGTCAGCCCCGGGCAGCTGTTCGCGGCGATCTTCAACGTTAACGGCACCGGGCTGGACGACCTGGCCGACTTCCCCGCCGGTCATGCCCTGCGCGCCACCGTCTTCTACGGCCTGGTCGCCTTCTGCGTGGCCCGCCTGGCGCCCGATCGGCGCCAGGGGATCACCGCCTACCTGGTGGCGCTGATCCTCATCGGCTTCATCAGCCTGACCCGGATCTACCTGGGCGCGCATTTTCCGATCGACGTGCTGGGTGGGTGGATCGCCGGTGCGGCGCTGCTGTCGGTGATCGTCAGCGTGCACGTGCTGGGCGTCGACGAGCGGCTGCGCACCTCCGGCCACATCACCGCCCCACCCGGTGAGCTGCAGCCGCACAAGGTGGCGGTGCCGCTCCATCATCCCGGCGACGGCGACCGCCGCTAGATGCTGGAGTTCATCGACCGCGTCGTCATCCCCTTCTTCCTGAGCCTGTACGACGCCGTCGGCTACGTCGGGGTGGCGGTGGCCATCGGGCTGGAGACCTTTATTCCCATCATCCCCTCGGAGGTCATCGTGCCCATGGCGGGCTGGAAGGTCAGCCAGTCGGCCACCGACCCGTCCGTGCTGGAGCCGATCACCCACGCCCCGTGGAGCTGGCTGGCGGTGCTGGTGGTGGCCACCCTCGGCGCGGTGCTGGGCTCGCTGCTGGGCTACCTGATCGGCGCCTGGGGCGGCCGTCCGCTGCTCGACCGCTGGGGCCGTTACGTCCATATCTATCCCGACGACCTGGACCGCGCCGATGCGTGGTTCGCGCGCTACGGCGACTGGGCCGTCTTCCTCGCCCGGCTGGTGCCGCTGCTGCGGGCGCTGATCAACTACCCGGCCGGCGTGGCGCGCATGCCGCTCGGCCGCTTCGTCCTGTTCAGCACCCTGGGCTCGCTGCCATGGAACGCGGCGCTGCTGCTGGCCGGGTACCTGCTCGGCGCCAATTACCGTCACCTGTACGACGCGGTACGGCCGTATGAGTACGTGATCTACGCCGTGGTGCTGCTGGGCGGCGCCTACGTCATCTACCGCTGGCTGCGTGGGCGCCGCGGGGCTCAGCCTGAGCAGACGAACGGATAGTCTTCGCTGTGTATCTCGGCCTCGTCATTGCGGTGCTCGTATATCTGCCAATTGCGTGGGCAGCGAACAAGGCGCTCAAGTCTTTCTACGACCGGCGCGCAAACGTCCTGGGAAGCAAGTCGTCAGCCGAGTTACGTGATGACAGTCGTGCGCGGACCACGGAATTTGCGGTGACGGGGCATCTCAGACTGTTCGCGCGTGACCGTTGGCAGCCGCTCTACTGGCTTTATGAGCCGGTGGAGAACGATGCGATGGCAGTCGCACAACGGCGTGCCCGCTGGGCGCTGGTCGCGCTTCTCGGGTGGCCTTTCATCGGCATCATGTTTCAAGGCCAGTTGGGCATGCCGATCATGGACACGGGCCCGCTGTCCTTCTGGCCCTTCGTCTTCGCGCTCCAGGCGTTGGCGTACTTCGGAGCGGCCGCCTGCGTGCTGCGCTGGGCTGCGGCCCGACTCGGTGGCGAGCAGCGATTCCGAGGGGCTAGATGGCTTGCCGGAGGCGTCGCCAACTTCGTCATATTCACGTGGCTTTGGTTCGCAGGACTGCCGGGAGCCTGATTGACCGGCGCCGATGTGGGTGGCACGCTAGGTCGGCAACCGAACAATTCCATCGTCTTCGGGGCGGGGTGAAACTCCCCACCGGCGGTCGGCTCCCGGTTGAGAGCCAGCCCGCGAACCCCGGCAGGCCGGCCGCCACGGAGTAACGGCGGCGGGACACACCTGGCGGGGCCGACCTGACCCGGCGAGCGCGACGCTCACCGGCCGACAGGGCCGACGGTCACAGTCCGGACGGGAGAAGGCGAGCGCGAGGCGTTCCTCCGACGCATCGGCCGGGTCTCTGTCTGCGTGCGCGGGCAAGCCCTTGGCCCGATGTCCCCGCTGGACGCCCGCATCGCGGCGCGCCCCGTTGACGCTGGCCAGCACCGGCACGAGAGGACGCATGGCGCAGCAGCGCATCCATGGCGGCGGCGGGTTGGCGGTCCATATCCACGACCTGACCGTGTCGTTCACCGTGCCCGATGGGAAGCTGACGGCGCTGGATGGCTGCTCGCTGGACGTGGCGGCGGGGAGCTTCACCGTGATCATCGGCCCGAACGGGTCCGGGAAGTCCACGCTGCTGCGCGCGATCGCCGGGCTGCTCGTGCCGGACGCGGGCCGCGTGACGATCGGGCCGGCGCCGGACGCCGATGAGCCGCACGCCGGCGATCCGCGGGTGGGCATCGCCTTCCAGCAGCCGCGCCTCCTGCCCTGGCTGACCGTGGCGGACAACGTGGAGCTGCCGCTCGCCCTGCGCGGCGTGGCGCGCGCGGAGCGCGCCGAGCGCGCCGCCGCGGCACTGCGCCAGGTGGGGCTCAGCGACGCGGCGCGGCTGCGCCCGGCGGAGCTGTCCGGCGGCATGGCCCAGCGGGCAGGGCTCGCCCGCGCGCTGGTGACCGATCCGCCGGTGCTGCTGCTCGACGAGCCCTTCAGCGCCCTGGATGCGCTCACCCGCGAGGCGTTCGACACCGAGCTGCAGCGCCTCTGGCTGGCCCAGCGGCGGACGTTGATCCTGGTCACGCACTCGGTGAGCGAGGCGGTGCGGCTGGCGGACGAGGTGGGGGTGCTCACCGCTCGGCCGGGATCCGTCGCCCGCCTGGTGCCGATCGACCTGCCCCGGCCACGCGGCGTCGACGTTGCCGCGGCGGAGCTGGAAATGGCCATTCGGGCGGCGTTGGCATCGGTCCATGCGCCCGAGCTGGCGCCGTGGACGGCCTCGTCATGAGGCGGCTGGTGACGGCGGTCACCTCGCTGGCCGTGTTCCTGGCCGCGTGGAAGGTGCTTACCGTGCTGACCGGCACGCCCCAGTACATCCTGCCCGCGCCGGACGTGGTGGCCGAACGCGGGGCGCGCGCCATCGGCTCCGGCATCCTGTGGGAGCACCTGTGGGCGACCCTGACCGAGGTGGTGCCGGGCTTCCTGCTTGGCGCGGCCACGGCCGTGGCGGTGGGGGTCGCGCTGGGCAAGAGCGTCGTCATCGAGCGCGTCCTGTCGCCGTACATCGTGGCTGCCCAGGCCGTTCCCATCCTGGCCCTCGCCCCACTGCTCGACATCTGGTTCGGCGGCGGCCTGCTGTCGCGGGTGCTGGTGGTGGCGCTGATCGTCTTCTTCCCGATCGCCATCGCCACCATGGTCGGCATCCGCTCGGTCGATCCGCGGTTAAGGGAGATGCTGCGCAGCCTGGGCGCCACGCCCGGCCAGGTCACCGCTCGCCTGGAGATCCCGTCCGCCCTGCCGGTGATCTTCGGTGGCCTGCGGGTGGGCGTCACGCTGGCAGTCATCGGCGCCGTCGTCTCCGAATGGGTCAGCGCCAGCAGCGGCCTGGGCGTGCTGATCAACATCGCCGACCAGGGCCTCTTCGACACCCCGCTCATGTTCGTCGCGCTGGTGGCGCTGGCCGTGATCGGCCTGGCGTTCTACGGCCTGGTGGTCCAGGTCGAGCGGCGGCTCATCCAGCCTGTATGAGGTAGACCGATGCCTTCGCGTCGCACGAATGTCGTGATCCTTGTTGCCGCCGTGGTGCTCGCCCTCGTCGGCCTGCTGCTCTTTCGCCAGCTGGCCGGCGGACCGAACGGGTCTGCGTCGGGCAGCGCGCAGGCGAGTGCCAGCCAGGCATCCGGCCAAGCGTCGAGCCCTTCCGGCCTGCGCCCGGTGAAGCTGCTGCTCGGCTTCCAGCCGGACGTCCAGTTCGCGCCGTTCTACCTGGCGCAGCAGGCCGGCTACTTCCGCGATGCCGGCCTGGAGGTCACCATCGACTACAGCGACGATGTCCTGCGCCTGGTCGCCGCCGGCCAGGCCCAGGTTGGCGTGGCCGATGCCACCGACGTGATGATCGGCCGCACGTCCGGCATCCCGGTCAAGTACGTGTCCACGCTGTACGAGCACTTCCCGGTGGCGCTCATCGGCGCGCCCGGAACCGTGCCGGCTGACCCGTCCGGGCTGCGCGGGATGCGGATCGGCACGCCGGGGCGCTTCGGGTCGTCATGGCACGCGCTGCTGGCCCTGTTGCGCGCCGGTGGCCTGACCGACAAGGACGTGACCATCCGCGAGTACCCGCAGTTCAACCAGGTCGACGGCCTGCTCAACGGCGACGTGGATCTCATCACCGGCTTCGTCGCCAATGAGCCGCTGCGGCTGCAGGCGCAGGGCTTCAAGCCGGAGCTGATGCGGGTCGACGACTTCGCGCCGCTGCCCGGACCGGGCGTCGTGGCCGGCGACGACCTGCTGGCTTCCGACCCGCGACTGGTGGCAGCCTTCGTCCAGGCAGTGCTGCATGCCCAGCGCGACATCGCGGCCGACGTGAAGGTCGGCATCGACGCGGCCGTGAAGGAGGTGCCGACGATCGGCGAGGATCGCGAAACCGCCACGCAGGTCCTGCGGGCGACCGTGAAGCTGTGGGGCGGTGGCTCCACCGGGCCGAGCGGCGCGATCGACACCGCCGTCTGGGAGACCGGCTACACGACCATGCGGCAGCTCGGCTTCATCGATGGGTCCGTGCCGGTCACCGACATGTACGACACCTCGGTGGTGCCGAAGCCCTAGCGGTCGCTGGTCGTCCCGCGCTCCACCAGCAGCGTCTCGAGCAGCGGGTCGCCGGCACCGAGCCCGCGCTCGGCAGCCACGACGGTCTGCTCCAGCAGCATCATCGTCGTCACCGGCCCGACCCCGCCGGGCACCGGGGTGATGGCCCGGACCACCGGCCGGAGGGCTGCCGTATCCGCGTCGCCGACGATGCCGGCGGACGTGGTGTTGATGCCGCAGTCGATGACGACCGCCGAGCGGTTAACCATGTCCGAGCGGATCAGCCCGGGCTGGCCGGCGGCCACCACCAGGATCTCGGCGCGACGGGTTTCGCGCGCCAGGTTGCGGGTGCGCCGATGGGTGATGACCACGGTTGCATCGGCCTCCAGCAGGAGGTTGGCAACCGGGCGGCCGACCACGGGCGAGCGGCCGACGACGACGGCGCGCTTGCCCGCGATCGGGATCTCGTAGGTGCGCAGGATCGCCATCACCGCCAATGCGGTGGCCGGCACGAAGGCGGGATCGCCGCGGGCCAGGCGGCCGGCGTTGAGCGGCGTGGCGCCATCCACGTCCTTGGCGGGGTCGATGAGCGACACGATGGCCGCGGCGTCCAGGTGGGCCGGCATCGGCTGCGCCAGCACGATGCCGCTGATGCTGGCGTCCCGGTTGAGGGCGCCGATGCGAGCGCGCAGGTCGCTGAGCTGCACGCCAGCGGGCGGAATGATCTCGACCGGTGCGATGCCGACGCTGCGGGCCGCGCGCGCCAGGCTCGCGGCATAGACCGCCGACGGGCCGCGCTCCTCGAAGCGCACGATCGCCAGCCGCGGCTGCACCCCGGTTCGCTCCTGCGCGCCGGCGACCCGCTCGGACAGCTCGCGCCACAGGCGTGACGCCACCACGCGGCCGTCAAGCAGCTTCGCGCTCACGAAGGCGACAGCCTCGCGCTGACGGTCTCGGCCACGGCACGCTCGGCCTCGGCCGTCCGGCGTTCCATGTTGGCGATCGTCTCGGATGCCGCGCTGCGCAGCGGCTCGTCGGCGGGAAGGTAGGGGAGATTGATCGTGACGTTGAGGATGGCGCCACGGACTGCCGCGGCGGCCAGCTCGGCGGCGACGCCCGCGTCGCTGACGGCGTTGGGATTGCCGATCGGCGCCACTGCCCGCGCCAGCTCCAGCACGTCAAGTGCCGCCCCGGCGGTCAGCAGCGGAATCTCGGCCGCGGCCAGCATGCTGCGGCGCATGGCATCGGCGCGGGCGTCGCGTTCGTCATCGGTCGTCTTCGGCATCCGCCGCGCGGCGACCACCTCGCCGTAGGCGCGGGCATCCTGCTCGGCCAGGTCCAGCAGCAGGTCGCGGTGCGCAGTTGCCTCGTCGCGCAGGTCCACGAGCTGCGTTTCGTGCTCGGTGGCATCGGGTCGGCCGATGGTGAGCTCGGCGACCATGGCCACCAGTGATGCGCCCAGGGCGCCGGCGAGAGCCGATGCGCTGCCACCGCCGGGGATCGGCTCCCGGCTGGCCAGCCGGGCCGTCAAATCACGAAGGGTCAGATCGCTGAGGTTGTCGGTTCGGTCCTCCACGGCGAGGGCCTCGTGCGGGCGTACGGGCCGGCGCGCTGGTGCTTGCCGCGGGGATTGTACGGGCTGGACGGCGATCAGGCGGCCTGGTCGAGTGCCTCCACGAACCAGCGGCGGTGGGCGCCGTCGTACACGAGCGATGCCTGACCGGCGTCGGTCTCGACCAGGAAGGTGATGCGCGGGCCGCGCTCGACGGGATATGCGGCCGTCTCGTCGCGCACGGCCTCGAGGCCGCGGACGGTGAGCTGGCGGTCCCCCAGCTGGACGGACAGCGGGCGCGCCAGCCGGCGATCCCAGCGAACCCGGGCCGGCATGGGCGAAACCTTGGTGAGTGCCATGGGTCGGTGCTCCTTCTCGTCCGCATCGGCGCAGCCGAACGGACGTTCTAATCGGAGCCGCATCATACGAACGTCTGTTCTAGATTGTCAATAGGGCCGAGCGGCCCTAGCCGGCATTGATCGGCTCGCCTATACCCACCTCGACTTGCCGAACGAGGGAGCGAGGTCGTGCGGTCGCGACTGGTGTTGATCGGTGCGCTGCTCGCCCTGCAGGTCGGGCTGGCGCTTCTGGGCGTCCTGAACAAGCAGGCCGTCTCGGTCGTTCCACCGCTCACGCTGGAGGCGTCTCGCCGGCTGGCGGCCGGAACGCTCCTGCTCCTGCTCGTGGCACTGCGCGGCGGGGGAGTGCGGCCGACCCGGCGCGACCTCCTCGACTCGGTCGTGCCCGGCCTGCTTGGCTTCGGCGTCGCCCGCGGCTGCGTGATGGTCGGGCTGACGATGACCTCGCCGACGAACGTCGCGCTCATCGATTCGGGGGCACCTGCGGTCGCGCTGCTGCTGGCCGGCGTGCTGGCCGTCGAGCGGCCGTCGCGACTGGCCGTGGTGGGCTCGCTGGTTGCCTTCGGCGGCGTCATCGGCTTCGTGCTGGTGGGCACCCGGCTCGCCACACCGAACGTGGGCGACGTCATCACCCTTGGCTCACCGCTTGCCTGGGGCGCGATTTATGTCTACCTCGCTCGTCGCGGGAACCCCGGATCGCTGCTGCGGCGCACGGCGTGGTTCAGCCTGGCGGGTGGCATCGCGCTCGCCGTGCCGGGGCTGGGCCTGAACGCCTCCGCCCTGCGGTCGCTGCTGGACGGAGCTGTCCTGCCGGCCCTCGCGCTCGGCATCGCCATCGGGCTGGTGGAGAACTGGCTGACGTTCAACGCCATCACCGTGCTGGGATCGGTGCAGACCGCCGAGTTCGAGTACCTCGTCCCCGGACTGACCGCCGCCGCCGCGTTCGTGATCCTGGGCCTGCCGGTGCTCGGGGCGCAGCTGGTCGCGGGCGTCGTCGTCGTCTCCGGGCTCATCGTGGCGGGCAGGGCCCGCGCCGGGGCGGCGCGCGCCAGCCGGCAGCCGCAGCCGCAGCCGGCGGACGGCCTGCCGCTGGCGGGCCAGCCCTGCGTGGTCTGCTGAGCCTCACTCGTCGACCGGCGCCTCGGGTCGCTCGCCGAAGTCTGGGCGCCGACGATCTCGATGGCCGATCAGCCTGGCGCGAGTGATCGCCTTCTCGCCGAAGCGCTCGCGGACCGCGTCGATGGACTGGGAGATGCGATCGGTCCGGTCCGGCGCGTCGAACAGGGTGAGCTGCTGGACGCTCGACAGGTTGATGGCCGTCAGGCCGATCAGCCGCACCGCCCGGTCGCGGTTCAGCGCCTTGCGGAGGAGGCTGACGCCCAATGCGTAGAGCGGCTCCGAATCGCGGACCTGGTGGCCGAGTGGCGCCTGCCGGGTGATGGTGTCGAACCCCTCGTAGCGCAGCTTGAGCTGAACGGCCCCGGCCGCGAGGTCGTGGTGCCGCAGCCGGGATGCCACCGACTCGGCCAGGTCCAGCAACGTGGCCTCCAGCCGGGCCGGGTCGGTCACGTCGTGGTCAAACGTCAGCTCGTGGCCGACCGATTTGGGTGCCTGGCCGCCGACGACCGGCGAGGGGTCGATGCCCTGCGCGCGCAGCCGCAGCTCCGCGCCGTGGATGCCGAAGCGGCGGCGCAGCGTGCCCTCCGGCAGCGCTGCCAGCTGGCCGATGGTCGCGACCCCGTAGTCCGCCAGCGTCTGGCGCGACTGCGGTCCCACACCCCACAGCCGGCTGACGGGCAGCGGCGCCAGGAAGGCCGCCTCGCCCCCGGGCGACACCACGACCAGCGCATCGGGCTTGCGCAGGTCGGAGGCGACCTTGGCGCACAGCTTGTTGGTCGCCACGCCCACGCTGACCACCAGCCCGGCCTCGTCGAGCACGCGTCGTTTCAGCTCGCGGCCGATCGCCTCGCCATCGCCGAAGGCGGCGCGGCTGGCGGTCACGTCCAGGAAGGCCTCGTCCAGGCTGATGGGCTCGACCAGTGGCGTGTAGCTCGCGAAGATGCGCATCACCTGCCGGCTCAGCTCGCGATAGCGGTCGAAGCGGCCCGGCAGGAAGACGCCGTCCGGGCAGAGGCGGTGCGCCGTGCGCAGCGGCATGGCCGAATGGACGCCGAAGGCCCTGGCCTCGTACGACGCCGCGCTGACCACGCCGCGAGCATTCGGGTCGCCGCCGACGATGACCGGCTTGCCGCGCAGCGTCGGATCGTCGAGCACCTCGACGCTGGCGTAGAAGGCGTCGAGATCGGCGTGCAGGATGGTGCGCATCGGCTCAGCCCATGCTGGCCCAGTGCGCGGGCGGTCGTCAGCCGAGCTTGCGGATGACGCCCACCACTTTGCCCTGAATCTGGACGTCGGTGGCGTAGATGGGCTCCATCTCGGCGTTCGCCGGCTGGAGCCGGATGCGGTCCTGCTCGCGGTAGAAGCGCTTCAGGGTGACGCCGTTGTCTTCCAGCAGCGCGACCACGATGTCGCCGTCACGGGCAGTGGCCTGGGGCTGAACGACGACATAGTCACCGTCGTCGATCAGGTCGTCGATCATGGACTTGCCGCGCACCCGCAGGACATAGGAGTCGTCACGCGCCTCCAGCGAGCGGGGCACGTCCAGCGACTCGGCACCATCGGCATAGGCCTCGATGGGCTGGCCGGCGGCGATCTCGCCGAGCACCGGCAGGGCCAGCACGTCGCGCTCGACCGGCATCCGGAACGGCGTGACGCGGTCCATGGCGCTCGGCATCCGGCGCGGACCCTGCTCCAGCTCGGCCTCACCCCGTTCGGTGAGCCGCAGGGCGCGCGACGAGCGCAGGCCGCGTTCGAGAAGGCCTTCGCGCTCCAGCGCCATCAGGTGATGGTGCACCGCCGAGGTGGAGGCCAAGCCGACCGCATCTGCGATCTCGCGGACCGATGGCGGGTAGCCGCGCTCGGCCACGGTGCGGGCGATGCAATCGATGATCTTCTGCTTGCGTTCGGCGTCATGCCTGGTCATGGCAGGCTTCTCCCTGTGGCGGGTGCGCCGATGCTAGCCGAACAGGCGTTCTATTGTCAACCGGATTCGGCCGATGGCTGCTATCATCCGCGCTCACCTCGTTCATCCGCCCGGAGGCGCCTGCACGTGAACCTGTCCGGCCGGCTGCGCTACCTGCGCCTGGCCAGCCTCGTCTGGAAGCTGCCCACCTACGCCCGCATCGTGTGGGGCCTCGTCCGCGATCCGCGTGTCCCGCTGCCGCTGAAGGGGCTGCTGGCCGCGGGCCTGGCGTACGTGGTCGTGCCGATCGATCTGGTCCCGGACGCCGTGCCCATCCTCGGGCAGGCCGACGACCTGACCGTCCTGCTGCTCGTGCTGGATCTGTTCATCGCCAACGCGCCGCGCGAGGTCCGCGAGGAGCAGGTCCAGCGCGCCCGGAACGGGACGGCGCAGCTCGACCGCGACCTGCTGCGGCTGCGCGGGCTGATGGGCGATCGCTACGACCAGATCCGCGACCGCCTGCCCGAGCTGCTGGAGCGCTACGGCGACCTCCGTGATTCGCGCGCGGTGAAGGCCCTGCTGCATGACTGGCGACTGCGCCGCCTGCGCGAGGCCGATGGCGCCGCCGCGCCGCTCGCCGCGGAGCCGAACCCAGCGGCCGTCGTCGCCTCGCGGTCCGGCGATCACGACGCCAACCTGAACTAGAGAAGGAAAGCACCGCCCATGAAGGTCATCCTCAAGCACGACGTGAAGGGCCTCGGCCGCGCCGGCGACGTGAAGGACGTCAAAGACGGCTACGCCCGCAACTTCCTGCTGCCGAACGGGGCTGCGGTGAAGGCCGACGGTGGCGCCCTGAAGAACTGGGAGCGGCATCGCGAGGAGCGGGAGGAGCGCGATCGGGCCGAGCGCCAGGAGGCCGAGGCGACGGCCGAGAAGCTGCGGGGCCTGAAGATCGAGATCCCGGTCAAGGCCGGCGAGAAGAATCGGCTGTTCGGCAGCGTCACCAACCGGGAGATCGCCGAGTTCATCGGTCGCGAGGGCATCGAGATCGATCGGCATGCGATCCACCTGCGTGAGCCGATCAAGACCGTCGGCGACCACCGCGTCGAGGTGCGGCTGCTGACCGGCGTCGAGGCCCAGGTGACCGTCACGGTGGTGCCGGCCAGCTGACGCCAGGCGGTTCCCGACAGCCAAGCTGTCACATCGCGGGCGTCTGCTGGACGCATGCCGGACGCCTGGCGGACGACGCAATCCACAGCTTGTGGCTGGTTATCCCCGACGACGTTTGAAAGTTGTTGGCAACTTCCCTCCCGACGGAGGAGAAGTCGCCTGCCCCGCCGCATCGGCGACCTAACGTTGGCCGGGGCACCAGTCAGCCCCGTTCCAGCCAGTTCCGGGGACCCCGCATGAGCATCGACAAGCTGGCGCCGCAGGCCGTCGAAGCGGAGCAGAGCGTCCTCGGCTCGATCCTGATCGATCCGGACGCGATCCTGAAGGTCGCTGACTTCCTGCGCCCCGCTGACTTCTATCGCCAGCAGCACTCGGACATCTACGAGGCGATGCTGGCCCTGCACGGCCAGCGCGAGCCGATCGATCTCGTCACCCTGGGCGAGGAGCTCGATCGGCGGGATCGGCTGGAGCCGGTGGGCGGACCGGCGTACCTCGCCTCACTGATGAACGCGGTGCCCACCGCGGTCCACGTCGAGCACTACGGCCGCATCGTCGAGCGCAAGGCGGTGCTGCGCAACCTCATTGCCGCCGCCGGCAAGATCGCCGCGGTCGGCTACGAGGAGGCGAACGACGCCGAGATCGCCATCGACCGCGCCGAGGGGATCCTCTTCGAGATCAGCCAGCACCGGACGGCTGGTGGCTTCGAGTCGCTGGCCACCTTGCTCGGCCAGGCCTACGACCGCCTCGAGTACCTGCACGAGCATCGCGGCCAGCTCCTGGGCATTCCCTCCGGGCTCTCCCAGCTCGACACGCTGCTCGGTGGGTTCCAGCCATCGGACCTCGTCATCCTGGCCGCGCGCCCCAGCGTCGGAAAGACGAGCTTCGCGCTGAACGTCGCCCAGCACGCGGCGGTGCGCGAGGGCAAGAAGGTGGGCCTCTTCTCGCTCGAGATGAGCAAGGAGCAGATCGCCCTGCGCCTGCTGTCCGCCGAGTCGGGGATCAACCCGCGGCCGCTGCAGACCGGCTTCGTGGACGAGACCGACTGGTCGAAGATCGCGCAGGTCATGAACGACATGCACGCGGCGCCGATGTGGATCGACGACTCGCCGGTGCTCACCGTCATGGAGCTCCGCACCAAGGCGCGTCGCCTGGAGGCGGAGCAGCACGGCCTCGACTTGATCATCGTCGACTACCTGCAGTTGATGCAGGGTTCCACGAACCAGAAGGAGGCGAATCGGGTCCAGGAGGTTTCCGAGATCAGCCGTGGCCTGAAGCAGCTGGCCCGTGAGCTGAAGGTCCCCGTCATCGCCCTGTCACAGCTCTCCCGTGGCGTCGAGCAGCGCGGCACCCAGGAGCCGCGCCTTTCCGACCTGCGGGAGTCGGGGAGCATCGAGCAGGATGCCGACGTCGTGATCTTCCTCTACCGCGAGGGCGAGCAGAACGCCGAGTCAGAGGTGGAGCTGCTCAAGGCCAAGGTCGCCAAACACCGCAACGGGCCCATCGGCGAGGTTCCGTTGCAGTTCCGGAAGTCCAACACGCGGTTCTACACGCTCACTCGGGAGGTGGAAGTGCAGGCCTATTGAGGCGAGCAAGCGACCGCTGGCGTGTCGGCCAAACGTCTTTACACTCGTTTGACCCGCGTGTATCGTCCGCGCGAAACGTCCGGTCCACTGCTCGACCCCGGCAACCTGTCGCACGCAACCGCCCAGGCAGGGGAACAAGCAAACCGTCCAAGGCCCGGTCCGGGCGTGCGAACAGGAGGCACAGGGAAGGGTGTACGCCGACAAGACCATCCGCTGTCGCGACTGCGGGATGGACTTCGTCTTCTCAGCCGGTGAGCAGCAGTTCTATGCCGAGAAGGGGCTCCTCAACGAGCCCCAGCGCTGTCCGAGCTGTCGCGCCGTCGCCAAGCAGAACCGAGCGCTGGGGATCGGGAATGGCGGTGGCGGTGGGCAGCGGGAGATGCACGCGGCCGTGTGCGCGGAATGCGGTGGCCAGGCTCTGGTCCCCTTCCTGCCGCGCAACGATCGGCCGGTCTACTGCTCGAGCTGCTTCGACAAGGTGCGCGCCACCCGGGCATAGCCCTCGGCCGACCTGAAGCACAGGGAATGAGCGCCGCCTGGAGCGGCGCTCATTCGCGTCCCAGGGAAGCTGGAGCGAACGGCCCGCCGCCCCGACCTACCATGACTGGCGTGACGATCCTGCCCATCGACGATCCGCGTTGGCACGCGTTCGTCACGGCGCATCAGCGCGCCCTTCCCTTCCACCAGCCGGGCTGGGCAAGGCTGGTGGCCGATTGCTACGGCTTTCGGCCGTTCGCCGCGGCGGTCGAGGATGGGGCAGGGACCATCAGCGCCGGGCTCCCGATCGTCGAGGTGCGCCATCTGCTTGGGCGCCGACGGTGGGTGGCGTTGCCCTTCACTGACTACTGCCCGCCACTGGCGTCGGACGATGCCGGCGAGCGTGCGCTGGCCGAGATGCTCCGCCGGGCGGCGCGCGAGGCAGGCGTTGCCAGCGTCGAGGTTCGGGCCTCGCTCGAAGGGGGAACGCCGCTGCCTGAGCCAGCCCTGCGCCACGTCCTGGAGCTGGACGCCGATCCGATGGTGGTCTATCGAGGCTTCCATCCGTCTCAGGTCCAGCGCAGCATCCGCCGCGCCGAGCGCGAGGGCCTGCGGGTGCGCCGATCGGTCGAACCCGAGGACCTGCTGCGAACGTTCTACGACCTGCATCTGCGGACGCGACGTCGCCAGGGGGTGCCGATCCAGCCCCGCCGCTTCTTCCGCCTGCTCGCTGCGCGGCTCATGGCGCACGGCCAAGGATGGGTGGACATCGTCGAGGCGGCCGGCCGGCCGATCGCGGCGGCGCTGTTCCTGGCCGGCAACGGCACCGTGATCTACAAGTTCGGGGCGTCCGACGAATCGGCTTGGCCGATGCGCCCCAACCACCTGTTGTTCTGGCATGCCATCCGTGCGGCCTGCGAGGACGGCTATCGCACCTTCGACTTCGGCCGGACCGATGCCGGCCACGACAGCCTGGCAGCCTTCAAGCGCTCCTGGGGCGCCCGCGAGGAGCAGCTGACCTACTCGATCCTGGGTCCGGCAGTGCCCGCCCAAGCTGGGCACGGCGTAGCGGCGCGGGTGCTGGGCCACGCGATCCGCCACACCCCGTCGTTCGTGTGCCGCGCTGCCGGCGAGCTGCTCTACCGGTACGTCGCCTAGTCCCCGTCGTCAGGGAGCGTCGAGACGGACGGCGCCGTCCGCGGCGGCCGGACCGGCGACCCGCCAACCCTCGCCGTGCGGCTCGATGGTCGACTCGGCTCGCCGCCGCCACCAGGCCGCAACCTCGCGTGGCAGCGCCCGCCAGGCCGTCGCGTCGTGCCCGAGCGCGGCCAGGGTCTGCCGGTACGGCTCGGCCGCCTGCGGCGTCCCGAGGTAGTCGGGATGCGTCAGCAGCAGCGCCATCCCCGAGCGCTGGCGAATCGCCCGTGTCTTCTCGAGCCAGTCGCTCACGCCCTCGCGCTGCAGGATCGTGAAGAGCGTGTGGTCCTGCGGCATGGTGATGGGCAGCTCCACCATCTGCTCGTTGAAGAACGGCCACCAGCTGCAGCAGCCGCCCGGCTGCGGCTCATAGGGATCGGTGTCCGGGGAGCTGCTGTCGTAGGCGAACCCGAGGCGGGGCATCAGCGCCCAGCTGCGCTGGGTCGCCGGCGAGCGGAAACCCTCCGCGCCCCACCGTTCGGCGGCGCCGTGCATGGCGGCCAGCCGCGACTCCAGCATCTCCTGCGATTCGAGGTCGCGCCCATCGTGCAAGACGCCGTGCACCCCGATCTCGCAGCCCTCCTCGCGCAGCGCTGCGACGACCGCATCGTCGACCGGGTAGCGCTGGGCTGGGAAGTTCCAGCTGGACCGATAGCCGAGCTCGCGCTCGATCTCGCGCATCACGCCGATCTGCGCCTGGCCGGCGGCGGTCTCCACGTCGTGAGTCAACACGATGGCCCAGCCATAGCCGCGTGGCCACGGGCTCAGCCAGGGCACCGGCGCGCCGGCGACCTCGGTCAGCCAGCCGTGAACGAGGCGCAGCAGGTCGTGAAGCGCCGGTTCCACCGGCCAGCGCGGGAACTCGCGGCGCGCCTGGATGCGGGCATACGAGCGGCGCAGGGCGATCTGAACACGACGCGGCAGGATCGGGCGCACGCGGTAGTAGGCACGCGCCGCCAGGGATGGACCGTGCCCGTCACCCAGCGCCGTGAGGTAGGCCTCCGACCACAGAAGGTGGATGGCCTCACCGGGGTCGAATGGCAGGAGGACGCTCCCGTCGTCGTGGCGCCAGACGCTGATCGCCGCCTCGCCCTCCGCGGCATCCGGTTGCCAGCCAGGCGGCAGCGTCCGGGCCAGGACATCGGCGTCCACCACGCGGGCAAAGAGTGGAATGCCGGCCAGGTCGTGGCGTGCCGGGAGCTGGCCGGCCAGGCGCTCGTCATCGGGCCGCGGCCAGGACAGCGAGCCTCGGCGATCCCCGCCGTCCACGGCGATCCGGGCGAAGCCCATCGGTCCGTCGTCGGCCTTCCGGTCGACCCGGTGCGGGACGCGGAGCACGTCGAGCGGCAGGAATGGGTGTGTGGCGACGAACATGCGGACTGGGCGCCTCCGCGTGCAGGGCGCCGGTGCAGGCTCGGATGCCGGTGGCGCGGCGGGATTGTAGGGGCCCCGGCGCCGCCGTGCCACCCGGGCGCAGGTACCATTACCACCGTTCCATGTTCTGAGAGTTGCGCCCGTCCATGTCCGTGACCGCCATCGTCGGCGCCCAATGGGGCGACGAGGGGAAGGGCCGGGTGGTCGACTACCTGGCCCGCGACGCGGACCTGGTGGTCCGCTACGGGGGCGGCAACAACGCTGGCCATACGGTGGTCAACCCGCACGGTCACTTCAAGCTGCACCTCATCCCATCCGGGATCTTCTATCCGGGCACCCGCAACCTGCTGGGCAACGGCGTGGTCATCAATCCGCCGGCGCTGGTGACGGAGCTCGACGGCCTGGCGGCGGCCGGCTTCGATTGCGGCAACCTGCACATCGCCGATCGGGCGCACCTGGTCATGCCGTACCACGTCCTGATCGACCAGCTCGAGGAGCGCGAGCGCGGCAGCGCCAGGCTGGGCACCACCAGCCGCGGGATCGGGCCGGCCTACGTCGACAAGGTGGCGCGCCGCGGCATCCGGGTGGTCGACCTGATGGAGGCCGATGTCTTCCGTGAGCGGCTGGCCGCCGGCATGCAGCGCGCGCAGCGGATCGTGGAGGGCTTCTTCGGTGCGGGTGGGACGGACGACGAGATGCGCGACGCGATCATGGCGGCCCTCGACGAGACACGGGTCGCCGACGAGTACCTGGCCGCCGGGGAGCGGCTGCGGTCTCACGTCGTCGACGGCCAGGCGCTGGTCGACCAGGCGCTGGCCGCCGGCGAGCATGTCCTCCTGGAGGGACAGCTGGGGACGATGCGGGACATCGATTGGGGCATCTACCCGTACGTGACCAGCTCCAGTCCGATTCCCGGCGGCGCCAGCCTGGGAGCGGGCCTGCCGGCAGTGGCGATCGACCGCGTCCTGGGCGTGGCCAAGGCCTACACCACGGCGGTCGGCGCCGGGCCGGTGCCGACCGAGCTGACCGACGCCACCGGCGAACGGCTGCGCGAGCGCGGCGTCGAGTACGGCACCTCCACCGGCCGGCCGCGCCGCTGCGGCTGGTACGACGCGGTGGCGGTGCGCTTCAGCGCCCGGCTGGCCGGCTACTCGGCCATTGCCCTGACCAAGCTGGACGTGCTGGACGGCTTCGAGGTGATCCGGATCGCGACGGCCTACCGGGATCCGCGCGACGGGCGGCAGTGGGACACCGTGCCGGCCTCGACATCGGCCTACGCGCGGCTGGAACCGGTGTACGAAGACCTCCCGGGGTGGCAGGCCGATACCACCGCCTGCCGTTCCTGGGACGACCTGCCGTCGGGCGCCCGTTCCTTCGTGGAGCGCCTGGAGGCGCTCGCGGGCGTGCCGATCACGCACGTCAGCGTCGGTCCGGCTCGCGAGCAGATGATCGTGCGCGGGGCGCTGCCATGAGGATCGGGGCGATCGTGCCGCAGGGCTGGACCGGCGAGTACGACGGCTGGGACGGAGCGCGGGCGTGGCAGCGAACGCGGGACGTCGCACGCCAGGCGGAGGCGCTGGGGTTCGAGTCGATCTGGCTGTTCGACCACTTCCACACCGTCCCGCGGCCGACGGACGAGCCAACCTTCGAATCGTTCACCACGCTCGCCGCGCTGGCGGCGGTGACCGAGCGGGTGCACGTCGGCCAGATCGTGATCTGCAACGGCTTCCGCAACCCCGCCTTGACGGCGAAGATGGCCGCCACCCTGGACACGATCAGCGGCGGCCGCTTCGAGCTGGGCATCGGCGCGGGCTGGAAACGCGAGGAGTGGCTGGCCTACGGCTACGGCTTCCCCGAGACCCGCGAGCGGCTGGCCATGCTGCGCGACGCCCTCGAGATCGTGACGCGCATGCTCGAGCCGGGGCGGGAACGGGCGACCTTCGAGGGCCAGCACGCGTCGGTGCACGGGGCCATCAACCTCCCTCGCCGCCAGGAAGCGCCGCGGCTGCCGATCATGGTCGGTGGCAACGGGCGCGAGGTGACGTGGCGACTGGCGGCGCGCTTTGCCGACGAGCTCAACGTCGACGGCTTGACCCCCGAGGAGCTGCGGGAGGCGCTGCCGGTGATCCGGGCGCGCTGCGAGGAGATCGACCGGGATCCGGCCAGCCTGACCGTCAGCCTGCATACCTGGTGGGGCGAGCCCGCCTGGTCGACCGCCGGTGACCGCCGAATCGCCTACCTGGCGGAGCTGCGCGAGCTGGGGCTGAGCCGGATCATCGGCCTGCTGCAGGACAGCGCGACCTCCGACGAGGCGCTGATCTCGCTGGCCGAGGATGCGCGCGCGGCAGGCATCGCCCTGGCGGGCTGACATCGCGTGCGGGCGGCGACGATCCTCGCCCTGGCGCTGCTGGTGGCGGCCTGCAGCCAGCCGCCGGGCAACGTGCTGGAGGTCGGCCGCGCCGGCTTTCGGGTGACCGTCCCGCCGGGGTGGGATGCGCGCGGGACCGATCGTGGCGAGTGGGCCGATGGTCGGACCGTGGCGCTCTTCGCCAACCAGCCGCTGGATCCCCAGTGCCGGACCTCGGGCTCGGCCCAGAGCTGCTCCGCACCGCTCGCCACGCTGGGCGAAGGCGCGCTGCTGGTGTGGTGGCTGTCGGAGAACTGCGCCGGCATCCGCTGCGAGCCACCCGACGGTGAGCGGCTGCTGGTCGGCGGCCGGCCGGCGACCCGGATCGGCGGCTCGCACCTGTGCGCGTCCCTGGGCGCGACGTCCGAACGCGCCTACCTGGTGACCGTCTCGCCGCAGCGGCTGGACGCGATCGTCGTCTGCGAGCGCAACGCCAGCGAGGCGACGCAGGCCGAGCTGCGCGACATGCTCGAGCACGTCAGCTGGCGCACGCCGTGAGCGCCATCGAGGGCCGCCAAGCCACGGCTATACTCCCCCAAAGCCGCAGCTCCCGGGCCGTGCCTCCCATGATCGAGCAGCCGACTCTCGCTCCCGCCACCGATCGCCTGCGGCGCGCCTACGGGTTCGAGGAGGTCGCGCTGGTGCCCGGGGCGGTGACCGTCGACCCGGCTGAAGTGGACCTGGCCGTCGAGGTCGGCGGCATCCGGCTGGAGATCCCCTTCCTGGCTGCCGCCATGGACGCCGTGGCCGATGCCGACTTCGCCGTGCGGATGAGCCGGCATGGCGGCGTCGCCTTCATCAACCTCGAGGGCCTCTACACCCGCTACGAGGACGCCGCGCCGATCATCGAGCAGGTGGCGGCCGCCGAGAGTGGCGAGGCCGCGGCCCATGTGCTGGCCGAGGCCTACGCGGCCCCGGTTCGCGCCGACCTGATCACCGCGCTCATCGCCCGGGTCAAGGCGCAGGGGGCGCTGGCCGCGGTTGCCACCACGCCCGCATCGGCCTGGGACCACGCGGAGGTGGCGGCGGCCGCCGGCGCGGACCTGTTCCTGGTCCAGTCCCAGGTGAGCAGCGCGCACCACATCTCGACCTCGGGTCGTGTCCTGTCGCTGTCCGACCTGACCGGCGCGCTGCGCGTCCCGGTCCTCGTCGGCAACACGGTCAGCGGCGACGCCGCCTACCAGCTGATGGAGCAGGGCGCCGCGGCGATCCTGGTCGGGGTGGGGCCCGGTGCGGCCTGCACGACCCGCGAGGTGCTGGGCATCGGCGTCCCGCAGGTCAGTGCCACCCTCGAGGTCTCCGCCGCGCGTGACCGCTATCTGGCGGACACCGGTCGTTATGTCCCGGTCGTCACCGATGGCGGGATGAAGACCGGCGGCGACATCGCCAAGGCCATCGCCTCCGGAGCCGATGCGGTGATGCTCGGCTCGCCGTTCGCAGCGGCCAGCGAAGCGCCGGGGCGTGGCTTCAACTGGGGGATGGCGGCGCCCTCGCCGACGCTGCCACGCGGCACGCGGATCCGGATCGGCCAGCAGCTGCCGCTGGAGCAGATCCTGTTCGGCCCCGCCGCCACGACCCACGGGACGCAGAACCTGGTCGGTGCCCTGCGCCAGTCGATGGCGGCGCTCGGCGCGCGCACGATTGCCGAGATGCATCGGGTCGAGATGGTCATCGCGCCGGCCATCGCCACCGAGGGCAAGTCCTGGCAGCTCGCGGGCCGCGAATAGCCATCGGACGAGGCTGACGGGCTGGCGTCAGCTGTGACCGAAGACGGTGCCGTCCTTTCGACTCGCGCGCTGAACCGGGCGCTGCTCGCCCGGCAGGGACTCCTGGAGCGGTTCAGCGGGACGATGGAAGAGGCGGTCGAGCGCGTCGGCGGGCTGCAGACGCAGGTCAGCCGATCCGGGTACATCGGCCTCTGGAGCCGACAGGCAGGACTGACACGGCACGCCTACACGCAGGCGCTGCTCGATCGGCGACTCATCCAGGCCACGATGATGCGGGTCACCATCCACACCGTCTCTGCGGCGGACTACTGGCCGATGACCGTCGCCGTGCGTCGTGCCCGCCAGCAGTGGTACCTGCGCACCTGGGCCAAGCGACGAACCGAACGCGACCTGCAGCGAGCCGCGGATGCGACTCGACGAGCCTTGGCCGATGGACCCCTGCCGCTCAAGGAGTTGCGCTCCCGGCTGAAGGCCAAGGGCCACGATGCGGATGCGACCAGCGGTCTGGGGCTGTGGCTCGATCTGGTGCGCGTACCGCCGCCGGGCACATGGGACCGGCCGCGAGCCGACCTCTACGGGCTTGCCGAGGAGTGGCTGCCTCCGCGGAAGGACCTGACCGAGGACGACGCGCGGGCGTTCCTGCTGCGCCGGTACCTCGCGGCCTTTGGACCGGCGGCCGTGGCCGATGCGGCGAACTGGACCGGGATTCGTGCCTCCGAGCTGCGACGTGTGGCGGCGCGGCTCACCCTGCGCACGTTTCGGGATGAGGCCGGTCGGGAGCTCCTCGACCTGCCAGGGGCGGCGCTCCCGGACGCTGACACGGCTGCGCCACCGCGGTTCCTGGCGTCGTTCGATCCGAACCTGCTGGTCCAGGCGCGCCGCACGATGATCCTGCCGGAGGAGTATCGGCCTCACATCTTCAACGTCCGCACCCCGCAGTCCTGGAACACGTTCCTGATCGACGGGCAGGTGGCCGGCACCTGGAGCTACGCCGGCGGTCGGGTCACGCTGGATCCGCTCCGCAAGCTCAGCCGGGCCGAGCGGCGCAGCCTGGACGACGAGCTGGCGGCCCTGCACGCGTTCCTCTTCGAGTGAGCCGGACTAGCATGGCGGGCATGGACCGATCGAACGTCCAGCAATGGCTGGACCGCTATGTTGCGGCCTGGCGCTCGAATGCCCGCGAGCCGATCGAGGCGCTCTTCACCGACGACGTCGTCTACCGCTTTGCGCCGTACGGGGAGAAGAACGTCGCCCGCGGTCGCGAGGCGGTGGTGGCCGCCTGGCTCGAGAACCCCGACGCGCCGGACAGCTGGGAGGCGCACTACGAGCCGTTCGCGGTGGACGGCGATGCTGCCGTGGCGACCGGCTACAGCCGCTACTTCGCCCACGGTGATGAGCCGGAGCGCACCTACCGCAACGTCTACCTGATGCGCTTCGCGCCCGACGGCCGCTGCGCCGAGTTCACCGAGCTCTACATGAAGGAGCAGCCGGACAAGGGAGAGCAACCCGACCAGGCCCAGCCAGCGGGCTAGGCCAGCGGCCAGACCACCTCGGTT
>DASSNX010000025.1:0-6653 GCA_035701185.1 Candidatus Limnocylindria bacterium
CCCGGCCGCTTGCCGCGGCGCTTCTCTCGAACCTCGAGCAGCGGATCCACCCGGCGACCTTCCGGCCCTGGGCGCTCCGGATTGTTCCTCTGCATTCGGCGCGTATTGTGCTGCACGCCGCGCGCCACGGTGCGGCGGCGAGATCGGTCAGTGCTGGCCGGTGGTGCCCTGCACCCGCATGCGGTGCTCGGTGCGCAGGAAGACGCGCAGCCCCAGCACCACGCTCAGGCCGGCGAAGACGACCAGCGCCGCCCACTCCAGGCCGGGCGCCAGCAGCGGCCGCGTGCCGAGGGCGTAGTACCGCAGCAGGTCCACCGCATAGGTCGTCGGCAGCAGGTAGCAGATCGGCTGGATGAAGGCCGGCAGCACCGTGATCGGGAACGCCACGCCGGAGAGCGAGGCGAAGGTGAAGTTGGTGGCGTCGATCATGAAGTTCGGGTCGCGCATCACCATCACCAGCGAGGCGATCCCGTAGCCAATGCCCACCATGCTGATGGAGGCCAGCAGCAGGGCGGGCACGGCCGCCAGCAGCGCACCGGCGACCGCGGCGCCGAAGAAGACGATCCCCACCGCCACCAGGATCGCGCTGGCGAGCAGCGACAGCGCCAGCCCGGACAGGGCGCGCCCGAGCACGGTGGTCTCGGGGCGCGTGGGCGTGAGCCACATCGGCTCCAGGGTCCCGGCGTCCATCTCGCGCTTGATGCCGAAGGCCATGTCCCAGAAGACCGCAGCCACCAGCCCGCCGACGACCATGCCCAGGAACAGGTAGCCCGCCAGGTCCTCCGTTCCGGCCGAGGCCTGAAGGCCGATGGCGCGGCCGCCCACGTAGAAGGTGGCGCCCAGCAGCAGGCTCGGCAGCAGGAACTGGTAGAGGGGCTGTGCCACCTCGTTGACCAGCTGCAGCGGGTAGCGGCGCACGATCTGCAGCTCCTTGCGGGCCACCGCCAGCGCGGCGCGAAGCTCGAGCGTCATCGGTGCATGCTCAGTACTGCGCCAGGCTGCCGCCGCGTCGCGCGAAGCGCTCGGTGCGGCGGAAGGCGACGATGGCGAAACCGCACAGGCCGATGCCCAGCGCCAGCATCATGACCAGGCTCGGCGCCAGGGAGGCCAGATCGCTCGACGTCAGCAGCACGCTGCGCAGGTCGCCGATCAGGTAGGTCGGCGGCAGAGCCAGCGCCAGGGCGCGGCCCCACTCGGGCAGGATCACGATCGGGAAGGTCATGCCGCAGAACACGGTGAAGAGGCCGCGGACGACCTGCACCAGCGCACCGACTTCGCCGAAGCGCAGGACCACGGTGGCGAACAGCGCCCCGAGCCCGTAGAGGGCGGGCACCGCCACCAGCACCACGCCGACGGCGCGCAGCGCGGCCAGCGGGGAGATGGGGACGCCGTAGAGCAGCACCAGGGCGCCGCCGACCACGGCGAACATCCACAGCGCCCACAGGATCTGCGACACCACCGGGCCGAACAGGACCACCAGCCGGCTGGCGGGCGTCATGAACAGCGCCTCCAGCGAGCCGCGCACCTGCTCCTCGCGCAGGGCGGTGCCGGGCCCCCACAGGATCATGCTGATCCACATGTACGCCGCCCAGCCCAGGAACAGGAAGCCGGCGATCTCCGCGGTCCCCGCCCGGTGCGCGAACGCGTCGATTGCGGCCTGTGAGCCACCGGCGTAGCCGCGGGCCTGGTAGACGTAGGCCAGCGGCAGCGCGATCGGCCAGAACAGGAAGCCGAACAGGCGGCCCGGATAGCGGCGCAGCAGGCGCCACTCCTTCATGGCCGCCGCGCCGAAGGCGCGCAGGTCGGCGGCGAGGTCAGCGGTCATTCGCGCAGCGCCCGGCCGGTGAGGGAGATGAACACGTCCTCCAGCGTCACCGGCACGACCTCGACGTGCTTGATGGCCGCTTCCTCGGCATGCGCCGCGTCGAACGCCAGCGGCACGAAGTCGCGGGCGCTGCGGACGTGGACGGTGACCTGCAGCGTGCCGTCGTCGCGTTCCTGGCGCGCCAGCGAGCCGGCGGCCTGCTCCAGGCGGCCGAGCAGCGCGGCGTCGGTCGTGCCGGCGGCGATCTCCAGGTGGACGACCTCGGTGGCGGCGATGGTCCGCTTCAGACCCGCCGGCGTGTCCAGCGCGACCACCCGGCCGTGGTCGACGATGGCGATCCGGTCGCAGAGCTGGTCGGCCTCCTCCATGTAATGCGTGGTGAGCAGCACCGTGCGGCCCTGGGCCTTGAGGTCGCGGACACGGTCGCGCAGGTCGCGCGAGGCCTGCGGGTCGAGACCCACGGTCGGCTCATCCAGGAGCAGCAGCTCGGGGTCGGGGAGCAGCGCCCGGGCCAGCACCAGGCGCTGCCGCATGCCAGTGGAGTAGCGCTCGACGTAGTCATCGGCCCGGTCGTCCAGCTTCACCGCTGCCAGGGCCGCGGCGATCCGGGGCTGCTGCTCGGCCGGCGGGACGTGGTAGAGCGCGGCGAAGTACTCGAGGTTCTCGCGCGCGGTCAGCTTCCAGTAGAGGCTGCGCCCGTCGGACAGCACCGCGCCCATCCGGCGTCGCACCTCGCGCGCGTCACGCACGACGTCGAAGCCCAGCACCCGGGCCGTGCCCTCGGTGGGCTCCAGCAGCGTGGCAAGCATCTTCATGGTCGTGGTCTTGCCGGCGCCGTTCGGCCCCAGCACGCCGAAGATCTCCCCGCGCTCGACGTGGAGGTCGACGCCGTCCACCGCCCGGAACCGTTCCCGGCGGTCGGCCTCGCGGCGCAGGCGCTGCCAGAGCGTCCGGCGGCCGCGTTCGAACTCCTTGACCAGGCCGACTGCCTCGATGGCGGGTCCGCCATTGGTGGGCGTCATGCCGGCGCCTCGTCTCGCATCTGGCGGGGCAGGCCGGCCAAGGCGCCCGCGATCGTGGCGGCCATGATGATCCCGGCGGCGACCGCGAACAGGATCGTTACCGCGCCCAGGTCGATGATGGCGCCGGCCACGCCCAGGCCGATGGGCTGCAGGCCCACCGCCCCGAGCAGCACCAGCGACATCACGCGGCCGCGCAGCGCCTCTGGTGTCCGCTGCTGCAGCCAGGCAATCACCCGGACATTGATGAAGCCCGCACCGAGGCCGATGACCAGCCCGGCGCCCAGCGTCAGGTACACGTTCGGCGACAGGCCGATCACCGCCAGCCCAAGCCCCATGCCGAAGGCGATCGCCAGGACCACCAGCCCGAGGCGCGGCACGTGCTTCATCGAGCCGGCCAGCAGCGCCCCGGCCACGGCACCCGCGCCGAAGGTCGAGAGCATCAGCCCGAACAGCGCCGGACCACCCGCGAAGCGGTCAGCGGCCAGGAAGGGGAGGCCTACGGAGATCGGCCCGGAGAAGCCGAAGTTGAAGGCGGCAGTCAGCAGAACAAGCGAGCGCACGGCCGGGTAACGCCAGGCATAGGCCATTCCTGAGCCGATGTCCGCCAGAACGCCAGCCCGCGGCTCGCCATCGGCGTCGTGGCCGTCGGCCGTCCGCCGTCCACCACGCACCAATGCCATCGTGGCGGTGGCCACGCCGAACGAGATGGCGTCGAAGGCGAAGGCCGGTCCGGTCTGGAAGGCGGCAACCACCAGGCCGGCGATGGCCGGGCCGATGAGCCCGGACAGCTGCTGGATGATCTGGACCAGCGCGTTGGCGGGTGGCAGCTGCCGCTCCTCGACGAGCATCGGCACGATGGTGTTCAACGCCGGATAGAAGAACGCGTCCACCACGCCGAAGATCCCGGCCAGCACGTAGAGCTGCCACAGCTGCGCATTGCCGCTCAGCACCAGCGCGGCCACGATGCCGACCACCACGCCGCGCAGGGCGTTGGAGGCGAGCATCAGGCTCCGCGGCGAGAAGCGGTCGGAGAATGCGCCGCCCAGCAGCATGAAGACGGCACGCGGGATGCCGGCCACCATCAGCACCGTGCCCAGGGCGAGGCCGGAGCCGGTGAGCTGCAGCGCCAGCCAGGCGAGCGCCACGAAGTGGAACTGGTCGCCGATCAGCGAGATGCTCTCGCCGGTGAAGACCAGCCGAAAGTCACGCAGCCGCAGCGGCTGCAGGAGCGCGGGTCCGCTGCCGGCCGGCTCCTCGGGCGCAGCCACGGACGCCGTGGCGCTGATGGATTCCATGGTGCTACTCCACTGAGATGAGGACGCCGTCGCCGTTCTCGTCCTCGGCGTCGACGATGGTTCCGGTGGTCTCGCTGTCCACGGCCTGCTCGATCAGGCTGGCGTAGCTGTCCGGGATGCCGGGCACCATCCGCGCCGCGAACGCGGCGAAGGCGTAAGGGACCCGGAGGTCCACGACCCGCCGGCCGCTCTCGCTGACCTGGATCCGGATCCGCCGGCCGCGCCCGCTCCCCGGTCCACGCTCCTCGCGTGGTTCGCGGTCGGAAGGCTTGGGCCGCGGCGCGCGGGCCGCGGTCAGCGCGTCGATGATCGGGGCCGCTTCCTCCGGGGAGAGCTTGCCCTCCGCCACCAGGCGCAGGACGGTGCTGAGCTCGTCACTCATCGCCGCGCGCTCCGGTGAGGCGGCGGTTGGCCTCCTCGACGTCGATCTCGCCCCGCTCCAGCGCCTGCAGGATCGCCAGCTGCTCGTCCGCGGACGGCGGCTCCGCGCTCGGTGCTGCGGCTGCCGGCGGGGCCGGGGGTGCCGGAGCGGCCGGTGGCTGCGGCACGAGCCGATCCAGGCGGCGCGGCCGGTTGATGGACAGGTCGCCCGACATCGAGTTGAAGAGGACGGTCGGCCCGCCGCTGCCCACCGTCACCCGGCGGCGATCCTGTCGCCCCTCGATGCGGTGGTCCAGGTCGCTGCTCACGTCGGACGCGATGCCGCGGACCTCGAAGACGGCGTCCCCGACCAGGCCGAAGGTGGCGTCGCCGCTCACCGTCTCCAGGCGGTAGTCGCCGGACGGCGCCAGCTGGCCTTCGACCTCGATATCGCCCGACACGGTGTTGGCCCGCAGGGCGTTGATCATCGGGCCGATGAGGCTCAGATCGCCGGACACCGACTGGGCCTCGATGGTAATGGCCGAGACGGCTCGCACGATGATGTCGCCGGACACCGCGTTGACGCCCAGCGCGCCGCCGACGCCGGTCAGCGACAGGTCGCCGGACACGGTGTTGTAGCGCTGCTCGCCGGCCAGATCGTCGACCGAAACGTCGCCCGAGACGGTGTCCAAGCGCAGCTCGGCGCCCTTCGGCAGCTCGACGAGCACGTCGAACTCCACCGAGCCATGCCCGGAGAAGATGCGCCCGACCAGCCGGCTCAACGACGGCTGATCCCCGGGGTCCTCGACCACCAGCATGCTGTTCTGCTTGGCGACGTGGAGCTGAACTTCGTGGAAGATGCGATCCGCCTCCTCGTCTGAGGTGGCGCGGATCTGGAAGTTCGCGGTCACGCGGGCGTCGCCGCCCTCGGTGCCGCGCACGACCACGTCGGCGGACTGCACCCGCAGGTCCAGGCGGCCGGAGGGGCCGATGCCGTGCGCGATGCTCTGGGTGCGGACGAAGGTGGCCATCGGCTCAGCTCCCGCTCAGCTCACGCAGTGCGGCGGCCGCCTCCTCGGCGCCGATCTCGCGCCGCGAGAGGCGTTCCAGGATGACCCGCCGCTCGGCAGCGGTGTCGCTATCGGATTCGGGGGTGGTGGCGAACGCGTCTTCCATCGGCTCGGCCTCATCGGCCTCGGCGGTCATGGCTTCTGCTTCGCTGCCATCGGCCAGGCCCAGGGCCCGGACCAGGGCGTCAACCCGACCCCGGACCGTGGGGTAGGAGATCCCGAGCTCGCGCTCCATCTCCTTCAGGTTGCCGCGCGCCCGCAGGAAGCTCTCCAGCAGGGCCAGCTGCTCCTTGCTCAGACGCCCGAAGCGCCCGACGCCGAACTCGCCCTCGAGGGCAGTGCCGCAGCTGCGGCAGTGCAGACGCGAGATGAGGAGCTCGCCTTCGCAGACCGGACAGGTCGAGATGACGTCGCGGGCCATCGTCAGCGGCTCCTCGTCCCGCGCCGGGACCCGCGGCCATCGTCCAGCCGGAAGATCCGTCGCAGGCCGCGCTTCACAACGGGCGCCGTGCGGCTGGAATGAGCCTGGTACTCGTAGGTGAAGACGGGGTAGTGCAGTTGGGCGTTCAACATGTGAACTACTCCTTCCAATTCAGTAGGTCTAACTCGTGATTTGTGAGTCTGCCGGCACTGTAGAGGCTGTCACTGAGACTGTCAACCCCATTTTCGAAAATAGCAGCTCGAGTTTCCAAAGTGCACATTCGGATGAGCCGATGAGGTCGCCTGGACGCCCGAAACGGCGGTGCGAATCCGCCTGCGGCGGCCCGCTCGCCTCGGCTACCATGCCCCGCGACCCGATGTACCCGAGCCTGCTGCCGTACTCCCCTGAGCGCGATGTCTATCGCCTGCTCCAGGTGGACCCCAACGCCAACAACGAGGAGATCGCGGCTGCCTGCCGCCGCCTGGCGCGCACGTTCCACCCCGATCGCAACCGCTCATCGCGCGCGCACGAGGAGATGCAGGTCGTCAATGCCGTCCGCCACCTGCTGACCGATCCTCGCTCGCGCGCTGCCTACGACGGCGCGCGGCGGCGGTACCTGTACGACGGGTATCGGCCATTGCCACAGGACTACCGGGCCGC
>DASSNX010000026.1:0-2330 GCA_035701185.1 Candidatus Limnocylindria bacterium
CTACTTCGAGTACCTGCGCATCGCCCGCCGCGAGGCCGAGATGGCGGCCGCCACCAGCGCCGCGCTGCAGGCCAGAGGGTAGATCCAGGCGATCCCGCGGCCGCTGCTCGTCCACCTCGCCATCTGTGCAGCCGTCATCGGCGGCACGGGGCTGCTGACCGCCCTGGAGCTGTCGACCCCCTGCCCACCCGGGGGACCGCTCTCGTTCGGGTCGTGCCCGACCATTCGGCCGCTGGCAATCGGGGTGCTGGGCGTCGCCGCCGCGGTCTACGTCACCGGCCTGACGGCGGTGCGGGCCTGGACCTCCGGGCTGCAGCGGCGCGGCGTCGCCGATGCAGGCGCCGCCCGCGACTGGTATGCGCTCGCTGCCATCCTGGGTCTCGGGATCGCGCCCTTGCTGGCATTCACGCTCGTCTCGGCCCTCCGGTAGCATGACCGCATGACCTTCGAGAGCGTCGACGCGCTGCTCGGCCGGCTGCAGGGCGTGGCCCGCATCAGCGGGGATCGGCTGCAGGTCGACGACGAGCGCGCCCTGCGCGGCGAGCTGATGGACGCGCTCGTCTTCGATGCCGTCTTCCATCCGGACGAGGGCCTGCGCGACGCCTGCCGCTGGGTGATCTGGTCGGCCGCCCAGGCGCTCGGCTGCGGCTCGTCCAGCATCCACGAGCTGTACCTGGCGCGTGGCCGCGGCGAGTTCCCGCCGGATCGCTTCACGGTGCCGGCCATCAACGTCCGCGCCACGGCCTACCTGACCGCCCGCCAGGCGTTTGCCGCCGCCCTCGAGCGCGATGCGGGCGCGGTTGTCTTCGAGATCGCGAAGTCGGAGATGGCGTACACCGACCAGCGCCCGGCCGAGTACACCGCGGTCATCCTGGCCGCCGCGCTGCGCCAGGGCTGGCACGGCCCGGTTTTCCTGCAGGGCGACCACTTCCAGTTCAACGCCACCAAGTGGTCGTCCGATCCGGACGCGGAGATGGCCGGGCTCCAGGACCTGACGCGGGAGGCCGTCGCGGCCGGCTTCTACAACATCGACATCGACAGCAGCACGCTGGTCGACCTCTCGCAGCCGACCGTTGCCCAGCAGCAGGCGGTGAACGCCGCCAACACCGTGGAGCTGACCGGTCTGATCCGCGAGCTGCAGCCGGACGGCGTGGTGATCAGCATCGGCGGCGAGATCGGCGAGGTGGGCAAGGCCAACTCCACCGAGGAGGAGCTGCGCGCCTACCTGGACGGCTATTTCGGCGTGCTGCACGGCACCGGCACGCCTGGCGTCTCCAAGGTGAGCATCCAGACCGGCACCAGCCACGGCGGCGTGCCACTGCCGGACGGCACGGTGGCGCAGGTGAAGATCGACTTCGACACGCTGCGGCGGTTGTCGGGCGTGGCGCGCGACGAGTACGGGCTCGCCGGCTGCGTCCAGCACGGTGCCAGCACCCTGCCCGATGAGGCCTTCCACCACTTCCCCGCGGCCACCGCCGCCGAGATCCACCTGGCCACCGGCTTCCAGAACATCCTCTACGACGAGCCGGGGCTGCCAGCCGAGCTGCGGGCCGAGATGATGGCCTGGTGCGCGGCCAACTGCGCCGCCGAGCGCAAGGAGGGCGAGGCGGACGCGCAGTTCCTGTACAGGACGCGCAAGAAGGCGCTCGGCCCGTTCAAGCGCCAGCTGTGGACGCTGCCGCCCGACGCCGCGGCGCAGATTGGTGCCAACCTGCGGGCGAAGTTCGGGTTGCTCTTCGACGAGCTCCAGGTCGGCGGCACCCGCGAGCTGGTGGACCGCTACGTCACCCCGCCCGACCTGCCGCGACCGCTGCCCGCTGCGCTGGGCGGCTCGGGCGCTGGCACGGTCATGGCCGGGGCCTCGGCCTTCGAGGACGACGGCTCGGGCGAATAGGGCCTAGCCGATCCCCAGCAGCCTCCGCATCGGCGCGGAATCCGCGATGGCGATGAGCCGATGGACCGCGCTGGGCGGCAGCTTGGCCATCGTGGCCAGCGCCTTTGCCAGCTCGCCGGGCTCCAGCTCGTCGGCCAGGGCCCACAGCCGGTCGACGGTGCGGCCGTCGAGCTGGTCGAGGACCTCGAACATGCGCTCGATGGACCGCGGCTCGCCCTGCACGGCGATCTCCACGCCACGATCGAAGCGCCGCACGAAGTCGAGCAGCTCGGCCAGCCGCCGCTCGAGGTCGGCACCCGCCGCTCCGGCGGCCCGCGCCTCGGCCACGCAGCGCTCGATCACCGGCACCACCGGGCTGGTCTCGCGCTCGAGGCGGCTCTGCGCCACCCGGCGGAACCACTCCCAGTGGTCGCCGACCACTTCCCAGGCCGTGGCC
>DASSNX010000027.1:0-4075 GCA_035701185.1 Candidatus Limnocylindria bacterium
ACGTTCACCAGGTCGTCGCGGTCGCCCGGCGTGATGACCAGCGTCCGGTCGCGCAGGTAGGGCACCGCGTGGTCGGCCCGCATGGCGCCGATGGCCACCCCACCGATCACCGCCCCGGGCGTCGCCTCGCCGGCCAGCAGCTCGCCGTCCAGGTGGGTGACGATCAGCTCCAGCGACGGGTTGGCCAGCAGCTCGCTGAACGGGATGCAGCCGATGAGGTCGATGCCGTGCTGCGCCAGGCCGCGGCGCAGGACCTCGGGCAGGTCCGGGTTGGCGTCCACGTTGACCTTGTTGATCACCGCCCCGGCGACGCGCACCCCGTGGCGCTCGAAGAGGGCGTGGTTGAGCACGATCTCGTCGATCGGCCGGCCGACGCCGCCCTCGCTCACGATCAACACCGGCGCCTCGAGCATGGCGGCCACGGTGGCATTCGAGAGGCCGATGACCGCGCCCACGCCGGCATGCCCGGTCCCCTCGATCAGCACCACGTCCTTGTCGTGTGCCACCGCCTGGTCGGCATCGGCGACCGCCGAGGCGAGGTCGTCATTGACCCGGCCCATCACGAAGTCGGTGGTGAAGTGGCGCGGCAGGGTGACGGGGCTCATGTCGTTCAGCGGGTCGGGCAGGTCGAAGACCTCCTTCATCAGCACCGCGTCCTCGTCGGCGCGCGTGCCGTCGACCACCAGGTAGCGCTGGCCGACCGGCTTGAGGAACCCCAGCCGATGGCCCTCGGCCACGAAGCCGGCTGCCAAACCCAGCGAAACGGTGGTCTTGCCGCGGTTCTGCCCGGTGGCGGCCAGGAAGATGCGCTGCGGCGCCCTCACCGCCCGCTCACTCGGGGGCCTTCGACCGCCGTTCGATGCGCTCGACGCCCTCACGCAGCCGCTGCACGAGGTCCGGCTCGAGCATGTCCGGCTCCAGGTGCTCCCCCAGCCGATCCATCATGTCGGCCGCGATGGCCAGCAGGATGTCGGCATCGGCGATGAAGAACTGCGGCTCGTTGTTGTAGCGCACCAGCGTCAGCCGGCCCTGGAGCGTGGTGCCGGCCTCGCCGTGGCTGACCTGGGTGCCGAAGTTGTGCCCCTGGATGCCGTCGGGGTTGTTCAGGTAGTTCAGCGCGTTGTCGATGGCCAGGCCGAATCGGGCCCGCCAGCTGACCACCCGTTCGTGGACCTCCGGCGGGAGGCCGATGTCGCCCACCTCCTCGAACACCTCGCGCGTCACGGTCAGCAGCCCGACCAGCGTGGAGCCGGCCCGGTTGCCGAGCATGACCTGGAGCGAGCGCTCCAGGGTGAAGACGTCCGAGTCGAAGCGCGGCGAGGTGGTCACCTCGGCCAGGAGATCCTCCACGTTGTCCAGCGCGCCCGGCTCGTTGAGCGCATTGGCCAGGTTGAGGATCTCCTCCCGGAAGAGGAACCGCTCTTCGTGGTCGAGCATCGGCTCGGTGACCCCGCGGCCTACGGGTAGAGGCCGCGCAGCGTCGTGGCCTCCGCGACCCGGGCCACGGCGACCATGTACGCGGCGGTCCGCATGTCGACCTCGTGACGGTGGCTCATGGCGTGGACCGCCTCGAAGGCCTGGTCCATGATCTCCTTCAGGCTCTCGTTGATGCGCTGCTCGGTCCAGAAGAACGACTGCATGTCCTGGACCCACTCGAAGTAGCTCACCGTGACCCCACCGGCGTTGCACAGGATGTCGGGGATCAGGAAGACGCCGCGCTCGAAGAGGATGGCATCGGCCTCCGGCGTGGTCGGACCGTTGGCGGCCTCGGCCACGATCTTGGCCTGCACGCGATCGGCGTTCCTGTCGGTGATCTGGTTCTCCAGCGCCGCCGGTACCAGGATGTCGCAGGGAAGCTCCAGGATCGCGGCGTTGCTGATCTCCTCGGAGCCCGGGAAGCCGACGACCGTGCCGTGCTCGCGCTTCCAGGCGCTGACCTTGGCCGGATCCAGGCCGTTCGGGTTATGAATGCCGCCGGAGCTGTCGCTGACGGCGATGATGATCGAGCCCTCCGCGGCCAGCAGGTCGGCCGCGATCGAGCCGGCGTTGCCGTAGCCCTGGATGGCGACCGTCGCCCCGCGCAGCGGCAGGTCGCGGGTCTTGCTGGCCTGCTGCAGGGTGAAGACGGCGCCGCGGGCGGTGGCCTCGTTGCGGCCCAGCGAGCCGCCCACCGCGATGGGCTTGCCGGTGACGACCCCGCTGATCGTGTAGCCGTGGTGCATGGAGAAGGTGTCCATGATCCAGGCCATGGTCTGGGCGTTGGTGTTCACGTCGGGCGCCGGGATGTCGCGGTCGGGGCCGATGAGCGGGCTGATCTCCGTCGCGAAGCGGCGGGTCAAACCCTCCAGCTCGCGCATGGACAGCTTCTTCGGATCGACGATGACCCCGCCCTTGCCGCCACCGTACGGGATGTTGACCACGGCGCACTTCCAGGTCATCCACATGGAAAGCGCGCGGACCTCGTCCAGCGTGACGTCCTGGTGATAGCGGATGCCACCCTTGGCGGGGCCACGGCTCAGGTTGTGCTGGACGCGGTAGCCGGTGAAGACCTCCACGTGGCCGTCGTCCATGGTCACCGGGAAGTTGACCGTCAGCTCCCGCTTCGGAACGCGCAGGACCTTGCGCAGGCCGGGATCGAGATCGAGCAGGTCAGCCGCGTGATCGAACTGCGCCTGGGCGACGGCCCAGATGTTCGGGGCGTCGGCGACCGGATTCGTGCTAGCCATCGGCTGGTGGATTGCCTCCAGAACTGAGGGCGCGCCGGCGCCTCCGCTCGAAGTCAGTGATCGGAAGCAGGCCCGCGCGCGAGCCGAAGGCGATTATACGGAGCCTCCCCGCCGCCATGACAGGGCCGAGTGGCCCCGCCCATCCGTCCTATACGGTCTCGACCGCCATGGCGACCGCTCCCCCGCCGCCGAGGCAGAGGGTCGCCAGGCCCTTACCGCCGCCCCGCCGCCGCAGCTCGTAGAGGAGCGTGGTCAGGACGCGGGCACCGGATGCGCCGATGGGGTGGCCCAACGCGATTGCGCCGCCGTTGACGTTGACGCGATCCCAGTCGAAGCCGAGCTCGTTGCCATCGGCCAGGACCTGCGCCGCGAAGGCCTCGTTGATCTCGATCAGGTCGAAGTCGGCCAGCGTGCCGCCGACACGCTCGATCAGCCGCCGCACGCCGTGGATCGGCGCCTCGAACAGCCATTCCGGCGCGACGTCCGCCTGCGCGTAGCCGGTGATGCGGGCGATCGGCTGGAGGCCATCGGCCTCGACGACCTCCTCGGAGCCGATGACCACCGCGGCCGCCCCGTCGGTGATGCCCGGCGCATTGCCGGCCGTGACCGTGCCGCCATCCGGCTTGAACGCCGGCTTCAGCTTCGCGAGGGCCTCGAGGGAGGTATCGGCCCGGGGGTTCTCGTCGGTGTCGACCGTGTTCGGACCCTTCTTGCCTTCCACCATCACGGGCACGATCTCCTCGCGGAAGCGCCCGTCCTCGATGGCTGCCAGCGCGCGCTGGTGCGACCGCAGCGCGAACTCGTCCTGTGCCTGGCGGGTGATGTCGTGCTTGTCCGCCACCCGCTCGGCGTGCATGCCCATGTGGACGTCGCAGGTGGCGCACCACAGGCCGTCGTGCACGGTGCTGTCCACCACGGTCTGGTTGCCCAGCCGATAGCCGGTGCGCGCGCCGGGCAGCAGGTAGGGGCCGAGGTTCATGTTCTCCATGCCGCCGGCCACGATCGCGTTGGCGTCGCCGGCGCGGATGCTGGCCGCGCCGAGCATCACGGCCTTCAGGCCGGAGCCGCAGACCTTGTTGATGGTCGTGGCGCTGACGCCCTCCGGCAGCCCGGCCTTCAGCGCGGCCTGGCGGGCCGGTGCCTGGCCCGCGCCGCCCTGGATGACCTGGCCCATGATCGCCTCGTCGAGGCGCTCCGGCGCGATGCCCGCGCGCTCGACCGCGGCACGGATGGCGGTCGCGCCCAGCTCGGTGGCCGGGACCGTGGAAAGGCCGCCGCCGAACTTGCCGATGGGCGTGCGGGCGGCGGACAGGATGAAGACGTCGCTCATGGGGTGATGGTACTCGTCG
>DASSNX010000028.1:0-18958 GCA_035701185.1 Candidatus Limnocylindria bacterium
TGACGGCCGAGCGGTGACATACTCCCGCGGGTGTCTCGTCGAGGGGGTCCATGAAGCCGATACGCCCCGCTCTCTGCCTGCTGGCAGTCGCATTGCTGCTCGGCGGTTGCCTGGTCGACATCCAGGAGCCGACCCGCGCGCCACGGCCGACCGCCAGTCCGTCTCCCGCCCCGACTCCCACGGCAGTCCCGACGTTGCGACCATCGCCGACACCCGGGTTGAGGGCCGTGCCGCAGTTCACCGCCGGGGACCGCGTGACCGTCAGCGCCCCGGGGCTGCGCGTCCGCTCGCGGCCGGGCATCGATCAGCGGGTCCTGACGAGCCTTGGCAACGGCGCGGAGCTGCTGGTCGCGCTGGGCCCGGTGTGGGTCGACGACACCGGCTGGTACCTCGTGGCCGATGCGAACCGCGCCGACCTGGGCTTCAAGACCGGCTGGGTGGCGGCCGGCACCGAGGCCGATCCGTTCCTGGCGGCGGCGACCTTCAGCAGCGTTTCGCGCAACCCGTACCTGGGCGGCTTTGCTGGCGAAGCCGATGGTGACTTCGGCCCGATGACCCTGCCCGATGGGCATGTCTCCGTACTCTGGCTGGCTGCGCCGCCGACGCCGACCGGCTGCTCGTTCCTCGTGGATTTCGTCATTGAAGGCCAGCCGCCGGTCCGCGCGATCACGGCCAGCATCGGCGGCGTGCCCGGTCCAGGCGAGCTGTTCTCGAACTTCTTCGCCACCCACCACGGGTTGGTCGGCAAGCCGCTCTCGGTGTCGGTGGCATCCGACTGCTCGTGGGCTCTTTCCTTCGTCCGCGATCGTCCGCAGCCGACACCCTCGCCGTAGCGATCTGCGAGTTCCCGACGCGCGATTGCGACCGACAAGCTGTCGCATCGGTCTCGTAGGCTTCGGTCCCATGCGGGGGAGCACCTGAGCGATGCAAGACCTGGACGGGAAGACCGTCTACAGCGCGACCGACCTCGTCGGGTTCCTGGCCTGCGAACACCTGACGACGCTGGACCGTGCCCAACTCAAGGGCCTTCTCAGCGCCGACGATCGGGTCGATGAGGAGCTCGAGGTCCTTCGCGAGCGCGGCGAGGAGCACGAGCGCCGCTACCTGGCCTACCTCCGTGAGCAGGGCCACGAGGTGGTGGAGGGTCGCAACCCGCGCAATCCCGCGCTCTCGCCGGCCGAGCAGCTGCGGGCCGACGTCGAGCTCACCACGCGTCGGATGCGGGAGGGTGCCGACGTGATCTACCAGGCGACCCTCTTCGACGGCACGTGGCGCGGCTATGCCGACTTCCTGCTGCGGTGTGACGGACCATCGCAGCTCGGTGACTTCCACTACGAGGTCGCCGACACGAAGCTGGCGCGGCGCACGAAGGGCAGCGCCCTGCTCCAGATGTGCGTCTACTCGGACCTCGTTGCCCGCGTGCAGGGCGTGATGCCGGCCGAGATGCACGTGGCGTTGGGGGGCAGCGGCCACCAGGTCGACACCCATCGGGTCGACGACTACGCCGCCTACTACCGCAGCGTGAAGCAGCGCTTCCTCGAGGCGGTCGGTGCCGATCGTCCGCTCGCCTACCCACTGCCGGTGATCCCGGAACCCGTCAGTCACTGCGATGTGTGCCGCTGGCAGCCGACCTGCGCGACCCTGCGCCGCGACGGGGACCACCTGAGCCTGGTGGCGTCGATGCGCTCTGACCAGGCGCGGCGGCTGCGCGACGCCGGCATTCCGACCATGACCGCGCTCGCCGAGCTGACGCAGCCGCTGCCCCAGGTCGACAAGCTGGGCGACGCAGCCATGGCCGGCCTTCACCAGCAGGCGCGCCTGCAGCTGGAGTCGCGCGGCGCGGAGCGGCCGCGCTACGAGTTCCTGCCGCTCGAGCCGAACCGCGGCCTCAGCTGGCTGCCGGCGCCCTCGCAAGGCGACCTCTTCTTCGACATGGAAGGCGATCCGTTCGCCGAGGAGGACGGCCTCGAGTACCTGTTCGGCGTCTGGGACCCGTCACAGCCGGCGGCGGACGGTCAGCCCACCTTTCACGCCTGGTGGGCCCACTCTCGCGGCGAGGAGAAGGTCGCGTTCGAGGGCTTCATCGACTTCCTGATGAGCCGATGGCGCGCCGACCCCGAGATGCACGTCTACCACTACGCCGCCTACGAGCGCGGGCGGATGGGGATGCTGTCGACGCGCCACGCGACGCGCGAGGCGGAGGTCGACCGCATGCTGCGCGGCGAGCTGTTCGTCGACCTCTACAAGGTCGTCCGCCAGGGCCTGCGCATCGGCGTCGAAAGCTACTCCATCAAGAAGCTGGAGAAGCTCTACGCGCTCGACCGCGAGGCGGAGCTCAAGGAGGCCGGCTCCTCGGTAGTCGCCTACGAGCGCTATATCAAGTCGGTCAGTGCCGGCTCGGCAGACCAGAAGATCTTGGACGGCATCGCGCTCTACAACCAGGACGATTGCCGCTCGAACGCCGAACTGCGCGATTGGCTGGAGTCGCGGCGCGTGGAGTTGGCGGGGTTGCTCGGAATTGACGAGCTGCCACGGAGGACCGTGGAGGAGGACCTCGACAAGCCGCCGAGCGAGCGGGATCGGCGGATCGAAGCGCTTGCCGCTCGGCTGCTCGACGGGGTCAGCCCGCGGGCCGAGGACCGTGCAGCCGACCCGGAGCTTCAGGCCCGGTGGCTGCTCGCGAATACGCTGGAGTGGCACCGCCGCGAGGAGAAGGTCGATTGGTGGGCGTTCTTCGATCGCTGCCGCCGCTCCGATGAGGAGCTGGCGTCCCGCGACGAGGAGGCGATCGGGCAGCTCACCTGGGTGCGTGAGGTGGATCGGCCCAAGCGCTCCGTTGTCCACCGCTACGCGTTCGACCCGGAGCAGGCCTACCGGCTCAAGGTCGGCGACGACCCGGTGGATCCCGCCACGCAGAGCACGGCGGGCAAGATCGTGGCGCTGGACGCGCTGGCCGGCACCCTGGACCTGATGTCGAGCGTCGCGGCCAACCGGCCGCATCCCCATTCGCTGATCCCGGCTGGACCGATCGTGGCCGACGCCCAGAAGGGCGCGCTGGAGCGGTTCGGGCTCTGGGTCGCGGACAATTCGATGACGGGCGATGGCCCCTGGCGAGCGGCCCGCGACTTCCTGCTGGGGCGACCGCCGCGCGTCGGCCAGGGTCCCGGCGACCGGATCGCTGCGGACGGAGCCGATGCCGCCCCCGATCTCGTCCTGCGGCTCCAGGATTCGGTCCTGCCGGTCCAGGGGCCGCCCGGCTCGGGCAAGACCTACATCGGGGCGGAGATGATCCTGTCGCTGCTCCGCGCCGGACGTCGAGTCGGGATCGTGGCGTTCACCCACAAGGCGCTCACCAACCTGCTGGACGAGGTCCTCGACCATTCCGTTGACCGTGGCGTGCCGGTGGCGGCGATCCGCAAGGTCGATCGCGACGAGACGCTGCAGGCCACCTGGCGCTACGAGCACACGACCGACAACGCCACCGTGCTGGACGCCTTGCACGACGGCACCCAGGTGGCCGCCGGCACCGCCTGGATGTGGGCTCGGCCCGAGTTCGAGTCCGCGGTCGACACGCTGTTCGTCGATGAGGCCGGCCAGATGTCACTGGCCAACGTCCTGGCGGTATCCGGGGCCGCCCGCAACCTGGTCCTGCTGGGTGACCCGCAACAGCTGTCGCAGGTGAAGAAGGGGGCGCACCCCGAGGGCGTTGACCAGTCGGCGCTCGAGCACGTCCTCGGCGGCAAGCCGGTGATCGACCCGACCTGTGGTCTGTTCCTCGGGTCGACGCATCGGCTCCACGAGGACGTGAACGCCTTCACCAGTGAAGTCTTCTATGCCGGCGAGCTGCGCTCGGCCCCCGAGGCGAACCTCCAATCCGTGGCCGCTCCCGGCAGGTTGACCGGAACCGGGGTTCGCTGGCTGCCCGTCGTGCACGAGGGCAACCGCAACTCGTCCGAGGAGGAGGCGACGCTGGTGGCCGAGCTGTACGCGCACCTCCTGGAGGGCAGCTGGACCAATCAGCACAACATCACGGCGCCACTCACGCCCGACCAGGTGCTCGTCGTGGCGCCGTACAACGCCCAGGTCGAGCTGCTGACCACCACGCTCACCGACGCGCTGCGCCGCCTCGACATCCGCGGCGATGTCCGCGTCGGCACCGTCGACAAGATCCAGGGCCAGCAGGCGGCCGCGGTCATCTACTCGATGGCGACCTCATCGCCCGAGGAGATGCCGCGCAACATGGAGTTCCTCTACTCCCTGAACCGGCTGAACGTGGCGACGTCGCGCGGGCGGTGCATCGCGTCCGTCGTTGCCTCGCCGGCACTGCTCACCGTGCGAGCGCACACCCCGGTGCAGATGAAGCTGGCGAACGCGCTCTGCCGGTTCGTCGAGATCGCGCGCGACCAGGCGAGGCTGCCAGTCCAGGAGCAACTGCCGCTGGGCGCATGAAAAATGCCTCCCCGGCCCGAGGGCCGAGGAGGCAGGAGGGGCACCCTCCGGATGCGCCCGGGGCGCTAAGCGGTGGGCAGGGTCCGCTCGCGCCGGGTGCCCGCGTGTGCAACCACGATCAGCAGGACGCCGATCGCGGCCAGGATTCCACTCAGGCCGGTGTTCACGACGTCGGCGGCGGTCGCCGTGTCGGGGATCCCAGAGCCGGTCCCATCCGACTCGCCGTCCCGCGACGTCCCGGACTTGACCTGGCCCTCGGGCTGCTGGCTGGCGCCAGGATCACCGGCGTGCGCATCGGGCCCGTTGTCCGGCGTCGACTCGTCCGAGGGCTGCTCGGAATCGCTCGCCGGGGCCTCGTCCTGCGACGGGGCCTCGTCCTGCGACGGAGCCTCATCCTGCGACGGAGCCTCGTCCTCGGACGGGATCTCGTCTTCCGATGAGGCACCGCCCTCGGGATCGGTCTCTTCGTCGCTCGGGGTGCTCTCCTCCGACGGCGAGCTCGCGTCGGACGGCGCAGCGTCATCCGATGGCGCGACCTCGTCGCTCGAGCCCTCGTCCTCGCATGCCACCCAGAAGGTCTTGTGCTTGGCATTGGCGCCGTTCGCGGTCCAGTCGAGCCGGTAATGGCCGTTGGGCAGCGTCAGCACCGCGGTCGCCTCGAAGCCGTCGCCGCTGGTGTCATAGGCCCCCGAGGCTGCCACGCTGCCGTCGCCGGTCGGTGGCACGCCGAGAACCTGCCAGACCCCGGCCTCGCCCGAATCCGACGAGAAGCCAATCCAGAAGGCGCAGACATGCGGATCGTTCCCGGTCGCCTCGGTCGAGGTATCGGCATCGTGGATCTTGACTGTCCCGGCGTTCGGGTTGCCATTGCCGTTCCCGCCGGGCGCTGCCAGGGCAGGCCCAATGGAGACGATCAGCGAGAAGGCAAGGGTGGTGATGCCTGCCGCGGTCAGTGTCCGGCGGCTCAGCGTTCGCTGGGCGCGGTCGGTGGTGTTCATGAGGTTTGGCGCATCCAGATGAGTACGAATTACGGGCCGCAGGATGCCCGGCGTGCCTCGACCTGCCTATGGCGAGGTGGTACCTCGGGGCCAGCGGCCCCTCGTGGCCGACTGCACCCAACCGCCCAGGTGCGGTCCGGTGCAGTACTCGGGGCGTACTTTCAGGATGCGAAGCGCGAGAGGCTGAAGAGGCCGATGTCGTGGCTGGTCGCACCGTCGAGCGCCAGGTCGGCCATCACCTCGCCGACCAGGCTGCAGAACTTGTAGCCATGGCCACTGAAGCCCGCCGCGATGCTGACCTGGGACGCATCGGGCAAGCGGTCGATGACGAAGTGCTCGTCCGGCGAGTTGGTGAAGATGCAGGCCTTGAGCAGGATCGTCGGCCCTGCCCCGCCGGGAAAGTAGCGCGCCGCGAAGGCGCGCAGGATCGCCTCGTCCTCCGGATGGGTGGCGCGATCGGGATCGTCGGGATCCATCGGCTCGCGAAGATGGTGGTAGCGGCCGAACTTGAAGCCCGGCACGTCGTGCTCGGGGAAGCCGTAGTAGTTGCCCTCCTCCACGTCGAGCACGAACACGGGAAACCGATCCGGCGCAAAGAGCTCGGGGCGCGTGGGCTGCAGCCAGGCGAGCACCTGGCGCTCGGGCACGGCCAGCGGTGCGATCCGCGGCACCAGCCGACCGGCCCAGGGGCCGGCACAGATGACGAGCCGATCGGCTTCGTACGTGGCGCGCGCGCTGGCGACTCGGACGCCGCCGTCGGCCGTCGGCTCCCAGTCGAGCACCGGCTCATGGAAGTGCAGCTCCGCGCCGTGGCGCACGGCCTGGTTGATGTGGGCCAGCAGCGTTCGCTCGGCCAGCAGGAAGCCACCGTCCGGCTGCAGGACAACGTGCGTGCTGGGCTCGAAATCGCCATAGGCCGGGAAGCGTCGCCGCAGCTCCGCCACGTCCAGGACCTCGTGTGGCAGGTCGTGGATGCGCGCCGCCTCGAGTGCACCCTGGAACAGGGGGCCGTCCTCCGGACCGCCCTCGATGCTGCCGGTCGTGATCAGCAGCCGTTCCCCGGAGAGCTGCTCGAGCTCGTGCCACAGCTCGTATGCACGCCGCAGGAGCGGGACGTAGGAAGGGTGCTCGTGGTAGGCGAGGCGGATGATGCGGGTCAGCCCGTGCGACGAGCCACGATCGTGGAGCAGGCCGTACTGCTCCAGGCCGAGCACGCGTCGGCCCCGCCGAGCGAGGTGAAAGGCCGTCGCGCTGCCCATGCCACCCAGGCCGATGACGATCGCGTCGTAGCGCTCTGCCGCCATGCGGCGGAGTCTACGGGACCGCCACTCGACTCAGCCCGAGTCGGCGGTGGTCCGGACGGATCCACGGTCGTCGCCGGCCATGCGCGAGCCGACCCCGACCAGCCACCCGCCGACGCGGCGGCGGACGGCATAGGTCCGCGAGCCGCGGGCCTGCACCACAGGCCCGCTGCGGCGGGAGCGAAACTCAAGGCGGAGCGCCTCGTAGTCCATCAGGTTCTGCACGTCGCTACCCTCCTTCGTTCGACCGAAAGATTCTTGATGTCAAACAACTTGCGGCAGTCTAGCAAGCCAATGTCTTGACGTCAAGACATTTGACGTGGAGAATCAGAACCGATATGGCAACGAAATCACGCCGAGTGGCCACCACGGTGGCAGCGCCGGCGCAGGATCACGTCGACCGCATGCTGCAGGTGTGGAAGCGGGAGCTGCCCGACCTCGACCTCGCCACCGAGGGCATCGTCGAGCGTATCCAGAAGCTGCAGCGTCACCTCGATCGGGCCATGAATGAGACCCTGGCGGAGTTCAAGCTCGATCGCGGCGAGTGGTGGCTGCTCGGCGCGCTCCGCCGGTCGGGACCTCCCTACCGCAAGTCGCCCGGCAAGCTGGCGGAGGACATCGGCCTCTCGTCCGGCGCCATGACCAATCGGCTCGATCGGCTGGAGGCCGCGGGCCTCATTCGCCGCCTGCCGGATCCCGATGACCGTCGCGCGCTGCAGGTCGAGCTGACCGAGGCCGGCTGGCAGGCATGGCAGGACACCGTTGGCGCGCAGGCACGGAAGGAAGCGCTGGTCGCCAACGCGCTGGACCCGGCCGAGAAGGAGATGCTGAACGCGCTCCTGCGCCGTCTCATGCTCGAGTTCGAGGAGCAAGCCGGCAAGCTCGGCCACCACGAGGCCAAAGCCGCCTCCTGACGGTGCGCTACTCGCGCGCGACGCGCGCGGCGACGTAGTCGCGCACGAAGCGCTCCTGCTCGACTGTCTCGACCGCCGTCGGGTGCCGGACGAGACGCACCCGCCCGATGGCTGCCTCCGCCGACTGGCCGGCGCGCACCAGCGCGCAGGCGGCCACCATCCCGGTGCGGCCCACGCCGCCCATGCACGCCACCGCCACGTCGCCACGGGCTCGTGCCTGCTCGATGCGGTCCTGGATCTCGTCCATGGCCGCCACGCTGCCCGCGGCGTGCCCGTCAGGAATCGGATAGCGAGCCAGCTCGAGGCCGGCGGCCGCCGCATGATCGGCGATTCGCGGGTCGCCCCAGCGAAGCAGCTCCCCGTCCTCGACCAGGAGGACGAGCAGCGCCACACCGGCCCGGCGCATGGCCGCCAGGTCAGCGGCGGTGTCGCGCCGGTAGACGTGCCCTGGATACCGCACCGATGCCCCGCGCTTCCCCGGCAGGAAGGTGAGTCCCACGCGGCCGGGCAGCTCGCCGGCGAGCTCCGCGGCGTCCAACCAGTCGATGCGCAGCTCCGGATCGAATCCGGCATGCCGGGGCGGCTGCCCCGGCAGCGGCTCCGCCGTGCTCAGTTGTGCTGCCCGTTGCGCGCCAGGCAGAAGTGGCCCGTGGCCTCCAGCGGCTGCCCGCAGAACGGACACGGCGGCCGGCCGGCGGCAACCAGCTCCTGGGCGCGGCGAACGAAGGCACGCGCCTCATCACGCTCGATGCGAACGCGCATGAGGTCGGGCCCGTCCTCGTCGTCATCGGCGGCTTCGATGTAGTCGCCACTCTCGTCTGGCGGCTGCGCCTCGATCACCACGCGTTCGGCGGCCGCATCCCAGGAGAGGGCCATCGCCCCGACTCGAAAGACCTCGACCACTGGCTCATCGAGCGGCCGGTCGTCGGCGCCGACAAGATCGGTCCCCGGGCCAGTGACGTCATCGTCGACCACGGTCAGCAGCTCATCCAGGCGCTCCGCCAGGGCCGCCACCTGGGCCTTCTCGAGCGAGACGCTGACGACGGCGCGGCCCTTGCGTGCCTGGAGGAAGAAGGCGCGGTTGCCGGGCAGTCCGACGGTGCCGGAGGTGAACCGATCAGGGGGATCGAAGATGAAAAGGCGTCGAGGCATGCTCAGCATGCTAGCCGGAACGCCGAAAACGCAACGGGATCGGAGATGTGCCCGCTCTCCGATCCCGTCTCCCCCAATGCTCGAGCTGGTCCGCCGGGTGTGCCAGCGGGTGCCCACACCAACTCGTCGGCGGCAGACTATCCGCACCGCACCCGACCTGTCAATACTTAATTGACAGGGCCACGGGGTCAGTTGACTGCGAGCGCCTCGTTCGTCAGCTCGTAGGCCCCGCGATGATCCCCCGCCTCGGCGCGCAGCTCCGCCCACTCGCGCAGGACGTCCCGAAGACGCGACGCAACGGTCCCCTCTCGGGCGATCGCGGCGGCCTCGGCGAAGCGAGCCTCGGCTGCCGCGGTCTCGTCGGCGGCGCGGAGCGCGCGAGCCTCGGTCAGCATCGCACCGAGCTCGGCCATGCTGTTGCCGGAGCGCTTGGCGAGGTCGACCGCGCGCCGGGCCAGGGTAATTGCTTCGCCTCCGGCGCCGGAGGCGAGGGCCACCTGCGCCTCAGTGTCCAGGACGGCGGCCAGGTAGCGGTCGTCGCCGGCGTGCTCGAACTCGCGCCTGGCCTCGCCGGCCAGCTCCCGGGCCCGGCCCACGTTGCCGGTGGCCAGGTACGCCAGCGCCAGATCGTTCTCGATCTGGGCCGACTCGAACGACGAACCGGCCGCCCGCAGGAGGGCAAGCCCCTGCGTCCCAGCACGGATCGCGGCCTCGACGTCGCCGGTCTCGCGATAGCTGATGGCCAGGTTGAAGAGGAACATCGCGCGGCGCCGATCGTCGAGGTCGTCGGCCATGCCACGGGCCGCCTCCAGGTGCGCCAGGGATTCGGCAAAGTTGCCCGTCTTGGACTCGACGGCGGCCAGGGCGATGAGCAGCCGCATCTCGAACTCAGGCTCGACCCGCAGCCCGGCACGGACGCGGGCCAGCAGGGCATCGAGCATGCTGCGCGCGTCAGTCTCGGCATCGGACAGGTAGAGGCCGTAGGCCAGCCAGTATCGGCTCAGGGCCTCCTCCGAGACCCGACCGAGCGAGGCGAAGATCCGGGCGGCCTCGGCCGCGGCGGCCACCGCCTCTCGCCCATGATCGAGGCGAACCAGCGCCTCGGCCTGGCCGCGCAGGAGCTCGGCGCGAACCTGATCGTCCACGGCATCGGCCAGCAGCGCGGCGTATCCATCCGCGGCCGCCTGCCAGTCCCCAGAGGCGAGCTGCATGTCGACCTCCAGGCGCGTCCAGGCCGGGGTCTGCTCGTCCAGGAAGTGGCTCGGCGGCAGGCCGAGACGCTCAGACAGGTAGCTCAGCGCGACCATGGAGGGTCGAGCGATGCCGGTCTCGAGGGCACTGACGTAGGCCTTGGTGTATCGATCTCCGGCGAGCTGCTGCTGGGTCAGGCCGGCTCGCCGGCGTGCCTCCCGGATACGCTCGCCAATCTGCCGCGCCAGCGCGGCGTCATGCTCGGTGGGACGGGCCGCGGTCTTGGTTCGTGGCATGGCCGCAGTGTACATGCCATGACAAGCCGTACTTGACCCTTCAGGCAGCCGAAAGTACCGCGCCACTGCGGTCGAACGTGTACCGATGGGTCATTGTCCGCCGGACCTCTCTCCCTGAACGTGAAGGCACGGCAGCAGCCAACCGGGTTGCGCCGCCAGACACGACTCAGGAGAACCCCCAACGATGCGCAGCGTCAGCACCGGCGGCGGCTGGCCCTTCTAGGGCCCCCGACGACCCGCTTCAGCGGGGGAAGGAGCGCGCCACGGAGTCCCGCAGCTTGCGGGCGATGCCGTGGCGCGTTTGCTGTCCGGCGGTTTCCGGGTGGCGTAGCATCGAGCGCCGATGATCGACGCGCTCGAGTGGCTTTATCCCTGGCTCAAGATCGGCCACATCCTGATGGCCATCGTGGCGGTTGGCTTCAACATCAGCTACGGCATCCTGATCCGTCGCGCCGCCGCGGAGCCGATGCACCTCGGCCATGTCCTGCGCAGCGTCAAGTTCCTGGATGACCGCTTCGCCAACCCGGCCTACGGCGTCCTGTTCGCCCTCGGCCTGGCGATGGTCTTCATCGGTCCCTACGACCTCACCGACCTCTGGGTCTGGCTGGCGATCGGGCTGTTCCTGGTGGCAGTGGTGCTTGGCTTCGCCGTCTACACCCCGCTGCTGCGACAGCAAATCGCGGCGGTGGAGGGACCCGGCCCTGAATCGGAGGAGTATCGCGCTCTGGCTGGCCGCGGCGGACGGTTGGGCGCTGTGCTGGGTCTGATCGTGGTCGTCATCGTGGCCCTGATGGTGCTCAAACCGACCCTCTAGATCTCTGGCAGGTCCTGGGCCAGCTGCGTGGCGGGCTCGAACAGGTCCCCGACCTTGGCAAGCCGCTGCGGCAGGGTGTCGATGGTCCATCGGTCCGAGCGCAGCTTCGGGTCATCCAGCTCCTCCCATCGGATGGGCGCCGAAACGGGGGCGCCGGGCGCCGGCCTGGCCGAATAGGGCGCGACCAGCGTCTTGTTCACCGCGTTCTGGGTGAAATCGAGGCGGGCGCGGCCGCGGCGATCGCGCTTGGCCCACTCCCAGCTGACGATGTCGGGCACCAGTCCACCGATCATCCGCGACAGCGACTCGACCCAGGCAGAGGTATCGGCGAACGAATAGCCGCGGCGCACCGGCACCCAAACCTGGATCCCGCGTTTGCCGGTTGTCTTTGGCAGGCCGATGACACTCAGGTGCTCGAGCGCGGTCCGGTAGAGGCGCGTGAGGGTCAGCACCTCGTCCCAGCTCGTCGTGTCCCCGGGATCGACGTCGATCAGCGCGAAGGTCGGCTCGTGCGGCGAGATCGTTCGGGAAGTCCAGGGATGGATCTCCAGGGCTGCCTCCTGAGCCAGCCAGGCCAAGGTGGCCACCTTGTCGACCACCACGTAATCCTTCGTCCCCTCGTGGCCGGTGTAAGTCCAGCGGCTGATCCACTTCGGCGCGTGGCCGGGCACGTCCTTCTGCCAGAAGCCCTGCCTGCCGATCCCGTCCGGAAAGCGCTGGAGGTTGAGGCCCCGCCCGGCCAGATGCGGGATGATGGTTGGCCCGATGCTGACGTAGTAGCGCAGCAGGTCACGCTTGGTGATGGCCCGATGCTCCCCGTCGGCCGGCACCAGCACCTTGTCCAGGTTCGTGACCCGCACCTCGTGGCCGGCCACCGGCCAGTGTCCGTCGCCGCTCATCTCGTCCAGCGCCTTGAGCTCTGCCTTCGTGGCGGGGGTCAGATCCATCTCGGGGGGCGGCCACCCGTCATCGCTCGGCGGCTTGGCCTTCGGCGTGGGCTTCGCCGGGCGATCGGGCTCATCCGGTCGCTTGGTGGGCCGTCGGTTGGCCGCTGGCGCCTGCTGCACCACGCGTGCCGCGGGCACGGCCTCCTCGCGCACCACCTTGGCCGGGTCGCGGTCGAGCTCGATGCCCTTGAATGCGGCCTGGCGCAGGAGGCCGTCGCGGGTCCAGTCGGTGAACTCGGCACGGATGACGATGCGTGGCTCCACCCAGCGCGCCTGCGGCAGCCGCGGCGTCTTGATGAGCGGCGCCGTGTCGCGGCGGATCGGCTCCATGGCAGCCAGCAATTCCCTTCGCATCCGCGCATTGATGCCGCTGCCGACCTGGCCGGCGTGGCGCAGCCCGCCGTCCTCGTTGACGGCCACGATCAGTGAGCCCAAGTCCTTGTGGGTGCCCTGCCCCGGCAGCCAGCCGACGACCACGACCTCCTGCTCGCGCCGCAGCTTGATCTTCAGCCAATCGCGACTCCGGCGGCCCGGCTGGTAGGTGCTCTGCCGCCGCTTGGCGACGATGCCCTCGAGGCCCTTCTCGGCGGCGGCCCGGGTGAACTCGATCCCGTCGCCCACGACATGCGAGGCATAGCGCACCACCCCATCGGACCGCAGGACGCGGCGCAGGAGGTGCTTGCGGTCCTCGAGCGGCACGTCCAGGAGGGATTTGCCGTCGACATGGAGCAGGTCGAACACCATGTAGGCCAGCGGGATCGCCTCGCGTTCCTCGCGGCTGAGCCGCTTGGCGTCCGGGTCGGCGCGGCGCGTGGCCATCTCCAGCGCCCGCAGACCGGTCTTCTCCTGCAGCCGGCTGAACGACGGGCGCCCCTCCTCGTCGAAGGCGACCACCTCGCCGTCGACGATCGCCGCCTCGGCATCGATCCAGTCCGCCGGACCCGCCAGGTCCGGAAAGTAGGTTGCGGCGTCGATGCGGTTGCGGGTCCAGATGCGGGCCGTGCCACCGCTCACGACGGCCTCGACGCGGTAGCCGTCCCACTTGATCTCGTACAGCCAGTCGTCGTCATCGAAGGCCGCGTCGGTCAGGGTGGCCATCATCGGCGGCACGAAGTCCGGCTGGCGCTCGTCGCGGACCCGCGACAGGTCGGGTGCCACCTCGCGAGTGGGTGGCGGCCGCTCGAAGCGGGGCTGAACCCCGTCTCGGACCTCGTCGTTGGTACGGCCGGTCTTGACACTGGCTGGGAAGTCCTCTGCGTCCCAGCCATCCACCGCGGCCTCGTCGCGCTTCTTGATCAGCAGCCACTGCTCGCGCTCGTCGCGGCGACCGCCGCGGCCGCTGGTGCGAACGATCGTGAAGCGGCCGCGCAGTCGCTCCCCGAAGAGGCGGAACTTCAGCTCGCCCTCGCGCAGGGCTTGACCCGGATCGTCGGTCTCCTCCGGCTCGAACGTTCCCCAGTCCCAGATGATCACGTCGCCGGCCCCGTACTCGCCCTCGGGGATCACACCCTCGAAGTCGAAGTACTCGATCGGGTGATCCTCGGTGCGCATCGCCAGGCGCTTCTCGCGGGGATCCAGGGTCGGGCCCTTCGGCACGGCCCAGCTCACCAGGACGCCGTCGATCTCCAGCCGTGTGTCGTAGTGGAGCGCCGTGGCGCGGTGGCGCTGCACCACGAACCGACCGGAGCCATCCCCGACCTCCCCCGGCTCCGGCTCCGGGGTCTTGCCGAAATCACGCTTGGCCCGATATTTCTCCAGCGGCATGCCGGAAGGATCATCCGCCGATGGCGGCGCCCGCAACCCGCAGGTCGGCGACCAGCCCGGCGAGCGCGGCGGCGCGCTCCTCCGAGGTGCGCGAGCGCAGGACCGCAGACGGATGGATCGTGGCCAGCGCCGGCGGGCCCAGGCTCGTCGGCAGCACGGTCCCGCCCTGCCGGGTCACGCGGAAGCTGGCGCCGAAGATCGCCTGGGCAGCGGTCGCGCCCATGAGCACGACCAGCTGCGGCCTGACCCGCGCGATCTCGCCCTCGAGCCAGGGACGGCAGGCGCTCACCTCGGCGCGGTCCGGCTTCTGGTGGATGCGCCGCTTCCCGCTGGGCGCGCGACGCCACTTGAAGTGCTTCACGACGTTCGTGACGTACACGGTCGAGCGATCGATGCCGGCCTCGGCCAGCGCCTCGTCCAGCAGGCGTCCCGCGGGACCGACGAACGGCTCGCCGGCGATGTCCTCGCGGTCGCCGGGCTGCTCCCCCACCAGCATCAGCCTCGCGCCCTCGCCGCCCCCGCCGAACACGGTCTGGGTCGCGTTGCGGTAGAGGTCACAGGCGCGACATCCGCGCGCTGCCTGCCGCAGCTCGTCCAGCGAGACTTCGCCGCGCGCGGCGGCGTCGCGCATGGCCTCTGGGTCCGGAGCCATGTCATCGGACGCGGAGCAGCCTCCATGCCGGAATTGTGGATGGGCTGGGGACAGGTCCGCATCGGCGCCTGCAAATTCGTGGACAAAGCCCTTGTCGGGTCCTGCCATGGGCCCGTACCGTTCTCAGCGAGCCGGGCGCCTCGGAGGTGCGACCCGATCAGCCACCGGAGGTGACACCGGACGCAACACTCGGCGCGACACCCGATCTCCCACCCGATTCGACGACGGCAACGTCCCGAGCGCGGGAGGCGACGCGGGACCGCACGCGGGATTGCGCACCGGGCCATCCACTGGAGCTGACGCGGGGGTTCCTCCGGGTCCCCGGCTTCTTGCTGCCCACGATCGCCGCTCCCCACCCGGGCCTACGCGAACTCGGCCTCGTCCAGCAGGCTCCGCAGCAGATCGAGCGGGGTGATGACGCCCACCGGGACGTCGCTCTCGTCGAGCACCACCAGGCGATGGATGTGGTGGTCGATCATGCGACGCGCCGCCGCCTTGATCGAGGCCGTGGCACTCACCGTCAGCGGTGGCCGCGTCATCAGGTGACGGACTCGCAAACGCTCCCAGTTGGCCGAGATTAGCTCGCTGGAGCGTGCTGACAGCAGGTCCGTCTGGCTGATCACGCCGACCAGTGCGTCGCCCTCCGTCACCGGCAGGCCGGAGATCCGGTAGGTCTTCAGCAGGCGCTCCGCCTCTCCGGCCGACTCGTCCGCCGAGATGGTGACCGGGTCGATGGTCATCAGGTTGCCGACTCGTAGATCGTTGGTCGCGAGCATGGGTCCATGGTCGGCCGCGTTGCGCACCGGCTCCATGGCCATGTGTCCCGTCTTTTCGACGACCATCGGCCCTGCCGCCGCCCGTCAGCGACCTTGACGATCGCGCCATGAGCGTCATTGCCCGTCGTATCGCCGTGCTCGGCGCCCTGCTGGGCGTCTTCGCATCGGCCTATCTGCTAATCGATTACGTCTGGGGCTCGGGCATCTGCCTGACCGGATCCGGCTGCGACACGGTCCGGCTCAGTGCCTTTGCCTATCCGCTCGGCATTCCGATGCCGCTGCTCGGGCTCGGCTACTACGCACTGGCTACCGCCTTCATCGGCCTGGCGCCTGGCTCGCTGGCCGAACGGACGCGCGCGGCATTGCTGGCCGGCTGGTCGCTGATCGGCCTGGCCGTCATGGCGTCGCTCACGATCATCGAGGTCGCGGTCATTCACGCGCTGTGCAGCTGGTGCCTGCTGTCGGCCATTGCCAGCGTGCTGCTCGCCGGTGGGGCGCTGGCCGCGTGGTGGAACGGCCGGAGCACGCCAGGCCCGGTTGGCCGCACGGCCCGCGCCCGGCGCCACGCCGAGGACGCGCGGGTGGCCGACGATCGTTCGGTTCGCAGCTTCTCGCTGGCCACCGCCGGGCTGCTGGGCGTTGCCTTTGCCGCGCTTGTCATTGCGCCCGCGCTCGCTGGCCAGGAACCGGGCACCGTTGACGTTGCGGCGGCGGGCAACCCGGTGCTGGGCAGTGGGCCGGTGCAGGTCGTGGTCTTCAGCGACTTCCAGTGCCCCGCCTGCGCGGTCGCGGCACCATCGCTCGGCCAGCTGGCCGCGGACGGCCGCATCACGCTCACGTACCGCTTCTTCCCGCTGACCCGCATCCATGCCAACGCCCACGCGGCAGCCCTCGCCGCGCTCGCCGCCGCCGAGCAGGATCGCTTCTGGCAGTTCCACGACCAGCTCTTTGCCCGCCAGCAAACGTGGGCCGGCGTGTCGCCCCAGGCCGCGCAGGAAGCGTTCGCCCGGATCGCAGCCGACATCGGCCTGGACGTCGGGCGCTGGCAGGCGGACCTGGCGAAGCCGGAGCTGGCCGCGAGGGTCGACGCTGACGTGCAGAAGGCCACCGAGCTGGGCCTGGCAGGGACGCCCAGCATCTTCGTCGACGGACAGCGCTACAACGGGCGCTTCGACTACGCGTCGCTGTCCGCCGCCATCCCGACGCCGTCCTGACGCCGTCCCGAGGCCCGCGATCGACGCAGGGCCGAACGGCCCCCGGAAATGGGAGGCTCGTCCCTCCGCATCGGCTCGCAAGTCGGCCATCCTCTGAACAAATGAAGCGCATGTCCCCGGTCGAGTTCCCCGGCACGTCCGCCGTGATGGACGGCTCCGAGGCGGTGGCGGACGTCGAGGTTCGCATCGCCGAGGGTGCCTGCGCCTACCCGATCACGCCCTCGACCAACATGGCCGGCGCCTTCCAGGCCGCCGTCGCCGATGGTCGGACGAACCTGTGGGGCACGCCGCTCCGCTTCCTGGAGCTCGAGTCCGAGCACTCGTCGGCCTCGGCCGCGGAGGGCTTCGCCCTCGCCGGCGGACGCGTCGTGAACTTCACGTCTGGCCAGGGGCTGGTGCTGATGAAGGAGGTCCTGTTCGTCATCAGCGGCAAGCGGCTGCCAGCCGTGTTCCACGTCGGCGCCCGGGCGCTGACCAGCCAGGCGCTGAACATCCACGCCGGGCATGACGACCTGATGGCCGTGGCCGACACCGGCTGGGGCATGCTGGTCGCCCGCAACGCGCAGGAGGCCGCCGATCTCGCCGCCATCGCCCGCCGGGTGGCCGAGGAGTGCGAGACGCCGTTCTTCGTGGCCCAGGACGGGTTCCTGACCACCCACACGCTCGAGACGATGCGCCGGCCGGAAGACGAGCTGCTGCGGCGCTTCGTCGGCGATCCTCGGGAGCGGCTGCGAGACCTGCTGTCGCCGGCCGAGGGGCTGATGAGCGGCGTCGTCGAGAACCAGGATGCCTACATGAAGGGGCGCATCGGGCAGCGAGCCTTCTACGAGCGGATCCCAGGCCGGCTGGCCGCGGCCTTCGCCGACTGGGCGACGCTGACGGGCCGGCGCTACGCCGCCGTCACCGCGCACCGGACCGCAGATGCGGAGCAGGTGGTGGTCTGCATGGGCACCATGGCGGACACGGCAGAGGCCGTGGTCGATCGGCTGCGCGACGGCGGTCGCAAGGTCGGCAGCGTGACCGTCACCGCGTTCCGCCCCTTCCCGGCTGCGGAGCTCGCGGCGGCCGTCGCCAACGCATCGGTGGTCGCCGTCATCGAGCGCACCGACGAGCCTGCGGCGGCCGACAACCCGCTGACGCGTGAGCTCAAGGCGGCGCTGGCGGACCTGGCGGCCGATGGAAGCGCCATCCCGCGCGTGGTGTCGGCCTCGGCTGGCCTGGGGTCGCGCGACGTGGCCGCCGGCGACATCGCCGCGGTCTTCGACTGGGCCGCCGACGCCCGGGCCGGGGACAAGAAGCGCTATGCCGTCCTGGGCGTGCGGCATCCGCTGGCCCTGGAACGAGTGGCGATCGACGTGACGCCGCCGAACGCCTACCGGCTGCGCGGCCACTCCATCGGCGGCTTCGGCTCGGTCACCACCAACAAGGTCCTGGCCACCCTGGTCGGTGAGCTGTTCGGGCTGCAGGTGCAGGCCTATCCGCGCTACGGCTCGGAGAAGAAGGGCCTGCCGACGACCTATTACCTCACCATTGCGGAGGGTCCGATCCGCCAGCACGCCGAGATCGAGTCGGTCGACTTCGTGCCGCTGTACGACATGGCGGCGTTCCGCCAGGGCAATGTGCTGAACGGGCTGGTCGACGGCGGCGCGGTCTTCGTCCAGACGCCGCTCACCGACCCCGCCGAAATCTGGGCCGCCATCCCAGAGTCCGCACACGCGGCACTCGTCCAGCGTCGGATACACGTCTGGGCGCTGGACACCGCCGCACTGGCGCGCCGCCATGCTCCACGGCCGGAGCTGGAGGTGCGGATGCAGGGCGTCGCCCTAGCCGGGGTCTTCCTGCGGGTGGCGCCGTTCGCCGCGCGCGCCGGCAAGGACTCCGAGGCGCTGATGGCCGCGGTGCGCCGGCAGCTGGAGCGCTTCTTCGGCAAGCGGGGAACGGCCGTGGTAGAGGCCAACCTGGCGGTGGTGCGGGAAGCCTACGAGGCGGTCATCGACGTGACGGCCGCCCTGGAAGGCGACGAGCCGCGCCTGGTGGAGGTGGCCTGATGACCGCCAGCCGCATCGATCCGGGCACCTTCGCGTCGGTCGTCGTGTCGGCCTATGCCGATGGCACGGCCGACCAGGCGCTGCCGGCGGACGACATGCTCGCCCGCAGCCTGCTGCCACCGGGGACGGCTGCCGGACGCGACTTCAGCGAGCTGGCGCCGCGCATCCCCGAGTTCGTCAGCGAGCGCTGCGTCGGCTGCATGGCCTGCGTCAGCGCCTGCCCCGACGCGGCAATCCTGGCCGTGGCACAGCCCGAGAGCACGCTCGGCCTGGCGGTCGAAGCCTTCGCCGAGGAAGCCGAGACGGACGCGGGACAGCTGCGCGAGCACTTCGTGACGACGACCAAGTACGCGACCGTGCCTCAGAAGCGTGGCCTGGAGCCCGCCGAGTTCGGCATCTTCGTGGACCCGGCCAATTGCAAGGGCTGCGCGGAGTGCGTCGA
>DASSNX010000029.1:0-6088 GCA_035701185.1 Candidatus Limnocylindria bacterium
TCGGAAGAGGCGAAGGCCGAATGGGCGCTCCGCCCGGAGCCCACCGCCGGCATCGTGCGCGCCTATATCGAGCACGGGATGCAGGTGCGGCCGGGACCGCTGCGCCTCTGGATGCTCGGTCCCATGTTCCGCTACGACCGGCCCCAGGCCGGGCGCTACCGGCAGTTCACGCAGTGGGACGTCGAGGTCCTTGGTGATCCGGGGCCGATGGTGGACGCCGAGCTGATCGAGCTGGGGCATCGCTTCTACGCTGAGGCGGGGATCGACAACGCGGTGGCCTACCTGAACTCCATCGGCGACGCGAACTGCCGTCCCGCCTACCGCCAGGCCCTGATCGACTACTTCGCGCCGCACGTCGACCGCCTGTCCGATGATTCCCGCCGACGGCTGCAGGTCAACCCGCTGCGGGTGCTGGACGACAAGCAGCTGGATCCGGAGCTGGCCGGCGGCGCGCCGCGCAGCGTCGACCACCTCTGCGACGCGTGCCGCAGCCATTTCGACGCCGTGCTCCGCCTGCTCGACCAGCTGGGCCTGCGCTACGAGGTCGATCCCTCGATCGTGCGCGGCCTGGATTACTACACCCGCACCACGTTCGAGTTCTTCGTGGAGGGACGGCGCGGGCAGCAGCAGGCGCTGGCGGGCGGCGGCCGCTATGACGGACTGGCCGAGGCGCTGGGTGGGCGGCCGACGCCGGGCATCGGCTTCGGACTGGGCATCGACCGCGCCGTGCTGGCCATGGCCGAAGCCGGCATCGCCGTCGCCGCTCCCACGCTGGTGGCCGTGGTCTCGGGCCGTGACGACGACTTCGCCGAACGGCTTCGGGCGGCGGCAGCGCTGCGCGCGGCGGGCCTGCGGGTGCGACCCGACGGCAGTGCCCGCAAGCTCGGACGCCAGCTGGAATCGGCGGCCAAGGCGGGCGCGACGTGGGCCGTCATCCTCGGCGCCGGCGAATCGGAGGTCGTCGTCCGCAACCTTGCCAGCGGGGAGCAGCGGGACGTGACGCTCGGCCAGGCGGTGGCGACCCTGGTCGATGCCGCAGGCATGCAGGAAGCCTGATCCCGCGTACACCGTTTGTGCCTAACGAGCCGATGGCCGGCCTAGAATCGCCGGAATGCTGAAGGCGTCCGAGCGCGGCGTCCTGGTGATTGCCGACATCTCCGGCTACACCGGGTTCCTGGTCGAGTCCGAGCTGGAGCACGCGCAGGACGTGCTGCGCGACCTGATCCAGACCGTGGTCCGCGCCCAGCGCCCCCTGCTGCGCCTGGCCAAGCTGGAGGGCGATGCCGCGTTCAGCTATGCCTTAACCGAGCAGCCGGACGGCTCGGCGCTGCTGGACACGCTGGAAGCGGCCTACTTCGCGTTCCGGCGCCGGCTGGAGAGCATCCGCCGCGCGACGTCGTGCGACTGCAACGCCTGCGTGCTGATCCCGAGCCTCAACCTGAAGTTCGTCGCCCACCACGGCAGCTTCGTGCGCGAGAAGCTGTTCGGCGTGGAGGAGCTGACCGGCACCGACGTGATCGTGGTCCATCGGCTCCTGAAGAATGACGTCGTTGCCGCCCAGGGCCTGGCGGGGTACGCGCTGCTGACCGATGCGCTGCTGCAGGCCGCCGCACTGGACTCCCAGCCGCTCGGCCTGGTCGCGCAGCGCCAGGCGTACGAGGGCATCGGCGAGGTGGAGGCCTGGATCCACGACCTTGAGCCGCGCTGGCAGCGTGAGCAGGAGCTCAAACGCGTCCGAGTCACCGGCAAGGACCAGCTGGACGCCATCGAGGCCGATGTCGCCGCCACGCCGGCCGAGGTGTGGGCCTACGTCACCGATCCGGCCCGCCGCGCCGATTACGTGCCCGGCGTCGAGCGGGTCGACGAGGTGCCGGCCGACGGCCGGCGGGGGATCGGGACCACTAACCATTGCGTCCACGGCGCGGGCGTCAGCCTGGAGGAGGTCCTCGACTGGCGGCCATATGACTACTTCACGCTGAAGAACTCGGCGTATGGCGGCAGCTGGGTGACGACCGAGGAGCTGGCCGAGGTCGAGGGCGGGACGCACGTGACGATTCGCTTCCAGAAGCCACGGGCCGCGAAGGACCGGGCGTGGCTGAGCCAGGCGCTGCCCGTCATGAAGCCGATGTACGAGGCTTCCCTCGCGCGCCTGAGCCAGCTGCTCTCGACGGCGGAGGACATGGCACCGACGGGGTGAATTTCATCCCGGGTCCCGAAGCGCCAGGGCAAGTAGCGCACCCAGCCCTGCAATGAGAACCGTCGCACCAACCACGAACCACGCGATGTCTCCTGGTGAGCCGTAGACCGCCGCATCGGCGAGGTCGTTGAGGATCGCGAAGCCGAGCATCAGCGTCCAGGTGGCACCGAACCCGGTGACCAGCAGGGCGACGTCGGCAGGTCGCCGATCGCGCAGGGCCATGCCGATCAGGAGCGTGCCGAGGAAGGCCAGAAGCGGCCACGCCGGGGGAAAGGCAATTGCCAGGAACCCAGCCAGCGTACCGCCCAGCAGGTATGCCACCCGACCGATCCACGGCAGCCCTGCCTCCCTGCGCAGCGCTTCCTCGATGACGACGGCGAGCACGGCCGCCGTGGTCAAGGCGATCGCCCAGGTTGGCGAAATGTACATGGCCGGTAAACATGATACGGCACATGAGCACGTTTAGCCGACCGACCGAGCCGCTACCATTCACAATCCCATGGCACAGGCATTTCGGAGCCACACCTGCGGTGAGCTGCGCCCCGAGGACATCGGGCAGCGGGTAACGCTGGCCGGCTGGGTGCACCGGCGGCGCGACCACGGGCACCTCGCCTTCTTCGACCTGCGCGACCGCTACGGCATCACCCAGGTCGTCACCAGCGCCGACGAGGCGCCGGAAGCGCACCAGGCCGCGGAGGCGGCGCGCTCGGAGTGGGTGGTCCAGGTCGAAGGGGTGGTGCGGGCCCGACCCGAGGGCACGACGAACGACGAGCTGGCGACCGGCGCCATCGAGGTCGGGGTCGATCGGTTCAGCGTCCTCAACCCCAGCAAGGTGCCGCCGTTCTACATCAACGAGGCGCAGCCGGGCCTGGACGAGACGCTCCGCTTCGAGTATCGGTACCTGGACCTGCGCCGCCCGCCGCTGCAGCAGCGGATCCTCCTTCGCGCACGCCTGTCGGGCGCGATCCGCCGCGCGCTGGAGGACGACGGCTTCGTCGACATCGAGACGCCGACCCTCATTCGCTCGACGCCCGAGGGGGCGCGGGACTTCGTGGTGCCCAGCCGGCTGCAGCCGGGAAGCTTCTACGCGCTGCCGCAGTCGCCACAGGTCATGAAGCAGCTGCTGATGGTGGCGGGCTACGACCGTTACTACCAGCTCGCCCGCTGCTATCGCGACGAGGATTTCCGCGCCGATCGCGGGCCGGAGTTCACGCAGCTCGACCTGGAGATGGCCTTTGTCGCGGAGGCCGACGTGATGGACACCGTGGAGCGCATGGTGAAGCGCGTCTCCCGCGAGATCCTGCCGGATCGGCCGCTGCTGAACGACCCGTTCCCGCGCCTGACCTACGCCGACGCGCTCGAGCGCTACGGCTCGGACAAGCCCGATATTCGCTTCGGGATGGAGCTGGTCGACCTGACGGAACCCGTCCGCGGGCTGGACTTCCGGGTCTTCACCGAGCCAATCGCGGCCGGCGGTCGCGTGCGCGCCATCACCGCGCCGGGCTGCGGCTCCTACTCGCGCAAGCAGCTCGGCGAGCTGACCGACCTGGCCAAGCGCCACGGAGCGGCGGGACTCGTCCACCTGGCCGTCCAGGACGACGGCACGCTGCGCGGCCCGGCGGCGCGGTTCGTGGAGGGCCACGAGACGGCGCTGCTGGCGGCCACCGGGGCGACCGCTGGCGACCTGCTGCTGATCGTTGCCGATGCGGACCCGGTCAAGGGCGCGGAGATCCTCGGCCGGCTGCGGCTGGAGATGGGGACCCGGCTGGGCCTGCGCACGCCGGGCGTCCTGTCATTCGTGTGGGTCCACCGCTTCCCGATGTTCGGCTGGGACGACGAGCACCAGCGCTGGGACGCCACCCACAACCCGTTCACGGCGCCCGTCTGGGACGAGGCCGACAGCATGGAGCGCGACCCCGGCGCCGTCCTCGCCCAGCAGTACGACCTGGCCCTCAACGGCTGGGAGCTGGGCGGTGGCGGGATCCGCATCCACCGGCGTGACCTGCTGGAGCGTGCCTTCGCGCTCATGGGCCACACGCTCGAGGGCATGCGCGACGAGTTCGGCGCGCTGCTGGACGCGCTCGAGTACGGGGCGCCGCCGCACGGCGGGATCGCCTTTGGCCTCGACCGTTGGGCCGCCCTGTTCGCGGACCAGGACAACATCCGCGAGGTGATGGCCTTCCCCAAGACCCAGTCCGGCAGCGACCTCATGCTTGGCGCCCCGTCGCCGATCAGCCAGGCACAATTGGACGACCTGCACCTGCGGATCGTGGAGCCGGAGCCGGGGCGCTAGGTTTCGGTATCGGGCGGGAAGGCGCCGGATGCGTCGTGCGTTTCGGCGCCGGCCAGTGGCGGGTTGAAGACGCACACCAGGCGCAGCTGCTGACGCACGCGCAGCACGTGCCGATCGTGCTCGTTGAGCGCATAGAGCACGCCCGGGCCGATGACGTGGCGCTGTCCGGTGGCCAGCTCCTCGATCTCGGCCTCGCCCTCCAGGCAGTAGCAGGCCTCGAGGTGATGCCGATATTCCATCTCCATCTCGGCGCCGGCCTCGACCACGGTGTCGTGCAGGGAATAGCCCATGCCGTCGTCACGGAGCAGGATCCGACGGCTGCGCCAGCCGTCGCCGGCCACGTCGCGGTCGGTGCCCACCACCTCGTGGAGCGAACGAACGATCACCCGCGCAGCGTAGCGCGCGTGAGACGGTGAGGGGTCGGCTCTGGCGCCGACCCCTCACGGGTGGGAACGTTACGGGCTGTCGGTCAGCACCCAGTGGCTGGCTCGCGGAAGCCCGGGAACGGGTTGAGGTCGCCCATCAGCGTGTAGCGGCCGACGTTGGCCGATGCGGACTGCGTGGGTTCCGAAACGGTGTTCGGAGCGGTCCGCATGAACCACGGCAGGTAGACCTCGTCCTCCGGGTGGTAGTACCCGTCGGCGCTCTGTGTGCCGTTCGGGTTCGGCCCCTGGCGGAACGCGTTCGTGCCCATGGCGAAACCGATGCCCACCACCGGGTCACCGGTTTCCAGGATGTCGGTGCACCCGTACTGCGGAGCGGTCGGCGTCAGCCATGGCTCGACCCAGTTGTTCACGAATGGGTCGTCTGCCCACTCCGCCACCTCATGGCTGATGGCGTGGATGTCCTGGAGCGCCCAGACGGTCCCGCCATTCGGCCGGGCGTAGATCCCCGGGCTGATGTAGGAGGCCCAGGCAAAGGTCTGGACCGATGCCTTGCCCTGGTTCTTCGCGTTGGCCTGCGCACCGTGGAAGCCGATGACACAGCAATTCAGGACGTCGTTGCCCTGGTAGAGAAGAACGTCATCGGTCAGGTACAACGGAAGGTGCGTCGGGTCCGCCGAGTTCGTCAGATTCTTGATGCGGGATCCCCACCAGCTGTAGCTGACGTCGGCAAAAACCACACCCCTGCCGCTCTGGAGCAGCGTGCCCCTGCCCTGCGGGACGTCGATCGTCACCGGAGGGAGGATGTTCGGATGGAGCCGCAGGTGGTAGTTGCTCGACCCCGTCTCGTTGAACTGGGCTCGCTGGGTGGCGTCCTGCAGCTGCAGTGGAATGCCGGCGTCGCCTTGGGAGAGGACGCCGCCCGGGCCCCGGATCTCCTGTGGGAGATTCGGGAAGGCGCCGGCTGCCGTTGCTGCCGGCGTGGAGCCATAGTCGTTGAGCGCGAACTGCGGGGACGCAAGCGTTGCGGCGAGCACGTCGTTGCCGTCAAAGGTCAGTCCGCCGACGTTCACGATGACGGGGGTGATATCGACCTCGATCGTGACGTCGCAGGCGCTGCCGGAGCAGCTGTCCGGGTCGGCGCCGGCCATGTTGTAGCCGTACGTCACGCCGTCGTCCGGGTTTTCGGTCTGGCCAAACCAGTGCGCGATCGTC
>DASSNX010000030.1:0-35183 GCA_035701185.1 Candidatus Limnocylindria bacterium
CGGGCCGGCTTCCCGCCGACCGTGCTGCAGGACGGCATCTACTACGGCGTCTGGGTCCGCGGCCAGCTGGTCAGCGCGGCGGGCACCCACGTCATCAATCCGCGCGAGGGGATCGGCGTGGTGGGCAACGTGATGACCCACCTCGACTACCGCGGCCACGATTTCGCGAAAATGGTGACCAGCGCGGTCACGGCCGAGCTGCTGGAGCGCGTCGACGACGTCGCGCTCAACGTCCACGCTGACAACTTCCCGGCCATCGCCGCATATGAGCGGCTGGGCTACGGACAGCACTGCACGCTGTCCGAGCGGCTCATCCGCCGTCGCGCGGGCGGCTGGGGACTCATGCGACCGATACGAGAGGCACTGCGACTGACGTGGCCACGCGAAACGAGGTAAGGGGCGACATCGCCGACATCGGCCTGGCCGATGCGGGGGCACTGAAGATCGAATGGGCGGATCGGCAGATGCCGGTCCTGGCCGGCATCCGCGAGCGGTTCGCGGCCGAGCGCCCGCTGGAGGGCTGGCGCATCAGCGCATGTCTGCACGTCACGGCCGAGACCGCAAACCTGATGCGCACGCTTCAGGCGGGCGGAGCCGATGCGGTCCTCTGCTCCTCCAACCCCCTCTCGACCCAGGACGACGTGGCGGCCTCGCTGGTGGCGCACCACGGCATCCCGACCTATGCGATCAAGGGCGAGGACCGTGACTCGTATTACTCGCACATCGCCGCGGCCCTGGACCATGCGCCGCAGGTCACGATGGATGACGGTGCCGACCTGGTGAACGAGCTGCACTCACGGCGCCGCGAGCTCCTGACGGAGGTCGTGGGCGGGACCGAGGAGACGACCACCGGCGTCATCCGGCTGCGCGCCATGGCCAAGGACGGCGTGCTGGCCTATCCCATCGTGGCAGTCAACGAGGCGCTGACCAAGCACCTCTTCGACAACCGGTACGGCACCGGCCAGAGCGCGATCGACGGCATCCTGCGCGCCACGAACATTTTGTTCGCCGGCAAGACCGTGGTGGTCGGCGGCTACGGCTGGGTGGGGCGCGGCATCGCCACCCGAGCGCACGGCATGGGGGCGAACGTGGTCGTGGTGGAGGTCGATCCGGTGCGCGCCCTGGAAGCTGCCATGGACGGGTTCCGCGTCATGAGCGCGGCCGACGCGGCGCGCGAGGGCGACGTCTTCATCAGCGGCACCGGCAACTTGAACGTGTGGGGCCGCGACCACTTCCCGGTGATGCGCGACGGGGCAATCCTGGCCAACGCCGGCCACTTCAACGACGAGTTCGAGCTCCCCGCCCTGGAGGAGCAGGCCACGTCGTCACGCGAGGTGCGGCCGTTCACTCGCGAATACCTCATGGCCGATGGCCGTCGCCTCTACGTCCTGGCCGATGGGCGGCTGGTCAACCTGGGCGCCGCCGAAGGCCACCCAGCGATGGTCATGGACATGAGCTTCGCCAACCAGGCGCTGGGCCTCGAGTGGCTGCGGCAGCACGCCGGCGAGCTGGAGCCGCAGGTCTACGGCATCCCCGAGGATATCGACCGCGAAGTCGCGCGTCTCAAGCTCGTGAGCATGGGCATCGATATCGGCGCCTGGACCGATGAGCAGCGTGCCTACGCCGAGTCGTACGAGTCCGGCACCTGACCGTTCCCGGATTCCGGGACGAGTCCCAGGCGGACGGCAATTGCGGCGATCTCGGCGCGACCGTTCGCGCCGAGCTTGGACTTGATGTTCGAGACGTGCACGCTCGCGGTCTTCTCGCTGATGAACAGCTCGGCGGCGATTTCGCGGTTGGTGCGCCCCAGCGTCACCCGCTCCAGGACGTCCCGCTCACGCGGCGTCAGGGTGAACGGCGTCGAGCGGACGTGCGCCTTCGGCTCGGCTGCCGCCACGGCGGCCGACGGCCGGCGTTCGAGCTCCAGCCGGGAACGCGTCGCCAGTCCCTCCAGCTCGCGCTGCAGCGGGATGGCGCCGAGGTCACGCGCCAGCCGGTAGGCCTCGATGGCCGCGGCCTGCGCGCCGGCCCGCGATCCGCGGGAGAGCAGCAGGGCCTCCGCCTGGCGGAATCGGCTGTAGGCCGCCTCGTGGGGATGCCGGAGCTCGTCGGCCGCGGCGGCCGCGGCCGCCCACGCGGTCGCGCTTGACATTCCGAGCAGCCGGGTGAGCTCGGCCTTGGCGAGTGCCACGTCCAGGACCAGGTGCGGGTCGCCGCCGCCCGGCAGCGCGCGCACGAGCTCGACGTGGTGCTCGAGCAGCGCGTTGAATTCGCGGCCGATGGCCAGCGCCTCCTCCAGCCTGGCCGCATCGCCCAGCGGGCGGGCGACCGCGGCGATGTCGGCTGCGGCACGGATCGCCAGGCGGTGGCAGATGCGCATGTGGACGTCGCGCTCGGGCTGTGCCGAGCGCGCCAGGCTCTCCCGCACGGAGTCGATCGCCTCCCAGGGCTCCCCGCGCGCGATCAGCAGCAAAGCGATGCTGGAGTACAGATCCGACCAGCCGTAGACGGTGGCGCTGAAGTCCTGGCACATCAGCAGCACCTTCTCGAACTGGTCGGCAGCGGAGTCAAGGCTGCCGCGACCCAGGTCGAGGAGACCTCGAGCCGCATGCGCCATGACGCCGGGCAGGCCCAGTGCCTCGCCTGCAAGTGCGGCAGCGGTCCACTGCTCTGCCTCGGCCCAGCGGCCCAGCAGGAAAGCCGATATTCCCCTCGCCGCGCGGAGGGCCACCGCCGACCCCTCCATGCCCCAGCGGGCGCTCTCGGCGATCGCCTCATCGGCAACGTCGCAGGCCTCCTCCAGCTGCCCCGCCCAGTGAAGTGCGAGGACGAGCTCGATGGCGATCTCGGCGGCGCCCGAAAGATCACCGACGGAGCGGGCGAGCGCCAACGCCTCGCGCAGGGTCCGCACTCCGGACTCGGCCTCGCCGACGGCAGCGGCATTGCGGCCGATGCAGCCCAGCGCGCGAATCTCTGCCTCGGCCGAACCCACCTGCCGCGCCGTTGCCAGGGCTTCCTCAGCGAAGCGAGCCGACTCGTCGAAATGAGACCGCATCCCCAGCCCGTTCGCCAGGATGCCCAGCACTTGAGCTCGCGCCGCGGAAGGGGGATCGGCTGGAAGCAGCTCCAGGGCGCGGCGAACGACCGCCTCTACGGCGTCCGGGTTGCCCGATCCGAGGTGGTACGCGGCCAGGCGCTCGAGCAGGGCACCCGTCCGGGCCGCGTCCGGTTCGAGGCGCGCGTCGTCATCGAGGGCGGCCCGCACCAGCTCGATCGCTCGGTCATAGGCACCGGTCTTGGCGGCCGCCTCCGCCGTCCGCAAGGTCAGGTCGACCTGGGTGATTCCCTCGACGGACTCGGTGCCGGGCGGCCATAGGCTCCGTGCCAGGTGGAAGTGGGCGAAGGCATTGCCAAAGGCAAACATCCGCTCGGCGGCGTAGCCGGCTCGCAGCAGGGCTGGCAGGGCCCGGCTCGCGTCGCGGGCTTCGTACCAGTGGTGCGCGAGCTCGGAGGCAACCGTGGCGTCCATCGAGGCATCGCCGTGGAGCGCGTCGACGGCGGCGGCCACCGCGGCATGCAGCGCCAACCGCTCACCCGGCAGCAGCTCGTCGTGCACTGCCTCGCGTACCAGGTTGTGCCGGAACCGGAGTGCCTCGTTGGCCCCGGGCACCAGGAGATGGCGGTCCATTGCCTCGCGCAGTGCGGCGGCGAGCTCGCCATCGCTCAGGCGCGTGACGGCTGCCAGCACATCGTGGCGTGCGGATTGTCCGGCCACGGCGATCACCCGCAGCACGTCTCGGGACCTGGGCGAGAGGTTTCCAACCCTGGCCAGGAGCGTCTCGCGGAGCGTGAGCCCGATGCGCTGATCCCCCCTGTCGGCCACCGCCAGCAGCTCCTCGGTGAAGAAGGCGTTCCCGCCGCCGCGATCATGCAATCGCGCGACAAGGCCGCGATCGGGAGGGTGGCCCATGATCCCCGCCAGCTGGTCGTGGACTTCGCTCCGGGTGAACGGCGCGAGCTCGAAGCGGTCGACCTGTCCGCTGCGTCCCAGCTCGGCGAGCAGGCTGAGGAACGGATGGCGTTCGTTCAGCTCGTCGGTGCGGTACGTGCCGATCAGCATCACCCGGCCGTGGGTGAGATTGCGCACCAGGAACCTGAGCAGGTCACGCGTTGATCGATCTGACCAGTGGAGGTCCTCGAGCGCAATCACCGTGAGAGAGTCATCGGCGATGCGCTCGATCAAGCCGAGGACCTGGAGGTAGAGGGTGGACTGCCGTGCCGACGCGGTATCGGCCACCGATGCTTCGCCGTCCTGGCCCGAATGCAGATCCGGAATCAGCTGCAGGACGGTGGAGCGCGCGGGCCCCACGATGCGGGCGAAATCCTCGTCGCGCAGCGACCGCAGCCATGGGCGGAGCGCGGCCACGAACGGGTCGTATGGGCGCGCTCCATCTCCCAGGTCGACACAGCCACCCTCCAGCACCCGTGCCCCGCTGGCTTCGGCCGCTGCCCGGAATTCGGCCAGCATCCGCGTCTTGCCCACGCCTGCCTCGCCGCCGATGAGCACGGTGCCGACTGTGCCCGATGCTGCGGCGTCCAGCACCGCCCGCAGGCTCTGGAGCTCCTGGCCGCGCCCCACGAAATAGGGGCTCGAGATTCGCGCGGTCATGGGCGGATTATCTGATCCCTGGCCAGCCCTGCCGGAGCGTGCGGACTGCGAGCCTAAGGAACTCGATCGGCCCGAACTAAGGACCAACCCGTTGTCGCGGCGCGAGTTGGGGCATATCTTCCCGATGCCACCGCTGATGGATCGGAGAAGGGAATGATGGACGGATCGAGCGTGCCGACCGCCGATGTCCGCATGGACCTCGTCGGACAGAGCTGCTCCACGCTCACCCCGATCATCGCGGCCCGGATCCGCCAGCTGCCCAGCGGCCACATCCTCGAGGTCATCTCCGACGATCCGACGGCACGCAGCGGCCTGGCGTCCTGGTCCCGGCTGACCGGGAATCCCCTGATCGCCATCGTCGAAGACGGTCCTCAGCGAACCCACTACTACCTGCAGCGGAAGTAGGCCGGAGGGAAGAGATCATGGGCAAGTTCATGGCGCACGCGACCCACGGTCGCGATGATCCCGAGCGAGCGACGCTGCCGTTCATCGCTGCCAACGTCGCCGCATCGGCAGACCAGGAGGCCATCGTGCTCCTGACGATCGAGGGCGTGTGGCTGGCGACCAAGGGCTACGCGGACGACGTCCACCACCCGGGCATGCCACCCCTGCGCGAGGTCCTTGACTCGCTCGTGGCCAGTGGTGGCCAGGTCTGGGCCTGCGGCGCTTGCACCAAACCGCGTGGCATCACCGATGAAGACATGATCGAGGGCGCGCGGATCATCTCGGCGGCCGATTTCGTCGCCGAGATGGTCGACGGCACGCCGCTCTTCACCGTCTGAGCCTCGCAGGACCGCCTCCCGCCCGAACGTACGGGGCTCTTCGTGACCGGTGAGCAGTACACTCCGGCCGATGCCTGACCGCGATCACCACGTCCCGTTCACCTCCGAATCGGTCACCGAAGGTCACCCCGACAAGCTCTGCGATGCCGTGGCCGATGCGGTGCTGGACGACGTCCTGGCGCGCGACTCGCACGCCCGGGCCGCCATCGAGGTCACGGCCACCACCGGCCTGGTGCTGGTCCTGGGCGAGCTGAGCACCGAGGCCTACTGCGACGTACAGAGCGTGGTGCGCCGGACGGTGCGGGAGATCGGCTACACCGACAGCCGCCTGGGCTTTGACTACGAGACCTGCGGCACGCTGGTCGCCATCAAGGAGCAGTCGCCGGACATCGCGCTGGGCGTCGACCACGCACTGGAGGCCAAGCAGGGGATCGACCCGGACGAGATCGGCGCCGGGGACCAGGGGATGATGTTCGGCTACGCCACGGACGAGACGCCCGAGCTGATGCCGATGCCGATCCAGCTCGCTCACCAGGTGGCCCGCCGCCTGGCGGAGGTGCGCAAGGACGGCAGGCTGCCCTTCCTGCGGCCCGACGGCAAGAGCCAGGTGACGGTCGAGTACGACGAGGACGGGCGTCCGCTGCGCGTCGCGACGGTGGTGGTCAGCACCCAGCATGACCCGGAGGTCAGCGAGGAGACGCTGCACGACGCGGTCAGCGAGAGCGTCATCCGCGCGGCCGTGCCGTCGGAGCTGATCGACCACGGGACGCGGATCCTGGTCAACCCCACCGGCCGGTTCGTGATCGGTGGGCCGATGGGGGACTCGGGCCTCTCCGGCCGCAAGATCATCGTCGACACCTACGGCGGCATGGCGCGCCACGGCGGTGGGAGCTTCAGCGGCAAGGACCCGACCAAGGTGGACCGCTCCGGGGCCTACATGGCGCGCTACGTCGCGAAGAACGTGGTGGCGGCCGGCCTGGCGCGCCGCTTCGAGCTGCAGCTGGCCTATGCCATCGGCGTGGCGCGGCCGCTGGCCGTGAACTGCGAGACGTTCGGAACCGGCCGCATCCCGGACGAGCGCATCTCGGCGCTGATCAGCGAGCACTTCGATCTGCGCCCGGGGCCGATCATCGAGACGCTCGGCCTGCGAGCGCCGATCTATCGGCCCACCGCTGCCTACGGCCACTTCGGCCGCAGCGATCTCGACCTGCCGTGGGAGCGAACCGATCGCGCCCAGGCGCTGCGCGACGCGTCGGGCGTCCGCGGCGAGGCCAGCCTGCCGGCCTGACGGACATGCAGCCGCCGGCTCGCCGCGGCCCGCCGGTGCGCTGGGGCGAGCCGCCGCCGAACGCGCTGTCGCGGGCCGCCGCCCGCATCCGCGCCTGGTTCGGGACGCCGGGCCCCGCCACCCCGCGCGCCGGCCTTCGACCGCTGCCAGTGGCGCTGCAGCGTTCCGAGCTGGCGGCACCGTACCTTTCAGCGGATCGCGCCGGTGACCACGAGGCGGCCGGACAAGCCGCCACCATGGCCATGGAGCGCTCGCAGGCGGCCGGTGAGTGGTGGCCGGCGGACATCTGGGGCCACCGTGCCCTGTGGCACTACGAGCAGGCCGGCATGGCGCTGGAGGCGACGCGGGCGGCGCGGTTGATCGGTGACCTGCGCTGGGCCGCCGGCGACCCGGCCAGCGCGCGGCGCTACTACGCCGAGGCCGTCAGCGAGGCGCGGGACCTCGGCGCGGAACGGGAGCAGGGCCTCGCCGCGCTGGGCATGGGCCGCGCCGCGCTGGACCTCGCGGACGTCACCACCGCCCGCCGCCTGGCGGCCATCGCCGAGGAGCTGCTCGAACGCGCCGGCGCGCCAGGGGACGAGCTGCAGGCCGCTCGCGACCTGCGCGGCGAGGAGCGCGAGGTTTCCTAGCCCCCTACCGCAACCGTGCGCCGCACGGCGGCCGGGGGTGGTACGGTCAGGCCGATGTTCGCCATCGTCATGGCCGGGGGCGTGGGCACGCGGCTGTGGCCGCTGTCGCGTCGCAAGTCCCCGAAGCAGCTGCTGGCGCTGACCGGCGAGACGAGCCTCCTGCAGCAGACCGTCGCGCGGGTGGGAACCCTGCTGAAGCCGCACGACATCTACGTCATCACCTCGCAGGCGCACGTCCGCGCCACGCAGGACCAGCTGCCCCAGCTGCCGGCCGACAACGTGCTGGGCGAGCCGCTGGCCCGCTCGACCGCCGTGGCCGCCGGCCTCGCCACCGTCCTGGCGCGCCGCGAATCGGACGAGCTGGCGCTCGTGCTCCCGGCCGATCACTTCCTGGCCGATGAGGCGGCCTTCACCGAGGCGCTGCGCGAGGGGATGCGCGCCGCCGAACGCGGTTACCTGGTCACCCTGGGGGTGGTGCCGAAGCACGCCGCCACCGGGTACGGCTACATCAAGGTCGGGGAGCGCCTCCACGAGTCCACAGCCACCGCCCTGGTCGAGCGCTTCGTGGAGAAGCCGGACGCCGGGAAGGCCGAGGCCTTCGTGAAGGAGGGTGGCTACCTCTGGAACGCGGGCATCTTCATCTGGCGCGTGTACGCCTTCCGCCAGGCACTGGAGCGCTTCCAGCCCGAGCTGGCCGCGGCCCTCGACCGCATCGCGGAGCTGCACCGCACGCCGGGCTGGATGAGCGACGTGCGCGACATCCTGGAGCCGATTCCCGCCATCCAGATCGACGCCGGGATCGCGGAGGCGGCCGCGGCCGAAGGCCGCGTGGCGGTCGTGCCGCTCGACGCGGGCTGGAGCGACATCGGCTCCTGGTCGGCCCTGCTGGAGGCGCTGTCAACCCAGACCGGAGGCAGCCTGGTCGCCTCCGGACGGCACCTGGACCGCGGCTCGCAGCGCGTCCTGGTCCATGGGGGAGATCGGCTCATCGTGACCGTCGGCCTGGAGGACGTGATCATCGTCGACACCCCGGACGCACTGCTGGTCTGCGCCCGCGACCGGGCAGAGGAGATCAAGCCCGTGCTCGACGAGATCGCCCGCAAGGCCGGGGACCAGTACCTCTGAGCCGATATCCCCTGCGCCGATGACCGCCGCCGCCCACCGGGAGGATCCGGTCCGCCACGCCTGGCTGGCGCGCATCTTCGGGCGCTTCATGGCCGCATATGTCGCGCTGGTCGCCCGCACCTGCCGTGTCTCGGGACCCCCCATCAACCAGGAGCAGGCGATCTTCGCCATCTGGCACGAGTCGAACCTGGTGGCCGCCATCGCTGCCTGGAAGCTGCGCAACGACAAGCACCCGGTCGTGTTCAGCACGCGCGGCTTCCGCGGGATCGTGATGAACACGATGCTGCGCTCCTTCGGGGCCGATGTCGTGACCCTGCCCGACGAGGGTGCCGCCTCCCGGGGCGAGGCCACCTCGCTGTCGCGCGAGATGGCGCGGCTCGGCCGCGAGGGCCGCTCGCTGGTCGTCAGCTGCGACGGCCCGTTCGGCCCGTACCAGGTCGTGAAGCCGGGCGTGCTGATCGTCGCCCGCGAGTCAGGCGTGCCGATCCAACCCTGGGCGGTCGCCTCTCGCCCGCCGTTCCGCCTCAACCGCCGCTGGGATCGAATGATCGTGGCGCTGCCGTTCGGGCGGCTGCGCGTGGTGGAGGGGTCGGTGATCCGGGTCGCGGACCGGGAGCGGATCAAGCCGAAGCTCGCGGAGCTCCAGGCGGAGCTGGAGCGGATCCAGGCCTTGGCTGATGCCCAGATGGGCAATTGAGCGGTGCTGGGAACGGTTCACGTCCCCGCTAGAATCGGCCAATGACCAACCGCCAAGTCGTCGAGCGCTATGCGCAGGCGCTGGCCGACTACGACCTGGATGCGCAGATCGCCGTGCTGGCCGACGACTATGAGGCGCGCTACCCCCAGTCCGGCGAGATCATCCGCGGCCTCGAGAACCGACGGGCGATCGGCGAGAAGTACCCTGGCGCCGCCGAGAGCGGCCTGCGAGCGCATCGCGAAAGGATCATCGGCCAAGACGACCAGTTCGTGACCGGTCCGATGTGGAACCTGATCCACCTCAGCGGGACGGGCGACGAATTCACCATCGTCGGCACCGTCACCTATCCCAACGGCGAGACGTGGCATGGCGTGGTCCTGCTGACGCTCCGTGGTGGAAAGATCTGGCGCGAGGTCGACTACTTCGCGGCGCCGTTCGAACGACCGGCGTGGCGGGCGTCCTACACCGAGCTGGAGTCGGCGAACCCTTGACCAAGATCAAGTTCGGCACCGACGGCTGGCGAGCGGCAATCGCCGAGGACTACACCTTCCACAACGTGCGGCGCTGCGCCCGCGGCGTGGCCGAGTTCCTGCACCAGAACGGCACGGCCGACCGGGGCGTGGTGATCTGCTACGACCGGCGCTTCGCGTCCGAGCACTTCGCGCGGGCCTGCGTGGAGGTGCTGGCCGCGCACGACATCCAGTCGTTCATGCCGCCCGAGGCGGTGCCGACCCAGGTCGGCAGCTTCTTCACCCGGGAGAAGGGCGCCGGCGCCGGGATCGTGATCACCGCCAGCCACAACCCGTGGACCGATAACGGCTTCAAGGTGAAGGCCGACACCGGCGGCGCCGCGGCGCCGGAGATGCTCGCGGCCATCGAGGCGACCATGGACGCCCATGGCGAGCTGGAGCAGCCACCCCGACGCCACTATGCCGATGTCGAGGCTGCGGGCCTGGTCGAGATCTTCGACCCGTACCCGAAATTCCGGGACCAACTGGCCAGCATCGTCGATATGGACCGCATCAAGGCGGCCGAGCGGCGGGTCCTGGTGGAGCCGCTGTACGGATCGGGATCCGGCTGGTTCACCCGCCTGCTGGGCGACGGTCGCCTCACCGTCCGCGAGCTGCACACCGAACGCAACCCGTTCTTCGGTGGCGTCAATCCGGAGCCGATCCGCCCCAACGTCGACGCCTGGCTGGAGGAGATCCCACGCTGGGGCGCCGACATCGGGATTGCCTTCGACGGGGACGCCGACCGGGTCGGGATGGCAACCGAGGAGGGCGTGTTCGTCAACCAGCTGCAGGTCTACGGGCTGCTGTACTGGTACCTGCTCGACGTACGCGGGCAGATCGGCCCGGCGGTCTACACCGTCACCACCACCTCGATGGCGCCGAAGCTCGCAGAGCTGTACGGCACCCAGGCCTACGAGACCGGGGTCGGCTTCAAGTTCGTGGGACCCAAGATGCTGGAGACGAACGCGGTCATCGGCGGCGAGGAGTCCGGCGGCTTCGGGTTCGGGATGCACATCCCGGAGCGCGACGGCCTGGCGTCGGGCCTCTTCCTGCTCGACCTGTGGCTGACCAAGGGCAAGGCGGCGTCCGAGGTGCTGGCCGAGCTGCAGGCCCTGGCGGGCCCGTCCTACTACAACCGCATCGACATCCGCTTCGCGCGCGAGGGCTACGACCAGCTCAAGGCCGATACCCTGGCGCGACTCGAACACGAGGCGCCGGAGGCCCTGGCCGGCCGTCCGGTGGCGCGACGCCAGGCGCTGGAGACCGGCGACGGCTACAAGTTCTACCGCGACGACGGGTCGTGGCTCCTGATCCGCTTCTCCGGCACCGAGGCGCTGCTGCGCATCTACGTCGAGGCGCGCTCGCCCGAGGACGTGGACGCCCTGCTGGAGACCGGCCGCTCCATCGCCGCCGCGGGCGTGGCCACGTGAGGCGACTTCCCTGATGGATGCCCGCGACTTCTTCGGCTACAAGAACCCGGATGAGGAGCCGGGACGCCGCGAGGATCAGGGCGGCGAGGACGACGAGCAATCGCCGCCGCAGTTCGAGGACGCCATCACCCTCGACGATCCCGCCGTCATCAAGCGCATCGACACCTCGGACATGCTCGGCCGGGTGCGCGAGCTGCCCCGGCAGCTGGCCCTGGCGCGCCGTGTGGCCAGCGCCGTCGAGCTGGACGAGCGGCACCGCGACGTCGACGCGGTGCTCGTGCTGGGGATGGGTGGCTCCGCCATCGGCGCGGAGCTGGTGGCGGGGATCGCCGGCGACCGGCTGCGCGTCCCGCTGCTGATCCACCGGGACTACGGGCTGCCGGCCTGGGCCAACCGGCGGACCCTGGTGATTGCCGCCAGCCATTCGGGCGACACCGTGGAGACGCTGTCCGGCGCGGCCGAGGCCCGTCGTCGCGGCCTGCCGCTGGTGGTGGCCTCCACCGGCGGCGCGCTCGGCCGGCAGGCGGAGAGCGAGGGGACGCCCTACCTGCATTACGAGCAGCCGGGGCAGCCGCGCGCCGCTATCGGCTTCGGGCTCGGCCTCGTCCACGAGCTGCTGGTGCGCGCCGATCTCCTGGCCGACCCGGACCCGTATGGGCCCGCGGTCGAGGCGCTGGAGGCCATGCTGGAGCGCAATGCGCCCGGTGTCGAGACCGATGCCAACCCGGCCAAGCAGCTGGCCTGGTCCATCTTCGGCCGCATCCCGGTCATCTTCGGCGCGGGCGCCCTCAGCTCGGTGGCGCATCGCTGGAAGACGCAGATGAACGAGAACGCCAAGGCCTGGGCCATGGTGGAGCCGATGCCCGAGGCCAACCACAACGCCATCGAGGGGACGCTCAACCCGCGCGAGCTGTCGGACGCGCTCTACGTCGTCGAGATTCGCGAGCCAGGCGAGCCGGAGCACATTGCGGCCCGCTACCGGGTGGTGGAGGAGCTGCTCGGCGAGCGGGCCACCAACCGCAGTGTCTACTGGGCCGATGGCTCCTCGGCGCTGGCCCGGACGCTCGACGCGGTGGCGATGGGCGACCTGGTGAGCGTTTATCTGGCAATCCTCTACCAGACGGACCCGACCCCGGTTACACTGCTGGCCATGTTGAAAGAGCGGCTCGCCAGGTCGACCGACTGACGGGCGCCGTAGAACGGCGCCGGGTGCCGGCGCCGGGAGGAGACGCGACAGTGCACTCGAGCATGATCGGCAAGGTCGAGAAGGCAATGCGCTACGCGCACGAGCCGGATCGGGTGAAGTTCCAGGCCCTGACCGCCAGCTTCGCGGGTGACAACGGCACCCACACGATCTCCCTCGACGCCGATACGTGGCACTGCACCTGCCACCTGTTCGAATCCGCGGGCGGCTGCTCGCACACCCTCGCCATCCAGAAGATGCTGGACCCGATGCTGACCGACGCGGCCAAGGACACCCCGCTCTACGGCCACGTGGAGGCCGCGGTCCCCGCGTAGCTCGGCGCCGGTCCCCACATCCGGGGCCTGCCTCCCACACAAGTGCTGCTTGTGTAACGACACGGATCGCTAGCCTGGCATGCGTCCCCACAAGTGCTGGTTGTGTAACGACACGGTTTCATGGCTTGGCGTGCGTGCGCACAAGCGTGGGCATGTGCCGATGCACGCATCGGCGCCCAGATGCGTATCCACACAAGCCCTGCTTGTACGCCGGGGCCGATGTGCCTCCTTGTACAAGCCACAGTTGTGCGGCGGGGCCGATGTGCCTCCTTACACAAGCCACAGTTGTGCGGCGAGGCCGAGGTGAGCTGCTGTACAAGCCACAGTTGTGCGGCGAGGCCGACGAGAGCTGTTGTACAAGCCACAGTTGTGCGGCGAGTGCCGGACGAACGCCTGGACCATTCCTGCTCGTGCGCCACGGCGGCGAGCTGGGTGCCATCGGCCAGGTGGTAGCATCGGCCTCACCAACTGAAGACCGCGACGGGTGCCGCCGCCGAAAGGCCGGCGGGTAAATGGCGAAGCCGGTGTGATGCCGGCGCTGTCCCGCAACTGTATCCGGACCGACCGCCGAGCGGAGGCCGGGAGCCAGGTCGCCCAGCCAGGTCGCGATGTCTGAACCCTCGTGTGAAAGGGAAGGCATCACCCATGGGCTCCCGTCTTCGCGACCTCTTCCTCATCTCCTTGCTGGCCGTGCTGGCCGCTGCCTGCGCCACGCCGGGCGGCAGCGCCGCGCCCAGTGCCGCGCGGCCAACCGCCACCGTGGCCGCCTCGCCGAGCGCGCCGGTGGGGACCACGTATCCCGTCACCGTTACCGACGACGCAGGGCGCAGCGTCACGCTCGACCACGAACCCGAGCGGATCGTGAGCTTGGCGCCGTCGAACACCGAGATCGCCTGCTTCCTCGACGCCTGCGACCGGCTGGTGGGCGTGCCGGACTACAAGGTTGGCTACCCGTCGGCGGTGCTCCGCACGGTCAAGGACCTGCCGGTCGTCGTCAGCTACGGCCCGGTGGACCGCGAGGCGATCGTCGCCGCCGAGCCGGACCTCATCCTGGCCGCCGGCAACGGGACCACGCACGACGACGACATCCAGGCGCTGGCCGATCTGGGCTACCCGGTGCTGGTCCTGTATCCGGAGAGCCTGGACGAAGTGTCAGCCGACATCGAGCTGGTGGGCACCGCACTGAACCTCGGCGAGGAGGCGGCGGACATCACCACCGACATGGCGCACCGCGTCGCGGCGGTCAAGGACGCCGTGGCGGGCAGCGACCGGCCGCGGACCTTCTACGAGGTCAGCATCTTCGAAGGCACCATCTACACCGCCGGCAAGGACTCGTTCCTTGCCTCCCTGGTGGACGCCGCCGGCGGAGATCCGATCCTGGGCGACGCCAAGACCACGGCCATCAGCCTGGAGGATCTCGTCAGCGCCGACCCGCAGGTCATCGTTTTGGGCGACGCGGCCTACGACAAGTCGATCACCGCCAGGGCGGTGGCCAGGCGGCAGGGCTGGGAGGGGATGACGGCGGTGCGGGACGGCCGGGTGGTGCCGCTGCCGGAGGACATCCTGATCACGCGACCAGGCCCGCGGATCGTTGACGGGCTGGAGGCGCTGGCGCGGGCCATCCATCCGGAGGCGTTCGAGTGAGCGGGCAGCGCTGATGCGGACCGCGGTCGCCGCCGGCGAGGCACGTCCCCTGCGGATCGGCCTGTCGCTGACCCGCAGCGTGGCGGTGCTGGGCGGCGGAGCGCTGCTGCTGGCCGTCATCCTGGTCCTCGGCGTGGGCCTGGGGAGCACCCAGGTCAGCGTGGGCGACACGGCGGCCATCCTCGCGCATCGGCTCCTGGGCCTGCCCATCCCCCAGACCTGGCCCGCCACCGCGGAGACGATCGTCTTCGACATCCGGCTGCCGCGGGTGCTGACCGCCATGCTGGTGGGCGGCGGGCTGGCGATGGCGGGGACGGTCTTCCAGGCGGTGCTGCGCAACCCGCTGGCCGATCCGTACGTGATCGGCACCGCGGCCGGCGCCAGCTTCGGCGCCGCGCTGGGGATCGTGGCGCCGCTGCTGGTCCCGGCGCTGGCCATCGGCGCGGGCAGCGAGCTGCTGGGACTCGGCGTGGTGCAGCTGCTGGCCTTCGGCGGTGGACTCGGGACGGTGCTGCTGGTCTATGCCGTGGCGCGCTCCGCCGGGCGGGTGCAGGTCATCACCCTGCTGCTGACCGGGTATGCGGTGTCATCGGTCCTGGCGGCCATGGTCGCACTGCTGATGTTCATGTCGGGACGCGCGCTGGGCGCCATCTTCGGCTGGCTGATGGGTTCCCTGGCGAATGCGAGCTGGACGGCGCTGTCCTTCGCCACGCCGCTCCTGCTGGTCAGCTTCGTCCTCCTCCTGGCCCGATGGAGACGCATCAACCTGCTCCTCCTGGGTGATGCCCAGGCTGCCAGCCTGGGCGTGGACGTGGAGCGCGAGAAGCTCGTGCTCACCATGCTGGCCACGCTCGCCACCTCGGCCGCGGTGGCGGTGTCGGGGACGATTGGCTTCGTGGGACTCGTCGTGCCGCACCTGCTGCGGCTGCTGATCGGGCCTGACCATCGGCTCCTGCTGCCGGCGTCGCTGCTGACCGGGGCCGGGCTGCTTGTCCTGGCCGATCTCGGCGCGCGCCTGCTGCCGGGCGGCGGGATCCCCGTAGGCGTGGTCACCGCACTGATCGGCGCACCGTTCTTTCTGTGGCTGCTGCGTCGCAGCCGGCTGACCCGCGTGGACGCCGGCGCATGACGGCGGCCGTGGCGGCGCCGATCGCGGCGGTGCGCGGCGTGCGGTTTGGGTACGCGCGCCATGGCCGCGAGCCACTGGGGGTGCTGCGCGGCCTTGACCTGGAGCTCCATCCCGGCGAGCTGGTGGCGCTGCTGGGCGCCAACGGCAGCGGCAAGACCACGCTGCTGCGCCTGCTCAGCGGCGCGCTGCGACCGGATGCCGGCGTCGTCGAGGTCGCGGGCCGGCCCGTCGGGGAGTGGCCGCGTCTGGCGCTCGCCCGCCAGGTCGCCGTCCTGCCGCAGCACCTGGAGCTGCCCGAGGGCTTCCGCGTCGCCGAGCTGGTGGCCATGGGCCGTGCCCCGCACGCCCGGCGGCTGTTCGGCTCGACTGCCGAGGACGAGCAGGCCGTGGAGCGCGCCCTGCAGGACGCCGATGCCTTCGATCTCGCTGACCGCTACCCGTTCGAGCTCTCCGGCGGCGAGCGTCAGAGGGTGCTGGTCGCGATGGCGCTGGCCCAGGAGCCCCGGCTGCTGCTGCTCGACGAGCCGACCCTGCACCTGGACCTCGCGCACCAGGTCGCGCTGCTTCGGCGCCTGCGGCAACTCCATACCCAGCGGGAGCTCACCGTCCTGGCGGTGCTGCACGACCTGAACCTCGCGGCGGCATTCGCGCCGCGGGTCGTGCTGCTGGATGGCGGTCGCGTGGCGGCCGACGGTCCGCCGGACGAGGTCTTGACGACGGAGACCATCGAGCGCGTCTTCGGCGTCGTGTCAGAGCCGGTGTTCTCGTCCGACGGCACGCGACTGATCGCCCTACGCGTGGACTAGGACCGCCGCGGTCTAGGCCTTCTCCGGGTCGTCGTCCATGACCAGGTCCACCTGCTCCGAGCCGTCGGGGCGCAGGGAGCGGTGGACGTGGATGTGCGGATGCGTCTCGTCGCTGATCTGCTCGCGCTCGACGCGGACCATCGTCGCCTCCGGCACGTCCTCCAGCTGCTCCTCCTCCGGCAGCGCGGCGTTCGGCAGCTCGGACCACAGGATCAGGTTCAGGAACACGTTGAGCACCGCGATGACCGGGATGCCGAACAGCGCGCCCCACACGCCGGCGACCTGGGCGCCGACGAGCAGGCCGATCAGCACCAGGATGGGATGCATCCCGAGCGCGCCCTGCATCAGGCGCGGCTGCAGCCAGTTGACGATCACCGTCTGGGCCGCGACCAGGATGATCACCACCGGGATGAAGCCGGGACCGGTGTAGATCCAGGCCGCGACGATCGGCGGGATGAGGGCCAGCGGCGGCCCGAAGAACGGAATGAGCATCGCCAGCGTCGACAGGGTCCCGATCAGGAACAGGTACGGGATCCCGAAGGCGACGCCCACGACCGTGACGAGCACCGCCTGGATGGCGGCCAGGATGATCTGGGCCCGCAGGAAGCCGCCGAAGGCGCGCGCCGCGCTGCGCTCGAGCAGCGACAGCTCGTCGGAGAACTGCTTCGGGACGGCGCGGTTGACCTTGGCCCAGATGCGCTCGCTGTCCATCAGCATGTAGAGCGACAGGATCAAAATCAGCACCAGGGAGCCGAGGGTCGCCAGGGTGGCGCCGGCGATCACATCGGCCTGGGCGAAGATCGCCCGCGACAGCTCGCCGACCTGGCCGCGCGCGCTCTGGAAGAACTCGACCAGGTTCACGCCGAAGCGGTCGAGGCCCAGCGCCTGCTGGTAGCCCTGCAGCGTGCGCTCGATGTTCTGCGCCGTCTGGGGGAACTCCTGCCCGAAGCGCGTCACCTCCACCGTGATGGCGCTGCCCGCCGAGAAGAGGACGAAGCCGAGGCCGATGAGGGCCAGCAGGTAGGCCACCCCGACGGCCATCGGGCGGTTGATCGGCAGCCGCTCGTCCAGGAAGCGGGCCACCGGCGACATCACAAAGGCCAGCAGCCAGGCCAGGAACAGGATCAGGATGATCTGGCTGAAGCCGGCCAGGATCGAGAACGCCAGCTGCAGCAACAGCACGGCGAAGTAGGCGGAGCCCAGCACCAGGAAGGCGAGCAGCCACCACCGTTCGCGACGTGGCATCCCGGCGATGGGCCCGGGCCCGGTCATGGGGCGGCTCTGGCGCGGGGGCCGATGCCCACCGCCTCCCTGACCTCTGCCAGGGTCGCGGCCAGCAGCGGTCGGACCTTGGCGGCACCCTCCGCCAGGACTTCCTCGACCACCGCCGGGTCGGCGGCGAGCTGCATGCGCTTCTCGCGCATCGGCCGGAAGAACTCGATGATCCGCTCGGCCAGCAGCTGCTTGGTCTCCACGCAGCCGGTGCGGGCGGTCCGCTCTCCCTCCTGGATCTCCAGGTAGTCCGGGCTGAAGAACCGGTGCAGGTTGCCGCACACGTTGCAGACCTCGGGCCGGCCGGGGTCGCTGCGCTTGATGCGCTGCGGGTCGGTGACCATGCTCATCACCAGCCGCCGGATCTCATCCGGCTCGGCGAAGATGGGGATGGTGTTGCCGGCGCTCTTGCTCATCTTCCGCTGGCCGTCGATGCCCAGCACCACCGGGGCATCGGTGAAGACGGCCTGCGGCTCGGGGAAGATCGGCCCGTAGCGGCGGTTGAAGGCCCGCGCGATCTCGCGCGACAGCTCCAGGTGGGCGGCCTGGTCCTTGCCCACCGGCACGCGGCTGGCCTTGTAGATCACGATGTCCGCGGCCTGCAGCACGGGGTAGTTGAGCAGCCCCATGCTGTTCTCGATGCCCTCTTCCTTCTTCTCCTTGTAGGTCGGGGTCCGCTCGACCCAGCTGACCGGCACGACGGTGTCGAAGATCCAGGCCAGCTCGGTGTGCTCGGGGAAGTCGGACTGGCGGATCAGGGCGCAGCGCTTCGGATCCAGGCCGACCGCCAGCAGGTCCAGCACCATCTCGTGGGTCAGCTGCCGCAGCTGCGCACCGTCGTGGACGGTGGTCAGCGCGTGAAGGTCGACGATGGCGTAGATCGTCTCGTACTCGTCCTGCAGCTTGACGTAGTTCGCCTGCGCGCCGAGGTAGTTGCCCAGGTGCGACGCGCCCGAGGGCTGGATGCCGGAGAAGACGCGCTCGCGGACGGCCGGGGTGGTGGCGTCTGCGGCTGGGGCGGCCTGGCTCATGGGCATCGGAGTGTACCGCACGCCTGTTCGAAGCCCGATAACGCCGCTGCAACTGGCCGCGTGGACGGCTGCGCCCATAATTGAGCCGATGACCGAGCACGACTGGGCCTCGGTGGCCGATCCGGCGCGGCGCGTCGGACGCCGCGTCGAGTTCCACGCGGCGATCGGCTCCACCAATGACCGGGCGCGGGCCGCGCTGGCTTCCGCTGATGCCGACGCCGATGGGCTGGTGGTCGTGGCCGACCTGCAGACCGCGGGGCGCGGCCGGCGAGGACGGGCGTGGGAGTCGCCCAGTGGCGCCAACCTGATGGCCAGCGTCGCCCTGCGGCCGCGGCTGGCGGCCCGGGACGCCGGGCTGCTGGGCATCGTGGCGGCGCTGGCGGTGCGCGACGCCGCGGCCTCGATGCTCCCCGACGACGCGCTGCGCGTGAAGTGGCCGAACGACGTGGTGACCGAGGACGGGCGCAAGGCGGCGGGGCTGCTGGTCGAGACCGCCATCCGCGGCCAGGAGCTGGCCGAGGCGGTCATCGGGATGGGCATCAACGTCAACTGGCCTGCCGCGGAAATGCCGGCCGAACTGCAGGGGCGCGCGACCTCGCTGTGCGACCTGGCCGGCGGGCCGATCGACCGGGTGGAGCTGCTGCGCCGGCTGCTGGACGCGCTGGCCGCCGAGCTCCAGGGCCTGGAGCGTGGTGCGTCACCGGTCGAGCGCCTCGCCCGCGTCTCGGCGCTGGACGGCCGGCAGATCGTGGTCGACATCGGTGACGGCCGGGTCGAGGGCATTGCCGCCGGAGTGTCGGCCGATGGCCAGCTGATCCTCGCTGGCGCGGCCGGCGCGACGACGATCGCGGTGGGCGAGGTGGTCTCCGTGCGCGACGCCGAGCGCGTGGGGGCCGGATCGTGAGCGCGCAGCGGCGACCGACGCCGGACCTCGGCCACCCGGATCCGGACCTGCCGGACGTGGAGGCAGCCCGGGCCGACCGCGCCGCCTTCGCAACGCTGTATCGGCGCTATGTCGACCGCGTCTACGGCTATGCCTTCTACCAGCTGGCCGATCACCACGACGCCGAGGACGCCACCGAGCGCACCTTCACCGCCGCCCTGCGTGCCCTGCCCGACTTCGAGGACCGCGGCTCGACCTTCCGGGCATGGCTGTTCCGCATCGCCCACAACACGGTGGCCAACGCGCACCGCAGCCGCAGCCGGCGTCGCACCGAACCGCTGCCGGACGGCTTCGAACGGGCGGCGCCCAACGCCGACCCGGCGCGCCTGGTGGCCCTGGCCGATGAGCTGCGGCACGTGCGCCAGGCCATCGCCCAGATGCCGGACGACCGGCGCCAGGTGATCCTGCTCCGCTTCGTGGACGGCCTCTCCACTGCCGAGGTGGCGGAGGTGCTGGATCGGTCACCCGGGGCGGTGCGCGTGCTGCTGCATCGCGCGCTGCGCGATCTTGCCGCTCGGCTCGAGCGTCCTGCGGAGGAGCGACCGAACCTGTAACGCATCGGCTTCGCCGGTGTTGGCTAGGATGGGGTCCCCTCCAATCACATCGCCGACGGTGAAGCGCCGCGCGGCGCCTGCGTTGGACGCTGTCGACCGAAGGAGCATCCGATGAACACGGGCACGCCAGCCGAACGCCTGGACCTGGCGCTGGACGAGATGCTGGCCGGCAGCCGTCCGTCCGGCGACCGCAGCATCGCCCCGCTGCTGGATGCTGCCGCTCGGGTGCGCGAGGCGATGCCGCCGATCCCCGCCGGGTCACGCCTTGACTCGCGGATGCTCAACCGGCTGGAGGAGCGGAGACGCGTCAGCGAGGCGATGGAGGCGCTCGGCCGCGCCGCCCAGCGTGAGCTGCGCCACCCGGTCCGGATCCTGGCTGCCGGAGCCGTCTCGACGGCCGCGGTGGGCGTCACGGTCACGGCCGTCGCCGTCTGGCGAGCGAGGCGGCAGTAGCGATGCGCATCAAGTTCCCGCTCCGCCGTCGCGAGGCACCGGCCGACGCCTGGACCAAGTGCCCCGCCTGCGAGTCGCAGATCTTCAACAAGCAGCTGGAGCGCAACCTGCGCGTGTGCCCCACCTGCGGGCATCACTTCCGGATGAGCATCGGTGAGCGGATCGACCTGCTGCTCGATCCCGGATCGTTCACGGAGCGCGACGCCGGCCTGTCATCCGGCGATCCGCTGGGCTTCCATGACCAGAAGCCGTACCCGGATCGGCTGGAGGCCGCCACCATCAAGACCGGGCTGCGCGAGGCGGCGGTGTGGGGCACCGGGCGAATCGAGGGCCATCCGGTCGCCATCGGCCTCTTCGACTTCCGCTTCATGGGGGGCAGCATGGGCAGCGTGGTGGGCGAGAAGGTGGCCCGCTGCTTCGAGGCAGCCCTGACGGAGCGCATCCCGGCGGTGATCGTCGCCGCCTCCGGCGGGGCCCGGATGCAGGAGGGCACCCTCTCGCTGCTGCAGCTGGCCAAGACCGCGGCGCCGCTGGCGCGGATGGACATGGCCGGCGTCCCGTTCATCAGCCTGCTGACCGACCCCACCACCGGGGGCGTGCTGGCCAGCTTCGCCAGCCTGGGCGACGTCATCGTCGCCGAGCCAAGGGCGCTCATCGGCTTCGCCGGCGCCCGGGTGGCCAGCGGCACGGTGGGGGAGGAGCTGCCCGAGGGCTTCCAGAGCAGCGAGTTCCTGCTGGAGCACGGCTTCGTCGACATGGTGGTGCCGCGGGGCGAGCTGCGGGCAGCCCTGGCCCGGCTGCTCAGGGTCCTCCAGCCGGCACCGCTGGACGAGGCATGGTCGCAGGCAGAGCAGCGCGGCTGGGGGCCGATCGGCGTGCTGTCCGGGCTGGCCGAGCGCCTCGGCGGGGCGGTGAGCGAGACGATCGGCATCGACGTGGAACCTGGCGCGGACGGTGGCAATGGCGCCACCGCGCCGAATGGCGCTCCCCGGGAGCACGCGCACGAGAACGAGGCAGACCAGCGATGAGCGACGTGCTGCCGGCCGGCCTCGAGGCGATGCGCGATGCAGCTCCCAGCCAGGAGGCGATCGACGCCGCCTGGCATCGCGTTCAGCTGGCTCGCCACCCCGAGCGGCCGCGGACCCTCGACCTGGTCGAGCGTATCTTCGAGGGCTTCGTGGAGCTGCATGGCGATCGTGCGTTCCGCGAGGACCCAGCCATCGTCGGTGGACCGGCGCTGCTCGACGGGCGGCCGGTGATGATCATCGGCCACCAGAAGGGCACTGACACCGACTCGAACATCTTCCGCAACTTCGGCTCGCCGCACCCGGAGGGCTTCCGCAAGGCGCAGCGGCTGATGCGCCTGGCCGAGAAGCTGGCCATGCCGGTGATCACCTTCCTGGACACCGCCGGCGCCTTCCCGGGACCCGCCGCCGAGGAGCGCGGCCAGGCGGAGGCGATTGCCAGCAGCATCAAGCTCATGACCGGCCTGCAGGTGCCGATTCTGGTCGTCATCGTGGGGGAGGGCGGCTCAGGTGGCGCGCTCGCCATCGGCGTCGGCGACGTCGTGCTGGCGATGGAGAACGCGGTCTACGCGGTCATCTCGCCCGAGGGCTGTGCCTCGATCCTGTGGCGCGACCCGGAGAAGGCGCCGATTGCCGCGGCCGCCATGCGGATGACTGCCGCCGATCAGATGGAACTCGGCGTGATCGACGGGATCATCGACGAGCCGAAGGACGGCGCCCAGGCCGATCCCGGGGCCGCCGCGCGCGCCATCAAGGCGGCCCTGCTGGCCGCGCTGGCCCGCATCGGCCAGGCATCCCCCGAGGCGCTGCTCACCAGCCGGTATGCTCGTCTGCGCGCCATCGGCCTGGTGATCGAGGCGCCGGGTGAGCACGCTCCGGCGGTGGAGCCGGTCACGCTGCGACGGCGGATCGGGCGCGTCCTGCGGCTCCCGGGCGTCCCGCGGCCGCCGCGGTGGAGCGAGATCTGGCCCAGTGGCGACGATGATGCGAGCGAGAACGACGCATGACGGACGAGACGGCATGACCGACCACGAGGACGAGCTGGCACAGGTCGAGCGGGCCGCGAACGAGCTCATCCCCGAGCTGACCCGCCGGCTGCGGCAGCAGGGCCTGGGCGAGCTGGAGGTCCGCAGCGGCTCGCTTCGCGTGCGCGTCGCGGCGGCGCGCGAGGCAGCGGCCGAATCCACCGGCGGGCCGCGCGTGGTCGCCACGTCCGCAGGCCCCGCCCCGCGCAACGTTCCAGAGCCCGTGGCCAAGGCCTCGGGCACCCATGGCGTCACCTCGCCGGCGGTCGGATTCTTCGCCTACGCCGATGGCCTGGGTCCGGGCCTGACGGTCGAGAAGGGAGACGCGCTCGGCCACGTCGAGATGCTGGGTGTCCGCCATGACGTCCGCGCGCCACGGGGTGGGACCGTCCGCAACCTGGTCACCGAGGCCGGCGAGCCGGTGGAGTACGGGCAGCTGCTGATCGAGCTGGAGGCGGCCGAATGAGCCTGGCCCTGCTCTTCTCACCGCAGGGGTCCCAGGTTGTTGGCATGGGCCGTGACCTGGCCGAGCACCATACAGCGGCCGCCGATGTCTACCGCCAGGCCGACGCGGTCGCGGGCTGGGCCGTCTCGCAGGTTGCCTGGGATGGTCCCGCCGAGCGCCTCAACGACACGCGGCAGACGCAGCCCTGCCTGGTGGCCACTTCGCTCGCCTGCCTGGCGGCGGTTCGCGCCACGGCGGCCGAGGCGGGCATCGAACTCGACCCCGCCTTCGTGGCCGGGCATTCGGTTGGCGAGTACGCCGCACTCGCCGCTGCCGGCGCGATCTCGGTGGCGGACGCCATCCGGCTGGTTGCTCGTCGCGGCCAGCTGATGGCCGACGCCGGGGTCGACGGCGGCATGGCCGCGGTCATCGGCCTCGATCGCGAGGCCGTGAGCTCGGCCCTCGGTGCGGTCGCGTCGCCCGCCGACGTGGTGGTCGCCAATGACAACGCGCCCGGCCAGGTCGTCATCTCGGGCACGCGCGACGCGCTGCTGTCCGCCGAGGAAGCGATGAAGGCGGCCGGCGCGCGCCGGGTCATCCCGCTGCCCGTCTCCGGGCCGTTCCACTCGCCGTGGATGGCGGAGGTCTCCGACCGGCTGGCCGCGGCCTTCGAGGAAGTGGCGTGGTCGGACGCCAACATCCCGGTCGTGAGCAACGTGACCGGCGAGCCCGTCACGGACGCCGACCGGATCCGTGCCCTGCTGGCGGAGCAGGTCCGCTCCCCGGTGGAGTGGGTGCGCAGCGTGCGGCGCATGGTCGACGAGGGGGTGGACACGTTCGTCGAGTGCGGCCCGGGTGCGGCGCTGACCGGCATGGTGAAGCGCATTGCGCCGGAGGCGCGAACGCTGAACGTGGCCGACGTGGCGACCCTGGACGCCACCCTGCAGGCACTCGGCGCCGTGCCGGCGGAGGCATCGGCCTAGATGTTCGGCAAGATCCTGATCGCCAATCGGGGCGAGATCGCGGTGCGCATCCTGCGCGCCTGCCGCGACCTTGGCATCCCGGCCGTCGTGGCCTACAGCGAGGCCGATCACGACACGCTGGCGGTGCGCATGGCGGACGAGGCCATCTGCATCGGCCCATCGGAGGCGCGCAAGAGCTACCTGAACCAGCCGGCCGTCGTGTCGGCCGCGCTGATCACCGGTTGCGATGCCGTCCATCCCGGCTACGGCTTCCTCTCGGAGGACGCCGGATTCGCCGAGGTGTGCGCGGCGCACGATCTCCATTTCATCGGCCCGCGGGCAGAGGTGCTCGAGCGCTTCGCCAGCAAGTACGCGGTGCGTCGCATGCTGGCCGCCAACGGCCTGCCCACCGTGCCCGGCAGCCGCGGCATCGTGGGCGATGTGCGCGATGCACTGGACCAGGCCAATGAGGCCGGCTACCCGATCCTGCTGAAGCCGTCGGCCGGTGGCGGAGGCCGCGGGATGCGGCTCGTCCGCTCCCCGCGGGAGCTCGAGCAGAGCCTGCCGCTCGCCCGCTCCGAGGCCCAGGCCGCCTTCGGCGACGACAGCATCTACTTCGAGAAGTGGATCGAGGAGTCGCGCCACGTCGAGGTGCAGGTGCTGATCGACCAGCACGGCAACGGCATCCACCTGGGCGAGCGCGACTGCAGCGTCCAGCGGCGTCACCAGAAGATCATCGAGGAGGCGCCGTCGCCGGCCATGGACGACGCGAGCCGTGCCCGCCTGCGGGACCTGGCCATCCGCAGCGTGGTGGCCGCCGGCTACGAGAGCGCCGGCACGCTCGAGTTCCTGCTGGACAAGGACGGCAGCTTCTACTTCATCGAGATCAACTGCCGGATCCAGGTCGAGCATCCGGTGACCGAGATGCTGACCGGCGTCGACCTCATTGCCGAGCAGATCCGCGCCGCGGCGGGGGAGCGCCTCTCCCTGCGCCAGGAGGACGTCGCGCTGCGCGGCCACGCCATCGAGTTCCGCATCAACGCGGAGGACCCGAGCGACGGGTTCGCGCCGCAGACCGGCGTCGTCGAGCGGCTCCAGCTCCCCGGCGGCCCGGGCGTGCGCGTCGACACGCACCTGTACGAGGGCTACGAGGTGCCGCCGTTCTACGACTCGCTGCTCGCCAAGCTCATCGTGTGGGGCGAGGACCGGCAGCAGGCCGTCGCCCGCTCGCGCCGCGCCCTGGCCGAGTTCACCGTGGACGGAGTGAAGACCAACCTGCCCTTCCATCGTGGGATCATCGACAACGCGGCCTTCCTGGACGCCGAGGTGAGCACCAACCTGCTCGACCGGGTTGGGCCCGCCGCCTTCGTGGCAGGCGGCAGCTGAGATGGAGCCAATGACGGAGCCGATGTCCGAGCCGATGACGACCAGCGACTACGCCGTGCCCCTCGAGGCGGCGGACATCATGCGCATCCTGCCGCATCGGTATCCCTTCCTCCTGGTCGATCGGATCATCGAGCTCGAGCCGGGCAAGCGCGCGGTGGGCCTGAAGAGCGTGACCGCCAACGAGCCCCAGTTCACCGGCCACTTTCCCGGCCGCCCGATCATGCCCGGCGTCCTGATGGTCGAGGCGCTGGCCCAGACGGCCGGGGTGGCGGTCCTGACGCTGGAGACGTATCGCGGCAAGCTGGGCCTCTTTGCCGGGATCGACGAGGTCCGCTTCCGACGCCTCGTGCAGCCGGGCGACCAGCTGCGGCTGGAGGTGACCGTGGAGAAGCTGCGCGGCATGTTCGGCCGGGTGCAGGCAGTGGCCAGCGTCGATGGTGAGGTCGCGGTCGAGGGCAAGCTGTCGATCATCATCCCGCGCGACCAGTCGCTGACGGCGGGGCTCGAACGTGGCTGACGGCGATCGCCGCGTGGTGGTGACCGGCATGGGCGCGGTCACGCCGCTCGGCAATGACGTGCCCGCCACCTGGGAGGCGATGCTGGCCGGGAAGAGCGGCATCCGGCGCATCCAGTCCTTCGACCCGGCGAACGTCGACAGCAAGGTCGCCGGCGAGATCCGCGACTTCGACGCCGAGGCGGTGATGCCCAAGAAGGAGGTGCGCCGCAACGACCGCTACGTGCACTTCGGCTGGGCCGCCACGACGGAGGCGCTGCGCGATGCGGGCCTGCCCAACCCGATCGCGGACGAGGGCGAAGCCGACCGCACGGGCGTCATCATCGGCACCGGCATCGGCGGCATCAACACCATGATCCGCGACGTCATCGAGGCCCACGACCTGGGCGTCGATCGGGTCGGCCCGTTCCTGGTGACGGCCATGATCCCGGACATGGCCGCTGGCTACGTGGCGATCTACGCCAATGCCCGCGGGCCGAACTACGCCACCGTGAGCGCCTGCAGCAGCAGCAACCACGCCATCGGCGACGCGCTGAACATCATCCGGCGCGGCGACGCCGAGGTGATGATCGCCGGTGGCGCGGAGGCGGGCATCGGCGAGATCCCGGTGGCGGCCTTCAGCGCCATGCGGGCGCTCTCCACCAAGCGTAACGACGCGCCGGAGAAGGCCTCGCGACCCTTCGACGCCGAGCGCGACGGCTTCGTCATCGCCGATGGCGCCGGCATCCTGGTCCTGGAGGAGCTGTCCCACGCGCAGGCCCGCGGCGCCCGGATCCACGCCGAGCTGGTCGGCTACGGCGCGACCGATGACGCCTCGCACATCACCCTGCCGGCGCCGGGTGGCCGCGGCGCGGCGGGCAGCATGAGCCGCGCCCTGGCCGACGCCGGGCTGACCACCGAGGACATCGACTACATCAACGCCCATGGCACCAGCACCGGCCCGAACGACCGCTCCGAGACCGCGGCCATCAAGACGGTGTTCGGCGAGCGCGCGTACGCCGTGCCGGTGTCGAGCACGAAGAGCATGACCGGCCACATGCTCGGCGCCGGTGGCGGCGTGGAGGCGATCGCCTGCATCCGGGCCATCGAGGACGGCTGCCTGCCGCCGACGATCAACTATGAGTTTCCGGATCCGGAATGCGACCTGGACTACGTGCCCAACAGCTCCCGTCGCGCCGAGGTGCGCACCGCCATGAGCAACTCGTTCGGCTTCGGCGGCCACAACGCCACGTTGATCTTCCGGCGGTATGACGCTTCATGAGCGGACCCGACCCGATCCTGCGGGCCGTGGACCTGCTGACGCCCGTCTTCGAGGCGAGCGGCCTGGACGAGCTCGAAGTCGAGGCGGGCGAGCTGACCGTCCGGCTGGCGCGACAGGCCACGGTATCCGCGCCACCCGCCACCGTCCCGGCCGTCGCGGCGCCGGTGGCGAAGCCCGAGGCGCCGGCCGCACCGGCCAGCCCGTGGGGCGAGCCTGCGCCGGGCCACCGGTTCGTATCGGCTCCGCTGACCGGTGTCTGGTACGCGGCGCCGTCGCCCGGCGCGCGGGCCTACGTCCAGGAGGGCGACGAGATCGGCGTCGGCTCAGTGGTCGGCCTGATCGAGGCCATGAAACTGTTCAATGAGATCAAGTCGGACGTGGGCGGCCGGGTCACACGCATTCTCGTCGAGAGCGGGACGCTGGTGAAGCGGCAGCAGCCGCTGCTCGAGGTCGACCCACGCGGATGAGCCAGGCAATGAGGAGGCAGGCATGACGGCCAACGCGGTCATCACCGGATGGGGGATGTACGCGCCGAAGCGCGTCATGACCAACGACGAGCTGGCGACCATGGTCGACACCTCGGACGAGTGGATCGTGACCCGGACGGGGATCCGAGAGCGGCGAATTGCCGCGCCCGACGAGACGACCACCACGCTCTCGGTCAACGCCGCGCGTGACGCGCTGGCGGTCGCGGGCCTCGATCCGTCCGACCTGGACCTGGTCATCGTGGCCACCTGCTCGCCCGACTACCCGCTGCCGGCCACCGCGGTCCTGGTCGCCACCGAGCTGGGCGCCACCCACGCCGCCGGCTTCGACCTCCAGGCGGCCTGCTCCGGCTTCCTCTACGCGCTGGCGGCGGGGACCGGCTTCATTCGGGGCGGGATGTACCGCAACGTGCTGGTCATCGGCGTCGAAGTCCTGAGCCGCTTCATCAACTGGCGCGATCGCAGCACCTGCGTGCTGTTCGGCGACGGGGCGGGGGCAGTGTTGCTCTCGGCCTCGGACCAGCCCGGTGGCCTGCTCGGCTGGGAGCTGTTCAGCGACGGCACGGGCTGCAACGCCATCATCGTGCCCGGCGGCGGCAGTGCGCATCCGGCCTCCGCCGAGACGGTCGCCAACGAGATGCACTACATCCAGATGCTGGGCAGCGACGTCTACAAGTACGCCACCCGGCAGCTCGCCGATTCGGCGCAGGCGGCCTTGGCCAACGCCGGCCTTGGCGCCGCGGACATCGACCAGTTCGTCTTCCACCAGGCCAACCTGCGGATCATCCGCAGCGTGGAGAAGACGCTTGGCATCCCCGAGGAGAAGGTGTTCGTCAACATCGAGAAGTACGGCAACACCTCGGCCGCCAGCGTGCCGATGGCGCTGGTCGAGGCGATCGCCGCCGGGCGGATCAACCCGGGCGACCGGCTCCTGATGGTCGCCTTCGGCGCCGGCTACACCGCCGGTGCCGCGGTGGTCGAGTGGACCGCTGATCCGGCGCGCGCGTTCCTGGCTCCTGGCGACCAGACGCGGCTCGGACGGCCGCGGGTCGGTGAGCCGGAGCTGGCGGCAGCGCACTGATGTTCGACCTCACCGGCAAGGTCGCCCTGGTCACCGGCGGCAGCCGCGGCCTGGGCCGTGCGATCGCGCTGGCGTTCGGGCAGCAGGGCGCCGACGTGGCGGTCAACTTCCGCGGCAACCAGGCCGCCGCCGACGAGGTGGTGACCGAGCTGCGGTCGGCGGGCCGCCAGGCCGAGGCGATCCAGGGCGACACGTCGGCCGGTCGCGAGGCCTGCGAGGCGATCGTCAAGGCCGCGCTCGACGCCTTCGGCAAGATCGACATCCTGGTCAACAACGCCGGGATCACCCGCGACAACCTGCTGATGCGGATGGATGAGGAGGAGTGGGACGCCGTCCTCTCCACCAACCTGGACGGCCCCTTCTGGATGACACGCGCCATCAGCCGGCCGATGATGAAGGCCCGATCCGGCCGCATCATCAACATGTCGTCTGCCGCCGGCCGGATGGGGAATCCCGGACAGGCGAACTATTCGGCCGCCAAGGCGGGGCTCATCGGCCTCACCAAGACGACCGCGCGTGAGCTCGCCAGCCGCGGGATCACCTGCAACGCCATCGCGCCGGGGCTGATCCAGACCGATCTCACCGCCGACCTGCCCGAGGCCGCCACCCAGGCGCTCACCGACCTGACGCCACTCGGCTACGTCGGCAGCGCCGACGACGTGGCCGCCGCGGCGGTCTACTTCGCCTCGGACGAGGCGCGGTATGTGACGGGTCAGGTGCTGGGCGTGGACGGCGGCATCGTGATGGGAGCCTGACCCGGTCCAGACCGGCTCCGGCAGGCTGCTTGCTGCATTCGTAGGATGAGCACGCACACAAGCAAGCGCTCGCTCACTCGAAAGGAGTCGGCATGATCACCCTTCGCTCCCTGCTGCGCCCAACGCGGCAGGTGCACGCCCACTGCGACATTCCGTGCGGCATCTACGACCCGGAGCAGGCCCGCATCGAGGCCGAGTCGTGCCTGCGCATCATCGAGAAGCACGATGCCAGCGACGACAAGCTCTTCCGGGCCCGATGCATCCATGTGAAGGAGGAGCGCGCGGAGCTCGTCAAGCACCACCTGGACGTCCTCTGGCACGACTACTTCAAGCCGGAGCACCTCGAGAAGTACCCGGACCTGCACGAGACCTTCTGGAAGGCCACCAAGCAGGCCTCGAAGGTGAAGCAGACGATGGACGCGGCCGCCGCCCGCGACCTGCTGTCGATGATCGACACAGTCGACGAGATGTGGAAGTCGACCGGCGGCGCCGAGAAGACGCGCGTCAGCGGCCGGCCGTCCTGATCCGTCGACGCTGAGCCGATGAGCACCGGGAGGGGCCGCCACTGGCCCCTCCTCGCAGCCGCGGCCGTTGCTGCGGGCGCGTGGCTGTCCGTCGTTGCGCGACGCTGGTTCGACGTCGTCGAGGTGCAGGGCCGATCCATGGCCCCGACGCTGCTCCCCGGGGATCGGCTGCTCATCGAACGGCTGACGTACCGCCGTCGCGCGCCGCGGGCCGGTGACGTGGTGGTGGCGCTCGACCCGCGTGCCCCGCAGCGCGAGGTCATCAAGCGCGTCCACGCGGACGGTCCCGCGCTCGATCTGCGGGGGGACGCACCGGACGCGAGCACCGATTCGCGGACGTTCGGCGTCGTGCCCGCGACGGCCGTGCACTGGCGGGCCGCCGTTCGTTATTGGCCGCTGGGCCGGATCGGCCTGCTGACACGATAGGGTTCAGCCGGCGCGAGCGGTGGTGAAGGCTGCCACGGCGGTGACGCAGCCCTCCAGGTCGGCCGGCAGCATCTGAACGCCGGGACCGGCCTCCGCCGCGATCAGCCACTCCGCCCCTGCCGCAGGACGGACGGTCAGCCGCGCCGCGGGCGCGCGCTCGCGGAGGAAGCCGACCACCGGCCCCAGCCCGGCATCGCCGTACTCCACCCGAATGGCGCCCGTGTCGAGCACCACCAGGTCGGGCTGACGCAGGATCACCGCCTGGTTGAGCCGGGCCGCGTCGTTGTAGAAGAAGGCCAGGCACTCGCCCCGCCGGGCATCGATGGCGGCGGCGAGCTCGTGGTCGCGGGTCAGGCAGTACACGATCGTCTCCATGGCCACGCGGAAGGATAGTCGCCCGGCATCGGCGCATGGGAAAGCACGGGGATTTCGCCCACGAGGGACGCACCCGTACAATGGATGGTCCTGATGACCACGACCACGCCCGCTCGCCGGGATCCCGCCCGCGACCTGACGGCGCCGCGCCACCAGGCGCTCGGCAGCCTGCTGGGCCGCGTGTGGGCGGTCGACCAGGTGGGCGCGCAAGAGCGCGCGGCTGCGCTCGCCAAGCGCAGCATCAAGCGCGACTCCAAGCTCTGGGCGCTGGACATGATCATCCGCATGACCGACCTCACCACGCTTGAGGGCAAGGACACGCCGGGCAAGATCCGCGCGCTGGCCGGCAAGGCGCGGCGGCCGGATCCGACCGATCCCAGCATCCCGTCCGTGGCGGCGCTGTGCGTCTATCCGAACATGATCCCGGCCGCCAAGGAGGCGCTGGCCGGTTCGACCGTGAAGGTGGCATCGGTGGCCACCTACTTCCCCTCCGGCCTGGCGCCGCTCGAGGTGAAGCTGGCGGACGTGCGCGGTGCCGTGGCTCTCGGCGCCGACGAGATCGACATGGTCATCGACCGCGGGGCGTTCCTGGCCGGCGAGTACGCATCGGTCTACGACGAGATCGTGGCCGTCAAGGAGGCGTGCGGAGAGGCGCACCTCAAGGTCATCCTCGAGACCGGCGAGCTCGAGACCTACGACAACGTGCGGCGTGCCTCGGTGCTGGCCATGGCGGCGGGCGCCGACTTCATCAAGACCAGCACCGGCAAGGTGCAGCCCTCGGCCACACTGCCGGTCACGCTCGTCATGCTGGAGGCCATCCGCGACTTCTACCACCAGACCGGGCGCGCGGTGGGCATGAAGCCGGCCGGCGGCATCCGGACGGCGAAGGAAGCCATCAGCTACCTGACCGTCCTGTACGAGACGCTGGGACCCGACTGGATGACGCCCGACCGCTTCCGCTTCGGCGCCAGCAGCCTGGTGAACGATGTGCTGATGCAGATCCGCAAGGAGCGCTCCGGCCGCTACTCCGGGGGCGACTACTTCACGCTCGATTGATCAGCGTCGAGCCCGGCACCGTCCAGGTCTGGTCGGATCTCGGCTGCCCGTGGGCGCATGCCGTGGTGTGGCGGCTGTGGGACGCGCGCAGGCGGCTGGGCCTGGACGATGCGGTGCGCTTCGACCACCGCGTCTTCCCGCTGGAGCTGTTCAACGCCCAGCCCACGCCCCGCAACGAGCTGGATCCGGAGATGCCGGTGTGCGCCAGCCTGGCGCCACGCGCCGGCTGGCAGCCGTGGAGCGCGCCCGACTGGACCTACCCGGCCACCATGCTGCCGGCCATGGAGGCGGTGCAGGCGGCCAAGGAGCAGGGCCTGGCCGCGTCCGAGGCGCTGGACCGCGGTCTGCGCCACGCCTTCTGGGCCGAGTCGCGCTGCGTGAGCATGCGGCACGTGATCCTGGAGGTTGCCTCCGAGACGGACGGCCTCGACCTGGCAGAACTGGCCGCCGCGCTGGACACCGGCCGCTCGCGGCACGCGATCTTCGATGACTGGGAGATCGCCAAGACCGACGCCGTGCAGGGCTCTCCCCACCTCTTCGTGGCCGATGGCACGAACGCCCAGAACCCGGGCATCGAGGCCAGCTGGGCGCAGGACGACGAGGGCGTCTGGATCCCGACCATCACGCGTGACGTCCCCGGCACGCTCGAGGACTACGTCAGGCGCGCTGCTCACGGCTGATGCCCCCGCAGCGTTCCACACGCATGGGCTTGCCGCCGTTCCAATGGCTGGTGGACCAGCACGCGCCCGAGCTGCACCGCTTCCTGGCCGCGTCCATCGGCCCGGACCTGGCCGAGGACTGCCTGCAGGACACGTTCCTGTCCGCGCTGCGCGCCTACCCGCGGCTGCGGCACGGGCAGAACCTGCGGGCGTGGCTGTACACCATCGCCCATAACAAGGCGGCCGATGCGCTGCGGCGCGCCGTGCGGCGACCGACCACCGGCCTCGACGGGCTGGCGCCGGGTGCCGAGCCGCGCCAGGCGGCGCACGAGCCAGCCGATGACGGCCTGTGGCTGCAGGTCCGGGAGCTGCCCCGCAAGCAGCGCGCGGCCGTCGTGCATCGCTTCGTGATGGACATGGACTACCGCTCCATCGGCGAGCTGATGGGCATCACCGAGGAGGCGGCGCGCCAGAACGTGAGCGCCGGACTGAAGCGGCTGCGGAAGGAGCTGGACCAATGAAGGAGATGGAAGGGCGGCTGTCCCGCGCCCCGCAGCCGGAGCTCGATACCGCGCGGCTGATGGCCGAGCTCGTCACGCGCGCAGCGGACGCCGGCCTGGCCGATGTCGCCTACGGCTCCATGGACTCGCCGGTCGGCGAGCTGCTGGTGGCCGTGACCGATCGCGGCCTGGTGCGGGTGGCCTTCTCCAGCGAGGCGGAGGACGAGGTGCTCACCGAGCTGGCGGCGCGGGTCAGCCCCCGCGTCCTGCGCGTGCCGCGACGCACCGACGAGGTGCGGCGCGAGCTGGACGAGTACTTCGCCGGCGACCGCCGGCGCTTCGACGTGCCGGTCGACTGGACGCTGGTGCGGGGCTTCGCCCAGGGCGTGTTGCGCGCCACCGCCCAGGTGCCATTCGGCGAGACGACGACCTACCGCCTGGTCGCCGAGGCCGCCGGGTCGCCGCGGGCCTCGCGCGCCGCGGGCAATGCGCTGGGCTCGAACCCGATCCCCATCGTGGTGCCGTGCCACCGGGTGCTGCACTCGGGCGGCGGGCTGGGCGGCTACGCCGGCGGCCTGGACCGCAAGCGCACGCTCCTCACCCTGGAGGGCGTGCTCGGCGCCTAGCCCTCGGCCGCCTCGCCCGGGAGCAGCTGGGCGCCCAGCTGCTGCAGGACCTCGACCCACTCGGCCGCGGCCCACACCTCGATGATCCGGCCGCCTTCGACAGTGAGCAGGTGGATGCCGCGCCAGGTCACGGTGCGCCCGGTGGCCGGCAGCAGTCCCCACAGCGTCCCGCGATGCGTGCCGCTGGCCGTCCAGCGCAGGATCACCCGCGGGCCGGCCTCCACCAGATCATCGACCTCGTAGTGGAGGTCCGGGAAGGTCGCCCGCATGCGCAGGTGCCAGTCGATCATCAGGTCGGGCGTGGCGTCCTCGCCCTCGTTGCGGAAGCGAGCCGGATGCAGGGCGAGCAGGACCGCCCGCCGGGCATCGGCCTCCGACTGGTTCCATGCCTCGTCGACCCAGCGGCGGACCACATCGGCCGGGGAGGGATGGTGGGCGGTCACGCCCGCGAGTCTATCGGGCTAGCATCAGCCCACGCATCGGAAGGAACGAGATCCGTGGACATGAAGCTCGAGCTGGTGGGGGTGCCGGTCAGCGACGTCGACCGGGCAAAGCGCTTCTACGTCGACCAGGTTGGGTTCCACGAGGACCAGGACGCGACGGTGAGCGACGAGATCCGCTTCGTTCAGCTCACGCCACCCGGGTCGGCCTGCTCCATCGCCATCGGCAAGGGGCTGACCCAGATGACGCCGGGCTCGCTGGACAACCTGCAGATGGTGGTCGCGGATGCCCGCGCGACGCGCGAGGAGCTGGCGTCGCGCGGCGTCGAGGTGAGCGAGGTCGACGATCAGCCATGGGGCATCTTCGTGTACTTCGCCGATCCCGATGGCAACCGCTGGTCGCTGCAGCAGCTGCCCGAGTGGTCGCGTGGAGCCGGGGGCCCGGGCTATCCGCCGGAGGGCTAGACCGGCCGGCGGTGCCATAATCGGCCCGTGACCATCACCAAGAAGCCGGAGGCCCAGCCGGCCGCATCCTGGGGACTGGCGGCGCGGGGCGGGGTGCCCTGGGACTACGCATCCGCCCCCGAGTCGACGGACCACATCACGATTCAGCCCGAGTACGGGCTGTTCATCGACAACGAGTTCCGTCCCAGCAAGCCGCGGGCGACGTTCGAGGTCATCAACCCGGCCACCGAGGAGCGCCTGGCCAAAGTCGCCAAGGCCTCCAAGGCCGATGTTGACCGGGCGGTGACCGCCGCCCGCCGGGCGTACGACACGACGTGGTCGCGGCTGCCCGGCAGCGAGCGGGCGAAGTACCTGTACCGCATCGCGCGGATCCTCCAGGAGCGCAGCCGTGAGTTCGCCGTGGTCGAGACGATGAACTCGGGCAAGCCCATCAAGGAGTCGCGCGACGTCGACGTGCCGCTGGCGGCGGCCCACTTCTTCTACTACGCCGGCTGGGCGGACAAGCTGGAGTACGCCTTCCCGGGTCGGACACCGCGGGCGCTGGGCGTGGCCGCGCAGGTCATTCCCTGGAACTTCCCGCTGCTGATGCTGGCCTGGAAGATCGCGCCGGCCCTCGCGGCCGGGAACACGGTCGTCCTCAAGCCGGCCAGCACCACGCCCCTGACCGCCTACCTGTTCGCCGATGTCGTGC
>DASSNX010000031.1:0-4184 GCA_035701185.1 Candidatus Limnocylindria bacterium
GCCGAGTGAGCGGCGAGGACTCCGGGCGCCAGCTGCTCGCCGCCGTCCTCAAGGAGGCGCCGTGGATGCTGGGCATGTGGGTGGTGGTGACGCTGGCGCTCATCGTGTTCGGCGCGCTGTCCGGTGACATGAGCCCGCGCGAGGCGATCACCGTGGCGGTCGGCGTCCTGCCGCTGGCGATCCCGCTGGCTCCGCTCACCTGGTTCCACTTCACGCCGCGTACGCCGGAGGCGCGCTCGCTGCGGGGCCTCGGCTTCAGCCTGCTGTGGGTGGTGGTGACGATGCCGCTGGCAATCGCGCTGGGGCTCTACCTCACGCGTCTGATCGGCGGCGAGTAGTCGGCGACGGTAATCTGCGCCGGATGACAGCAGCACGGAGCGACGGCAAGCTCACCGTCGCCCTCATCTCCGAGGTCTACTGGCAGCCCGATGGCGTGGCTCGCCTCCGCGAACGCCTGGCACAGGCCGCGGATCGTGGCGCCGACCTGGCCGTCCTCCCCGAGCTGCCGCTGAACCCGTGGAGTCCCGGCACCAAGGAGCGCCGCGACGACGACGCGGAGCCGATGGGCGGGCAACGCATGACGGCTCAGGCAGAGGCGGCGGCGGAGGCGGGGATCGGCCTGGTGGGCGGCATCATCCACCGGGACGAGGGCACCGGCCGGCGAACGAGCCGCGCCCTCGTCTTCGATCATGCGGGCGAGCTGCAGGCGACGTACGAGAAGCTCCACCTCCCCGAGGAGCCCGGCTTCTGGGAGACCAGCCACTACGACCCCGGCACGGCGGCCGGGCAGCGCATTGACGCCTTCGGCCTTCCGGTAGGGCTGCAGCTCTGCTCGGACACCAACCGGCCCGAGGGCACGCACCTGCTTGCTGCCCAGGGTGCCGTTGCGGTCCTCATCCCGCGCGCCACCGAGGAGGCGACGTACCAGCGCTGGAAGCTCGTCTTCCGCGCGAACGCCCTGACCAGCTGCTGCTACGTCCTGTCGGTGAACCGGCCGGACCCGGAGCCGGGCGCGCTCATCGGCGGCCCGTCGATCGCCGTGGATCCGGCGGCGAACGTCATGGTCGAGACCACCGACACGCTGGCGCTCGTGACGCTGGACGCGGCGGCGATCACCGCGGCGAAGGTGAAGTACCCAGGCTACCTGCCCGTCCGCGCTCGGCTGTATGCCGATGCCTGGGCCGATATCGCCGCCACGGACGGCGAGCCGCCCGCCTGACCGCTACTCGGTGAGCGTGAAGCGGCCCTGCGCCAGCAGCTCGGGTCCCTGGCCGCGGACGCGATAGTCGCGCAGCACGAAGCGGCCGGTGCCCCAGCCCTCCGTCCCCGCGGCGCCGTCGATCAGCGCATCGGCCGGGGCGCAGAAGCCGGCAATCGTCGCGTTGGGATCGATGGCCAGCTTGGCGTCCTGCCGTCGCTGGACGACGGTGAGACTGCCGTCGTCCTCGACCTTCAGGATCTCCTCCTGCAGGTTGGCGACGTGGAAGCGTCCCTGCTTCAGCTTGACCGAGTGGCAGAAGTTCTGGCCGCGGATGAAGGTGTCGCTGGCGTCGGTGACGGCGTTGGTCGATTGGTTCAGCCCGTAGCCGAACGTCACCCGGCCCGGCAGCGGCTTGGGCTTGGGAGTCGCCTCCGCAGAGGCGGACGGGACGACCGAGGCGGAGGGCACGACCGTCGCCGTCGGCTGCGGCGTCGGCGTCTCGATCACCGCGGCGGCCTCGGGGAGCATCCCTGACAGGAGGAAGCCCAGGGCGATGGCCAGCACCATCGTTCCGAGTGCAGCGGCAATCGACAGGACCGAGTCGCGGTCGGTGGGAATCGGGCCGGTTGGCGGCGCGGCGCCGGCCCCACCGGGGCGCATCGGCACACCGCACGAGCGGCAGACCTGTGCCCAGGAGGGGTTCGAGCGGCCGCAGTTGAAGCAGTCGACCGTGTCGCCCGTCATCGCCGTGGAGCCTAGCATGCGAGCCGGGCGGCACGGGCCTTGCATCCACTCGAGCGAGCAACCGCACGCTACCTGGAGGGCCGAGTGGGCAAGATCCTGTTGGGCGTGATCATCGGCGTGGTGCTGGTGATCTGGCTCCTCGCAGCCTGCGTCAGCAACCTGTTCTGACGCGTTCGCCGATGCCACGTCGCTCGACGAGGCGATCGACGCGCATTCCGCGCCGCAAGCCGCCGCAGACCCTCGCCGACCGATTCAGGTCAGGCGCCGATGCAGTCACTCGCGTCGTGGGCACGCCATGGGCGATGCTGGTGGCCGTGCTGATCGTGGTGGTGTGGGCCGTCACCGGACCGATCTTCCACTTCTCGGACACGTGGCAGCTGGTCATCAACACCGGGACCACGATCGTCACCTTCCTGATGGTGTTCGCCATCCAGACCAGCCAGAACCGGGACGCGACGGCCCTGCACCTCAAGATCGACGAGCTGATCAGCACCCACCCGAAGGCCCGCAACCGACTCATGGCCGAGGAGCTCGCCACCGAGGCCGAGCTCGAGGAGGACGAGCGCGCGATGCTCGAGCGCGCCGAGAAGGAAGCCAGTGAACGGTCGCGAGGTCGGAGCCGCGGAACGACGCGGAAGCGGAGCTCGCGGCGGAACGGCGCCGGGCACAAATGATGCTCAGCCCATAGCGCCATGAATGCACTGGCATGCCTGCACGCCCGACATCCGCATCTCGTGCGCCTCGCTTCGCTGGCACTGCTGTTGGTGCTGGCGGCCTGCAATTCCGGCGACAACAGCGGCGGCGGCGGGGTGCCTGGCTATTAGGTGGGAGGACTGCAATGCTCGAATGGATCGTTCTGATCGTCCTCGTCGTGCTGCTGCTCGGCGCGTTCGCCCCGCGGGCCGGTGTCTACGGCACCGTCAGCCCGGTGTGGGACATCCTGGGCCTGATCCTGCTGGTGATCGTCGTCATCTGGCTGCTGCGCATCTTCGGCATCTGGGCCTGAGGCGCCGAGCGGCTGGAGCCGCCGTGCGCTCGCTGAGGGCGCTAGCTGACCGGGGCGCTCTCGGCCACGGTCGACCCGCCGCCGCTCGGTGCCGAGATCTGCAGCGTCGCATCACACTTCGTGCAGGCCGCGACGCTGCTCCCGTCCGGGTTGGCGTTCACCCTCGCCGGCACCTTCTCGTCCCCGTGGAGGTGGACCATGCCATCGGCGTCATCGTGGGCGTCGTCATAGAACACCTCCCAGTGCGGGTCGACGTGCTCCGCCGCCTGCTCCTCCTGGTCCTCGATCACGTCGGCGATCCGTCGCGCGATCTCATCCGTCGCCTCCTCTGGAGGCTGACTGTCGTTCTGGGTCATGGCATACCCCTCACTGCGAAATCTGCAGCGATCAGGAGCATGGGGCGTGCCGACTGCCCTGGAATCAGCCGATTGCGGCCACGGCCCGCCGATCGCCAGCCGCCGGCGCCGCACAGCACAGCCGCAGCGTCGCGTTGCAGACCACGCAGGTCGCAACGGTCTCGCCGTTGCGCTGAACCGTCACGCTAGTCGCCTCTCGTCGTTCGCCGTGGAGGTGGACGAGGTGGGCGGCGTAGGCGTGCCCGGCGTCGTAGACGACTTCCCAATGCGGCCGCATATGCGCGATGGCGGATCGGTCCTGTTCGCCGATGACGCCCTCGATGCGCCGGCCGATCTCATCCAGCTGGTCGCCCGAGTCACGACCGCTCATTCGCTCCGACATGGCACCCACACCCCAGCTACGGGTCAGTGCGGTAATCGTCCGGGCCGCGGGCTGCAGGGTGTCATTGCCATTCGTCAACGGCTGGCATGCCAACTGGCCCGATTCGGCAGGCGCGCTAACGCCGTCTTTGGATGGCCCGACGATTGATGCCGTTTGACTCTGGGCGCCGCCACGCGAGGTTCGATACCGTGTGCCTGCGGCGCTCGTGGCAGACGGGCGCATCGGCATCGAGGAGGACGACATGGGTACCGAAACGGGAACGCCACGCACCGAGGAATTCAAGATCAACGGAGATGAGCTGATCGCCAAGGTCAAGGAGCTTGTCCACGAGGGCAACATCCGCCGGGTGATCATCCGCAACGAGGAGGGGACGACTCTCGTCGAGATCCCGCTTTCGGTCGGGCTGGTCGGCGTCGCGCTGCTGCCGATCTGGGCCGCGGTTGGCGCGATTGCGGCGCTGGCGACCGATTGCACGATCGTCGTCGAGCGCCGCGA
>DASSNX010000032.1:0-16106 GCA_035701185.1 Candidatus Limnocylindria bacterium
CCCCGCCGGCGACGTGAACGCTGGTGGGCCCGGTCAGCGTGCCGTTGCCATGGATGACGGTCACGCCGTTCTTCTTCATCAGGAACTCGACGCCCTTGACGTGCTTGTCCACCACCGAATCGCGACGGGCGGAGAGCGCCGGATAGTCCAGGCTGATGCCGTCGTGGCCGGCGAGCCCGAACTCGGCGCCCTGCTCCACCACCCGGTGCAGCAGGTCGGCGGTCTCGAGCAGCGCCTTGGATGGAATGCAGCCGCGGTTCAGGCAGGTGCCGCCCAGCTTGTCGCGCTCCACCAGCCCGACCTTCAGGCCCAGCTGCGCGGCGCGGATGGCCCCGACGTAGCTCATGCCGCCGCCCAGGATCAGGACGTCGAACTGCTGGCCGTCGCTCATGCGTTGCTCCGCGGCTTCTCGAGCGCGCGGCCCTCATGCTCGGCGAATGCCGCACGCCAGTCGTCGGGCACGGGCATCGGCCTGGCCTGCTCGTAGTCGTAGGCGACCAGGACCGATGACGACAGCGCCAGCTCACGGTCGGCGGCCGTGAGCCGATGGCTCATGGCGATGCTGCTGTTGCCGATCCAGTCGACCCGGGTGCCGACTTCCACCGCGTCCTCGAAGAACACCGGCGAGCGGTAGTCGATCTTGAGCATGCCGAGGATCAGCGGCATGTTGCCCACCGGATCGGCGCCGATGACGTCGCGCAGGTAGCGGATGCGTGCCTGCTCGACGTAGCTGGCGATGACGGCGTTGTTCACGTGCCCGAAGGAGTCGATGTCACGAAACCGCACCTCGATGCGCGTGCGGTGGCGAAAGTCGTCGCTCACGGAGCCACGATTCTACAGTGCCTCGCCGACGCGGCTGATGAGCGCGGCCAGCAGCGTGGTCCGCGGCACGATGCTGGAGACGTCCAGCCACTCGTCGGCCGAGTGGTCATCACCGCCGATCGGGCCGAGCCCGTCGAGCGATGGGAGGCCGGCGTGCGAGGTGATGTTGGCGTCGCCGGCCCCCCCCGTGGCGGTGTCGTGGAGCTCGAAGCCGAGCTCGCCGGCAATCGCGATGGCCAGCTCGGCCAGCCGGGCGTTGGCCGGCGTTCGCTCCATCGGCGGGTGATGTGCCAGCCGCCGGACCTCGGCGGTGACATCGGCTACCGCAGCCTGGCCGAGGATGCGTTCGACCTCCTGCGACGCTGCCTCGAACTCGGCGGTCGTCGCGGCCCGCAGGTCGAGCTGGACGACGCACCGCTCCGCCACGACGTTGGTCCGGGTGCCGCCTGCGATGACCCCGGCGTTGACGGTGACCGACGGCCAGCGCCCGTTGAGCTCGTGGAGCCGAATGACCTGTCGAGCGGCCGCCAGGATCGCGGAACGGCCCTTCTCCGGCTCGACGCCGGCGTGCGCCGCACGACCGTGGAACGTGATCGCCAGGTCGGCAATGCCCTTGCGGGCGCTGACGATGTCGCCGTTGGCGCGCGCGCATTCCAGCGCCAGCGCGGCATCGTGGTGAGCGGCGAGGCGTCGAATGTGAGGGCCGCTGAACGTTGACCCGATCTCCTCGTCCGGATTCGCCACGAACGTGACGTTCGGTCGCGCGCCGGTGGCCCGCAACGCGGCCAGCGCGTGGAGTCCGGCCAACAGCCCGCCCTTCATGTCGCTGGTGCCCGGGCCCGTCGCTCGGTCGCCGTCGACGCGGTACGGCCGCTGTGCAGCGGTGCCGGGATCGAAGACGGTGTCCATGTGGCCGATGAGCAACAGCCGCGGGCCCTCGCCGGCGAGCCGGCCGACGACCAGATCGCCCAGCTGTGGCTCGTCGTCGGCCGGTTCGTGGTGGTGGCGTTCCACGGTCGCACCGAGCTCGGCCAGGGAGGCGGCGACGGCGTCCGCCACCCGGTTCACGCCATCCGGCGTGTACGAGCCGCAGTCGATGCTGACGAGCGTCTCGAGCTCGGCGAGGAAGCGCGGCAGGCGTGCGGCGACCGCCTCTTGGAGGCGCTCCGGGGGCGGCATGGCGCGTGAGTATACTGCCGGCCATGCCGCAAGCCGCCGCCTCGGACGAGGTCGAGCTGCTGGAGCTGCGCGTGCTGGACGGGCCCAATCGGTTCTTCAATCGGCCCGCCGTCAAGCTCGAATTTTCGGGTCCGCAGGCCGGTGCGGCCGCTGCCGCGGCGCACGAGGCGGGCGAGGTCGTCCGGACCCTCCATCTGGGCCTCGACCTGCCGGAGCCGCGGCTCACGACGCGCGAATCGGTGGATCACCGGCGGGCGGCGATTGCCTACCCGTGGCGCCGTCGGGTGATCGCCCAGGCGATCGGCTCGGCGGCCGTTCGCGTCGTCCTCGGCAGCAGCACAGCGCGCCGGGAGCTCCGCGGCCTGCGGGTCGTGGCGCTCGGGCCGCTGGCGCATCTGCCGGTGCCGCGCATCCCCATCATCGCCATCACCGGTACCAACGGGAAGAGCACCACCACCCGGCTGGTGGCCCACATCGCGGCGGAGGCGGGGCTGCGGGTGGGGATGACGAACTCGGATGGCATCTACGTTCGCGGGCAGCTGGTCGAGGCGGGGGACTGGACCGGGTTCGGTGGCGCCTCGCGCGTCCTGGCGGAGCCGGGCCTGCAGCTCGCCGTGCTGGAGACGGCGCGGGGCGGGATCCTGCTGCGGGGAATCGGCTACTCGGCCAACGACGTGTCGGTGGTCACCAACGTGTCGGCCGATCACCTCGGGTTGCAGGGGATCGACACCCTCGACGAGCTGGCCGAAGTCAAGGGCGCCATCGTCCGCATCACGCGCCGCGACGGCTGGGCCGTGCTGAATGCCGAGGACCCGCGTGTCTGGGGCATGCGCAAGCAGACCCGCGCCGGCTGGTATCCGTTCAGCCTCGACCCCGGCAGCCCGGCAGTGGCGGAGGCGCTCGCTCGCGGCGGTCGGGCCGCCGTCGTGCGGGGTGGCGCCCTGGTCCTGCTGCGCGCCGGTCGGCCGGCGCGGCGACTGGCGTCGGTCGACGAGCTGCCGGTCACCTTCGGCGGGGTCTCGGAGTACAACGTGGCCAACGCCCTGGCTGCGGCGGCGGCGGCCGACGCGGTGGGGATCGGCAGCCGGCGGATCGCCGCGGGTCTGCGCTCGTTCACCCTGGACGCCGAGTCGAACCCGGGACGGCTGAACCTCTACGAGCACCAGCAGGTGCTGGTGCTCATCGACTTCGCGCACAACGAGGCCGGCCTGCGCGGGCTGCTCGAGGTGTCCCGCCGCCTGGCGCCGGACGGCAGGGTGCGGGTGGCCATCGGCACCGCCGGTGACCGCACCGACGAGATCCTGCGCAACCTGGGCGAGCTGGCGGGTGCCGGGGCCGATGACGTCGTCATCTGCGAGAAGCGGCATTACCTGCGCGGGCGCGAGCTGGAGGCGATGAACCGCATCCTGCGCGACGGTGTGGCCGCGGGCGGCTATCGCCGCGAGGTCGCGTCATTCCCCACCGAGCTCGCCGCACTGCAGGCGCTTGTGAAGCGGGCGCGGGCCGGCGACGTGGTCGCCTGCATGACGCACGTCGAGCGCGCCGAGATCGGTGCGTGGCTGTCGTCGGCCGGCTTTAAGCCGGTCTCCGCCGATCGGCTGCGCGCGCGGCTGGCCGGATCGGCCTAGGCCTCGACCTCCAGCTCTGGCTCGTCTGCAAGCATCGTCACGGCGGCCATGGTCGATGGCCCGCTGGCGCCATGCTGCCTGCGCTGGAGCTCTTTCCACACCTCGTTGGGGTGATCGACGCAGACCACGATCACGTCACCATCGGCTCCCATGTCGAGCGCGTGCTGGGTGGCCTGGATCTCGTCCAGGATCGTCTCGACCGCCGTGGTGCGCGCGCCGTTGCCCATCGCCTGGCGCACCCCCTGCTCGATGAGCTCGGCGGTCTGGCCGCGCGGCCGCCCCCGATTGTTGGCGTCCTCGCGCACGATCAGCGTGTCGAAGTAGGCCGCTGCCGTCCGACCAAGCTCCACGATGTCCGCGTCGCGGCGGTCACCCGCCGTGGCGATAACCCCGATCCGGCGGCCGGTGACCAGCGGGCGGCGCCCCTCGGCGGAGGGCTCGGCCAGCTGCTCCACGAACTCGCCCAGGGAGCGGACGGCCGGCGGGTTGTGGGCGTAGTCCACGATCACGCGGTATCCGTCCAGCTCGAACATGTTCAGCCGGCCGGGTGCCATGAAGTAGCTGGTCGTGAAGGTGCGCAGGCCCTGCCGGATGTCGTGCAGGTGCGCCCCCGCGGCCCAGGCGGCGGCGGTGGCAGCCAGCGCGTTCTGCACGTTCATCCGGGCGCGGCCCTCGAACGTGGCGGGCAGCAGGTGAGTCCAGACCAGGGGCATCGACTTGCGGCCCTGGCGCAGGACGATCATCTCGCCGTTGCGGCCCCGCTCCAGCGTGACCGCCCGGCGTCCACGCGAGGCCTGGCGCTTGATGCTCTCGTTGTCGGGGTCGACGCTGAAGTAGATCACCGACCCGGAGCAATGCCGACCCATGGCGGCGACCAGGGGATCATCGGCATTGAGGACGGCCGTGCCGTCGCGCGGGACGGCCTCGACCACCACCTGCTTCACGTTGGCCAGCTGTCGGATGCTGGTGATGCCGCCGAGGCCCAGGTGGTCGCCGGTCACGTTGAGCACCACCGCCACGTCGTTGCGCTGGTAGCCCAGCCCCTCGCGCAGGATGCCGCCGCGGGCCACCTCGAACACCGCGAAGTCGACCGTCGGGTTCTGGAGGACGGTGGACGCGGAGCGAGGGCCGCTCATGTCGCCCTTCCGGACCAGCCGGCCATCCACGAAGATGCCGTCGGTCGAGGTCATGCCGACCTTGCGGCCCATGCCCTTCATGATGTGGGCGATCATCCGGGCGGTGGTCGTCTTGCCGTTCGAGCCGGTCACCGCCACGATCGGGATCCGCGACGGCGCGCCCGGCGGGAAGAGGCTGTCGATCACCGGCTTGGCCACGTACTGCGCCTCGCCTTCGGTGGGATTGGTGTGCATCCGGAAGCCCGGGGCGGCGTTGACCTCCACGATCCCGCCCCCGGTCTCGCGCACCGGCACGCTGATGTCGGGGCAGATGAAGTCGATGCCGGCGATGTCCAGGCCGACCACCTTCGCCGCCAGCTCGGCGATTTCGACGTTGTCCGGATGGGCCTCCTCGGTGCGGTCGATGCTGATCCCGCCGGTGCTCATGTTGCCGGTGCGCTTCAGGAAGACGCGCACGCCGCGCGGCGGCACATCGGTCAGCTCGAAGCCCTGCTCGCGGGCGTACGTGATCGACTCGTCGTCGACGATGATCCGGGTCAGCACCTTCTCGTGGCCGATCCCGCGGCGCGGGTCCGCGTTCGTCTCGTCGACCAGCTGCGCGACGGTGTGCTCGCCATCGCCCACGACGTGGGCCGGGACCCGCTGGGCCACGGCCCGCAGGACGCCGCCGATCACCAGGCAGCGGTAGTCGTTGCCGGTGAGGAAGGATTCGACCACGACCCCGCCATTGCGCGACTCTGCGCGCGCGGCGGCGTAGCCGGCCCGCACGGCGGCGTCATCGGCCAGGTTCAGCATGACGCCCCTTCCGTGGTTGCCGTCCAGCGGCTTGATGGCGACGGGATAGCCGATGGTGGCCGCGGCGGCCGAGGCCTCCTCCACGTTGCGCACCACCTCCGAGCGCGGGACGGGCACGCCGGTGCCCGCCAGCAGCTTGTTGGTGAGCTTCTTGTCCGAGGCGATGTCCACGCCGAGCGAGCTGGTGAGGCTCGTCATGGTGGCCCGGATGCGGCGCTGGTGGACGCCGTGGCCGAGCTGCACCAGTGACTGCTCGTTGAGCCGGATGTAGGGGATGTCGCGCAGCGCCGCCTCGTCGAGCAGCGCCTGGGTCGACGGGCCGAAGGCGGCGCGCTCGGCCAGCAGCACCAGCTTCTCGAACTCGGCCCGGAAGTCGAAATCCGCCTCGGCCTGGACCAGGTGGTTGACCAGCCGCACGGCCAGCCGGCCGGCCGCCAGGCCAACGCTCTCCTCACCGAACGAGTAGACGACGTGGTAGCGGCCCGGTTGATCGGCGCTGCGGGTCTTGCCCCGCCCCACCTCCGTTCCGGCCTCGCGCTGCAGCTGCAGCGCGATGTGCTCCGCCACGTGCCCGACCCAGGTCCCCTCGCGCAGCCGCTTCTCGAAGCCGCCGGCCTTGCCGGTCCCGCAGGAATGGGTGGCGACGCCGGGCACGAGGTCCAGCAGCCCGTCGACGAAGCCGGGGATCGTGTTGGACGGGAACTGCTCGAGCACGCCCAGGTCGACGACCAGCTTGATGGCTGGCTCGTAGCTCCAGTAGTTCGGCCCGCGGAAGACGCGCGTCTCCAGGATCCGCAGGTCGGGGGCCGGCTTCGATTTGCGCCGGCGCGGCGCCGTCTTCTCGGCCTTGGCCACTGCCCGGCGCGAGACGACCTCCTCGGTGCGGCTGGCGCTCATTCGCTGGCCTCCTCCTCCAGCCGATGCGCGCGCAGGGCGCGGCGGCGGGCGCGATCCGGGGCCTGGGCGTCGGCGCCCTCGGCGGCGATGCGGCGGATCAGCCGGCGCGTGACGTTCGAGGCGCTCTCCAGGCGCGCCAGCTCGCGGTCGGTGGCGGAGACGGGCCGCAGCGGGGCCAGCAGCCGACGCTTGCGCAGGTCGAAGCGATAGCCGCTCGGCAGCGAATGCAGGGTCACGCCGCTGACCATGATCGGCTTGTGGCGCTTCACCTCGTACGCATCGGTCTGCAGCTTGGCGGGGTCCAGGATGGTGACCGAGCCCTTGCCGATGACCTCCATCACGCCGGACGGGCTCACCAGCGCGGCCGTGTCCTCGTCGATGCCGATGCCGAGCAGCGCCGGTGACTGGGCGACGAGTGCCAGCAACCGGCCGATGCGATTCCGCTGCTCGAAGTGCTGGTCGATGATGACGCCCGGCAGCAGGCCCAGCCCGGCGCTCATCTGGGTCATGCGCTGCTTCGGGGTGGTGCCGCTGGTGCCGAAGGCGACCATGTGGGTGCTGATCGCCGAGGCGCCCGCCGACGTCCCGGCGATGATCGCGCCGTGCCGGTGGCGCTCGATGATGGCGCGGCCCAGCGCGGTTCCACCGATCACCGACGAGAGCCGCAGCTGGTTGCCGCCGGTCATGAAGATGCCGGTCGCGTCCGCGACCGCCGCGGTTGCCTCCGGGTCGTTGGCGTCCTCGCGGCTGAGCGGGCGCAGGCCGCGCACGTCGGGGATGCCGAGGCCGTGGAACAGCGACTGGTACAGCTCGGTGGCCTCGTCGCCGAGGGAGGAGGCGGTGGAGATGACGGCCACGCGCGCATCGGCTCCACCGGCCAGTGACACGAAACGGCCGAGAATCTGGCGCTGGCGCAGCTTGTCCTCGGCGCCGCCGATGATCAGCAGGTGGCCGGCGCGCGGGCTGTCGGAGCGCTCCCGGATGGGGCGCGGGCTGGCAGGCATCGTGGGCCGCAGCATACCCGGTGCGTTCCAGCGCCCGACGTGACGCCGCCTCGACGCCTCGCCCGACGCCGCACCTCGACCGGGCGTCGTATGCTCGCCGGATGGTCACCGCCAGCGAACCACGAACCGAGGAGCGCGATTTCTACGCCGTGCTCGGCGCCGAGCCATCGGCCACGACCGATGAGCTGCGGGCCGCGTTCCGTGGCGCGGTCCTGCGTCACCATCCTGATCGGGCGGCGACGAGCTCGCTGGCGACGCGCCGGACCGCGATCCTGAACAGGGCCTGGCGCGAGCTGCGCGACCCGCTCCGCCGGCTGCACTACGACCACGCCCTGGAGCGGGGCAACGCCGAGGTCCTGGACTGGCCGCTGGAGCCGGACGAGCCGCCGTCGAGAGCGCCGCGACGGCGGCGGGTGCCACGGATCGAGGCGCCGAGCCGCTGGCATCAGCCCCAGTGGCGCAACGTGGCGGGTTTCCGCGTCCCGGCCGAGGTCTTCATGGCCGGTCCCAGCACCCAGAACGCGTGGATCGTGGCCAACCACATCAGCGGCGAGGACTGGCGCCGGCACGACGAGCGCTACTGGCTGCGCTACGCCGCGGCCTACTACCGGGACCGTGGCCGGATCGACGACTGGATCGGCGCGACCGAGCGGCTCGTCGAGCTGGAGGGCAGCTTCGACACGCTTGTGCAGGTCGACCTGCGGGCCGCCTACGTGGCCAGCGGCATGTACCTGCGCGGCATCGGCTTCCTGCGCGGGGTCGCAGAGCGCTGGCCGCCGGCATCTGCCCAGCGACGGTGGGTCGAGCGGGAGCTGCGCGTGCTGCTTGGCGAGTTCCGCGACCAGCGCGTGCGCCGTGGATCGGTGGCCGATCGGGCCGAGGCTGCCGAGCTGCTGCTGAACTACCTGGAGGCCCTCGAGATGCCGCCCAGCTTCCAGGACGTGCGGGCCGCGGTCGTGGCACTGCGGCGCGCGGGCCATGTCGGCCGCGCCGCCGAGCTGGTCGAGCGCACCGCCGATGAGCCGATCACGGAGCCGGCCCGCTGGTTCAGCCTCGTCCAGCTGCTGACCGAGGTTGGGCAGCTGGACCGTGCCTCGTCACTGCTCGCCGCCCTCGCACGTGGTGACCATCCGGAGGCGCTCGACCGGCGGGCAATCGGCGGCGATCCGGTGCGCCGCATCGGCGCGGCCCGACGGCGGCTGCTCCGTGCTCGCGATCGCGCGGCGGCGCGCGAGTCACGCGCGGGCCGGCAACCGGGCGGCGCATCCGCCGCCGCGGGCCGCCGAGTTCGGTAGGCTTCGAGCCCTCGTGACGCTGCGCGACGTCCTTCGCATCCTGGCGGGCGGCGCCGTCGGTGCCGTGGTGGCCGTGCTCTCGCTGTGGCTGGCAGAGGCCAGTGGCCAGACGGCGGTGTACCTCGTCCTGATCGTGCTGGCCATCTCGCTGGTCGGCTTCGGCCTCGGATCCGGTCCGGCCATCGCTGCCTACGCGACAGCCGGCATCGTCATCGCATTCGCCACCCTCCCGTCCAGCGGTCGCCTGATCACCACGCCCGACGTCGTACGGCTCCTGGCCTTCGCCATCGGCTCACCGGTCGTCATCGCGCTGGCGGTGCAGGCGGAGCGCCGCAACGACGCGGCCCGCCGGGCCCAGCTGGCCAGCGAGCTGGCCGAGCAGCGCGCCAACGCCGGGCGTCGCGAGGCCGAGGAGGCGCGGCAGGACGTGCACGCCGCGCTCGAGGAGGCGCGCCATGAGCGGGCGCGGCTCCAGGAGGTGGCCGAGGCCATCCCCGAGCCGTTGATCGTGTACGACGAGGAGGCCCGGGGGGCATACGGCAACCGGGCGGCGCTGCGCACCTTCGGACGCAGCTTCTTCGATCGGCCCGTCGACGATTGGGGCCGCGTCGCCGAACCGCGCGATGAGCGCGGCAAGCCGCTCGGCCGTGAAGACTGGCCGCAGGTGCGCGCCGCCCGCGAGGCGTTCCGCGGCCGCATGCTGGTGCGCCTGCCGATGTCCGGGCGCGACCTGCTGGTGGACGTCGAAGGCACCCCGATCCCGGGCGGCGGCTCGGTGCTGCTGCTGCGCGACGTGGGCAAGGAGGTCGACGAGCGGCGGCGGCTCTCGCAGTTCGCCAGCCTGGTGGCCCACGAGCTGCGGAACCCGCTGGCCGTGGCCAAGGCCCGGATCGAGCTGGCGATGCGGCAATCGGACGCGGCGACGCAGCCGCACAGTGGCCGGGCGCTGGAATCGGTCGACGCGGCCATCGGCATCCTCGAGCGGCTGGAGCTCTTCTCGCGCGCCGAGTCGGGCTACCTGGAGGCCAGCGCCGAGCCATTCGACCTGCGCGCCGCGGTGGCGGCAGCCATCGAGCGGCTGCGAGCGCGGGGCAGCGAGCGAGAGGTGCGCGTCCACGTCACCGGCAATCCGCGCGTCACCGGCGACCGGCCGCTGACCGAGCAGGCGGTCACCAACCTGCTGACCAACGCCGACCGCTACTCGGAGGCCGACGCGCCGCTCGACATCGACATCGAGCTGGACACCGTTCCACTGGTCCGCGTCCGTGACAGCGGGCCCGGCTTCCCGGAGGAGATGCCGGAGGACCTGTTCCGCGAGCGGGTCAGCTCGGGGCGTGGGCTGGGGCTGGGCCTCTACCTGGTCAACGCCGCCATGACCGCGCAGGGCGGCAGCGTCCAGCTCGAGCAGCGCCGACCGCAGGCCTCGCTCGTCCTCCGCTGGCCGCGGACGGCGGCGGTGCGGACGACGGTGGACGAGCCGGAGCCGACGCCGATGACGGAGGAGGCGTGAGCCCAAGTCGTCAGCGTGGCCTCCTGCGCCTGCCCGACGGGGTCGAGCCGTACCCGGCCGAGCCGTCGGACGAGGCACTGGCGGAATCGCTTGGCATCCCTTTGCACGAGCTCGTCCGGTTCGACATGAACACCCTGGGCGGCGGGCCGCTGCCGGCGGTGGCCAGGGCCCTGGCCGAATACGACCCCGGCCGGGTGGTCGAGTACGGCGACCAGTCGTACGCGGCGCTGCGTGCCGCGATCAACGCGGTGACCGGCGCGCCGTCGCATCGGGTCATTCCGGGCGCCGGAGCCGATGAGCTCATCCGGCTCGTGACCGGCCTCGTCGTCGGCGACGGCGATGCGGTGACGATCCCGACGCCCACCTTCGCGATGTTCGGCGTGGAGGCACGCCTGGCCGGCGCTCACGTGGTCGAGGTCGCGCGCCGGCATCCGGCCGAGCCGCAGGACGTCGCCACCATCCGGGCAGCGGCCGAGGAGAGCGGCAGCCGGCTGGTGTGGCTGTGCTCGCCGAACAACCCGACCGGCGATGCCTATTCGCCTGACACCATCGCCCAGCTGGCCGATGGCCTGGACGCGATCGTCGTGGTCGACACCGTCTACCAGGAGCTGGCCGAGGTCGGGGCAGGAGCCGATCCGGAGGCCTGGAGCCTCCTCCCGCTCCAGGAGCGGCTCCCGAATCTCGTCATCCTGCGTTCGCTGGCCAAGGCCTACGGCCTGGCCGGGGCCCGGGTCGGCTACCTCGTCGTGCCGGAGGGCCTGGCCGCCCGGTTCGAGGCGGCCCGGCTGCCACTGGCCATCGGCGGGCCGAGCCAGGCCGCCGCGCTCGGCGCGCTGTCCGACCCCGCCACCGCGCGCCGGCGATTGGCGGAGATCGTCGCCGAACGCCGCCGATTGGCCGCCGCGCTGGCCGGGGCCGGCTGGGAGGTGCTGCCGTCGCACGCGAACTTCCTGCTGGTGCGGCCGCCCGATGCCGCGGCCACGGCCGCCACGCTGCTGCGTCGGGGCCTGGCGGTTCGCGAGTACTCTTCCGGGCCGCTGGTCGGCTGGCTCCGCATCACGGCACGCTCAGCTCCAGAGAACGACCGGCTGCTCACGGCGCTGGCCATCCCAGGCTGAGGCTCTCGACGCCTGGGGGCGCGTATTACTCGCCGGCGGCGATCTCCAGCGGGCCGAGCCCGGTCGCTGTCAGCTCATCCCGCACCTTGTCCGCATCGCCCACGACCAGCATCAGGTAGCGGTCGGGGTCGAGCAGCTCGCGGGCGGCGGCCAGCACGTCATCGGCTCCGACCGCCTCGAGGTGCGACCGATAGGTCTGCCACCAGGCATCGGGCAACCCGTAGACGGCGACCGGCTCGATGGCCATGGCCACGCCGCCGGTCGTCTCGAAGCGCAGCGGGAAGACGCCGACCAGGAAGTCGCGGATGTCGTGCAGCTCGGTTTCGTCCGGTGCGGCGTCGCGGACGCGGGTCAGGATCTCGACGGTTTCGCGCAGGGCGTCGGCGGTGACCTCGGTCTGGACCGCGGCCCCCGCGCTGAACGGCCCCACCGCGCGGCGGGGATCGAATCCGGCCCGCGCGCCATAGGTGTATCCCAGCTCCTCGCGCAGGCGGAGGTTCAGCCGCGACCCGAAGACCCCGCCGAGCATGGCGCCCAGGACCATGGCCGGGAAGTAGCGGGGAGAACGACGGTCAATCCCCAGCTGGCCGACGCGCAGCTCGCTCTGGACCGACCCTGGTCGGTCAACCAGCACGATCCGGCGACCGCCGCCCGGCCGCGGCTCGAAGGTCCGGTGGCCCGGCCCGCTGCCCGACCACGCGCCGAGGTGCTCGGCGGCGGCGGCGACCACCTCGCTGGGAACGACCGGGCCGGCCACGATCAGGTGGGCAGCCGCCGGTCGCCAGTGGGTGTGGTGGTGAGCGCGCACGTCGTCGAGAGTGATCCGCTCGACGGACTCGGGCGTGCCGGCCGACAGCCGCCGGTACGGCGTCGTGTCGTCATAGAGGTGGCGCAGGAACATCTCATCGGCCAGGCGGCCGGGGTCGGCACGGGCCTGGAGGATGTCCGCCAGCCGCTCCGCCTTGAGCCGATCGAACTCCGCCGGATCGAAACGCGGGTGCTGGATCATCTCGGCCAGCAGCGCCAGGCCGGCAGCCATGTGCGGCGGCAGCGACTGGAATGCGGCGCGAGCCGAATCCCAGCTCGATTCGCTGCTGACCTCGATGCCCAAGGTCTCGGTCGCCTCGGCGAAGGCCGACGCGTCCAGGCGCTCGGTACCGGTGACGAGCAACTGGGCGGTCAGCGCGGCGACGCCGGCATGCGCCTCGTCCTCGGCCGCGGCGCCGGCGTCGACCAGCAGGTGCACGTTGACCACCGCGGCGCTCGGGACCGGCACCACCCAGACGGTCAGGCCGTTCGGCAGGCGGTGCCGCTCGAACTCGGGGAAGTGGTACGGCCGCGGCGCACCGGGCGCCGGGCGCAGCGGGTTGACGGTGGCGGTCATCAGGCCGCCTGCTCGCTGCCCGGCGCCTCGGCCGGGAGATAGGTCAGCACCAGTCGGTTGTCCTCGGTGAGTGTTTCCTGCATGGCGGCCTGGACTCGAGCCGCGTCGACCGCGAAGTAGCGGCTGCGTTCGGTGTTGATCCGCTCCGGCTCATCGAACAGGCAGGCGTACATCGACAGCCGATCGGCCCGCTCGCTGATGCGCTCCAGGCTCGACTCCACCGCGGCGGCGTGCAGGTTGCGGACCCGGATCAGCTCCGCCTCGGTCGGTCCCTCGGCCGCCAGGAGGTCGATCTCGGCCAGCAGCGCCGCTTCCAGCTGCTCGTGGCTGACGTTCGGCCGCGCGGTGGCCCACACCGCGAACATCGAAGCGCCCCCGACGATGGGGAAGGGGAAGATGCTGACATCCTGGGCCAGCTGCCGTTCGCGGATCAGGTTGCGGTACAGGCGCGAGGCGCGGCCGGTGGCCAGCACGTCGGAGGCCACCGTCAGGTCCTCGAAGGCAGGGGTCCCGAAGACGGGCATCCGGTAGGCGAGATAGACGCGCGGCAGCGGCACGCGGTCGGGGATCTCCTGGCGCAGCGGGCTGCCGATGTGCGCCGGAATGCTCATGTCGGGTGCCGGCGGCAGCTGCTCATTGGGCGGGATCGGCCCGAAATGGCGCTTGATCATCGCCAGCGCGGCATCGGGCTCGAAGTCGCCCGCCACGGTCAGGACCGCGTTGTTCGGCGCGTAGTAGGTCGCGAAGAAGTCGCTGACGTCCTCCAGGGTGGCCGCGTCGAGATCGGCCATGGAGCCGATGGTGGGGTGATGGTAGGTGTGCCCCTCGGGGAACAGCAGCGCCTGGATCCGCTCGTCCCAGTCACCATATGGCTGGTTGTCCACTGACCAGCGGCGCTCGTTCTTGACGACCTCGCGCTGGTTGTCGAGCTTCTCCTGGGTCATCGCCGGCAGCAGGCTGGCGAGCCGATCGGACTCCAGCCAGAGACACAGCTCCAGCTCGTGGCTGGGCACCGTCTCGAAGTAGTTGGTGCGGTCCAGCCAGGTCGAGGCGTTCAAGGTGCCGCCGGCCTGCTGGATCAGCGCAAAATGCTCGCCCTTGGCGACGTGCTCCGAGCCCTGGAACATCATGTGCTCGAACAGGTGCGCGAAGCCGGTGCGCCCCGGCTTCTCGTGCTTGCTGCCCACGTCGTACCAGAGGTTGACGGCGACGATCGGCGCGGTGTCGTCCGGCGACAGGATGACGCGCAGACCGTTGTCCAGGCGGGCTCGCTGGATCGGGATGTCAGGCAAGCGGACGATTCCTTGGCGCGGCAGTGGGACTGCCGAAGGCTACCATGCGGCCCGCGTTGGCACGCTCCGTGCGACCGAACCCTCCAGATCCCGCCCGCCGCACAGGTCACGGAGGAGCCGATGAAGATCGCCCAGGTCGCGCCCCTGGCCGAGAGCGTGCCGCCTCAGCTGTACGGCGGCACCGAGCGCATCGTGTCCTGGCTGACGGAGGAGCTCGTGCGCCAGGGGCACGAGGTCACGCTCTACGCCAGCGGCGACTCGCGAACCGCCGCCCGGCTGGTCCCGGTGACGCCGAAGTCATTGCGGCTGCGAGACGACGTGGTCGATCCGCTGCCGTACCTCGTCCAGCTGGTCGAGCGCGTCGCCGCCGATGCCGACCAGTTCGACGTCCTGCACTTCCACATCGATCACCTCCATTACCCGCTCCTGCGCCGGCTGGCGACACCGGCCCTCACGACGATGCACGGCCGCATGGATCTACCCGACCTGCCGCCGTTGTTCGAGGAATTCCGAGAGACGGCCCTGGTCTCGATCTCGAACTCGCAGCGCGAACCGCTGCCGTGGGCCAACTGGATCGCCACCGTTCCGCACGGTCTGCCGCTGCGCGACATTGCCGCCACCACGTCGGTGACGGCGGATGCGTACCTCGCCTTCCTCGGCCGCACCTCGCCGGAAAAGGGGATCGAGGAGGCGATCGAGATCGCCCATCGCGTCGGCCGTCCGTTGCGCGTGGCGGCCAAGATCGACGACGCGGACGCCTCCTATTTCGAGGAGCGCATCCGCCCGCTGCTGGAGCGCGGCAATCACGTCGAGTTCGTGGGCGAGATCAGCGATGCGCAGAAGGACGAATTCCTGGGGGCGGCGGCGGCGACGCTCTTTCCCATCGACTGGCCGGAGCCGTTCGGCCTGGTGATGGTCGAATCGGCGGCGCGCGGTACGCCGGTGCTCGCCTTCCGCAGCGGATCCGTTCCGGAGGTGATCGAGGACGGCGTCACTGGCCTGATCGTCCGTGACGTCGCGGAGGCGGTAGCGGCCATGCCGGCCCTGCTGGCCCTGCCGCGGGACGGCGTGCGAGCTGGCATCGAGCGGCGCTTCGACGTCGGCCGCATGGCACGCGACTACCTGGCGGTCTACGAGGGGCTGATCGCCGAGCGCGCCGCCTCGCCTGCCGTCGACGTGCCAGACTTCGTGATCCCACAGGAAACGCCGCTTGAGCCAACCGAAATCATCGACCCAGAGCCGGCCGTCACCTCCACCTCCTGAGCCGAACGAGCTCGACGCCGTTCGCTACGAGGTCCAGGCCGCTTCGGAGGTCGTGGACCTTCACGACCAGGTCCTCAAGAGCGGCGATTCGTTCGCGGTGTTCGACCAGCACGGGGATATCCGCGCCGAGGGGCACGGCGAGCAGGGCATCTACCACCACGGCACCCGGCACCTTTCCGGACTGCTGCTGCGGGTCGCCGGCCAGCGGCCGCTGCTGCTGGGCGCGACCTCGAAGTGGGACAACTCGCGGATTTCGGTGGACCTCACCAACCCGGACCTGGGTCGCGGGCCGCGGCGCCTGCCGCACAGCAGCCTGCACATCGCCCGCACCAAGGTCCTCAGCGACGGGCTCTACCGCGAGCGGATCGTCGTCCGGAACTTTGCTCGCGCAGCCGCCAGCGTGCGGCTCACGGTTCGCTACCAGGCGGACTTCGCCGACCTCTTCGAGGTCCGCGGCATGCGACGGCGGCAGCGCGGGGCTTTGCTCCCCACGCGGGCGGCGGGGCGCGAGGTGCTCCATCGCTACCGCGGGCTGGACGGGGTGCTGCGGCGCACCCGCATCGGCTTCTCGCGTCAGCCGGCCTCGATCAACGCGGCGGAGGCCCGATTCGCCCTGGACATCGCGCCGCGCAGCGCGACCACCCTCGAGATCGCGGTCGCCTGCGAACGCGGAGCCGTGCATCGGCGCAGCCTACCCTCGTTCGATGCCGCGCTGGCCGGGGCGCGCCGGCAGCTCGCCCTGGTCATCCGGGGCAGCGCGGCGATCATCACCTCGAACGAGGT
>DASSNX010000033.1:0-7739 GCA_035701185.1 Candidatus Limnocylindria bacterium
CATTCCGCGCGTGTTCGACGAGTCCGACCGGATCGCGGCCGCCGTCGCCGGACGCGAGGTGAAGGGGGAGCTGCCGGCAGACGCGGAGCGGCTGTTCGCCGCCTCCCAGGTCGACCCCGATGCCGACCTGGCGACGGAAGCTGCCGCCTACCGTCCGCCGTTCGGGCACCTGGCGCTGCTGCTCCAGATTCCGGGCGTGGACGTCCGCGAGCGTGCCGCCGCCGAGAAGGGCGGCCCGCTGGAGTCGCGCGAAGACGAGATCCTGGCCGAGCGCATCCGCGCCGCCCGTGGCTGGCTGGAGAGCTACGCGCCTGACAAGGCGCGCATCGTGATCCACCGGGACGCCCTGCCGGACGCGGCGCGTGCCCTGGACGACTCGCAACACGCATACCTCGCGGCACTTGCCGACCGTCTCGAGCGTGCCGACTGGGTCGGCGAGGCCGTCCAGGCGGAGATCTTCAGCGTGGCGCAGGAGCTCGGCCTCAAGCCGGGCGTCGCCTTCAGTGCGCTCTATGCCGCCTTCCTGGGCGAGCGCAGCGGTCCCCGTGCCGGCTGGCTGCTGGCCGCGCTCGACCGCGAATTCGTCGTGGCGCGCCTCCGGGAGGCGGCCGCGGCCGATACCCTCCCCGCATGATCTCGCTGCGCCTCATCCGCGAGGACCCCGAGCGGGTGAAGGCGGCTATCGCCCGCAAGGGCGAGCCGCCGGACGCCGTCGACCGGATCCTCGTCGCCGATGCGCGGCGTCGGGAGCTGGAGGCGAGCACCAACGAGCTGCGGGCGCGGCGCAACGCCGGCAACAAGCAGCTCGGCGAGGCGATGCGCGCCGGTGGGGGAGATGCGGCCAGCGCGCTCAAGGCCGAGATGGCAGAGCTGTCGCGGCAGATCGACGCCAACGCCGCCGAGCTGACCGCCCTGGAGCAGCAGGTCGAGCAGGACCTGCTGCTCATTCCGAACCTGCCGGATCCATCGGTCCCGGACGGGCACGGCGCTAATGACAACCCGGTGATCCGGACCTGGGGCACCGCCGCCGAGGAGGGATCGGCTCCGCCGCACTGGGAGATCGCGGAGCGCCTGGGCCTCTTCGACCTGGAGCGCGGCGCCAAGATCGCGGGCTCGGGCTTCATCCTGTTCACCGGCCAGGGCGCTCGGCTGGAGCGCGCGCTCATCGGCCTCATGCTCGAAATGGCCGAGCAGCATGGCTACGCGGAGCTGTGGGCGCCGATCCTCGTCAACGCGGCCAGCGCCCGCGGCACCGGGCAGCTGCCGGACAAGGAGGCGCAGATGTACGTCGTCGAGCGCGACGACCTGTACCTCATCCCAACCGCCGAGGTGCCGGTCACGAACATCTATCGCGACGAGATCCTCCCCGCCCAGCAGCTGCCCATCCATCACGCCGCCTACACGCCGTGCTTCCGCCGCGAGGCTGGGGCCGCCGGCAAGGACACCCGCGGCCTGCTGCGGGTCCACCAGTTCGACAAGGTCGAGATGGTGAAGTTCGTCGAGCCATCCACTTCGGCCGATGAGCTGGAGGCCATGACGCGTGACGCGGAGGAGGTCCTCGAGGCGCTGGAGATCCCGTACCGCACGGTCGAGCGCTGCACCGGTGACGTCGGCTTCGCCCAGGCCAAGGGCTACGACCTGGAGGCCTGGTCACCCGGTGTCGGCAAGTGGCTGGAGGTCAGCTCCTGCTCGAACTACACCGACTTCCAGGCACGTCGCATGAACCTGCGCTACCGTCCTTCAGCCGATGCCCGTCCCGAGCTGGTCCACACGCTGAACGGTTCCGCCCTCGGCATGTCGCGCACCTATGCCGCCCTGCTCGAGACGCATTGGCAGGCCGATGGCACGGTCCACATCCCGGACGCCCTCCAGCCCCATTTCGGAGCCGATGCCATTCGCCGAGCGTAGAATCGCGCGCCGGAGGGGTGGCAGAGTGGACGAATGCGGCGGTCTTGAAAACCGCTGAGGTGCAAGCCTCCGTGGGTTCGAATCCCACCCCCTCCGCCAGTCGCCGGTCGCCGCAGCACTAGTGGCAGGTGCCGGTCCCTGAGTCGGTAAACTCCTGGCCAGCTGCCCGGTAGAACTGCCAGCTGTAACCGCCCGACGCCAGCCGCATGCGCAGCGCGCCCCAGGTCGTGTTCTGTCGTACCTCGCTGTTCGCCGCGGGCGTGCCGAACGTGCCGAGGCTGCGCCCACCGGTGCCCACCACGAACTCTCGAATGCCATCCTCCGCCGCCACGCCGTCCGCCGTCTGCGGCGCGAAGCGCTCGTAGTCATGCGCATGACCGTTCAGCACCACGTCAACGCCGCCAGCGACCAGCAGGTCCCAGAACGCGCGCGTCTCGGGCGTGGGACCGCCGGTGTGTGAGCTGAACAGCGGCTCATGCCAGTAGGCCAGTGAGCACGCGACCGGATGGGCCGCGAGGTCGGCAGCGAGCCAGTCGAGCTGCTCCTGGCCGATGGCCGAGCTGTTCAGGCTGTAGATCCGCCACTCGCCGCGATTGATCGCATACCAGCCGCCGCGCGCGCGCGAGCCGAAGTACGCGAAGTAGCCGCCTCCATCCGCGGTCCGGTACTCATGGTTGCCGGGCGCCGGCTGCGTGCGAGCCAGCAGATCGTGCCACGGCGGATCGAAGCAGTTGGCGAAATCCTCCGGCGACCCGTTCGGATAGGCGTGGTCGCCCAGGGTCAGGACAGTGCCCCGGTGGCGCTTGATGACATTGGCCACCCGCGTATCGGTCCTGCGTTTGCAGACGCCGATGTCGCCCACCGCCCAGATGACGGCGCCGGGCTTCGTTCCCGATGCCGCCGCGAGCCGGACGGGCGGGACTCCGATGACGACGGTGGCCAGGAGCAATGCCCCGATGAGCCGCGGCGAAAGGCCCGTTGTGGCCCGGGCGGGTGAGGACGGTGACGGCATGGTTCCCCCCGAAACTGCTCGGTTCGCACACCGTAGCGCATCCGGTGTGGCTGGCTACGGGCAATTCAGCGCGGCCGCATGGGAAAGACGGACCATGCTCTGGTGGCCGCGTAGAATCGCCGCCCGGAGGCCCGCCGCCGATGCAGGATCACGCCAGCACGATGCACAACGGCTCGTCGTGGCGACCGGCCGCGCGGCGCGTTGGTCCGGCGATCGCGATCCTGGCGGCGGGACTGCTGCTGCTCGGTGGCGACGTCCTGCGCGCGACGCCGTGCGCGTCGCCAGGCCCGCCGTCTAGCCCCTCGAACAGCCCGCCGGCCAGCGCGCCTGAGGCGCATCGGCCGAACGTCATCCTGGTCGTCGCCGACGACCTGGACGTCCCGCTCTACCACCAGCTGACCCGATTGCCGAACATCCCCGGCGGCCGTCATTTCGAGGAGGCGTTCGTCACGACGCCGACCTGCTGCCCGTCGAAGGCGTCGATGCTCCGCGGCCAGTACGCGCACAGCCACGGCGTGTACGGCAACAACCCGCCGAACGGCGGCATGGCGCGGGCGAAGCAGCTGGGGATCGAGTCGTGCACGCTCGCGACCTGGCTGCATGGAGCCGGGTACGAGACCAGCTTCATCGGCCGCTACTTCGTGGGCTACGGCTGGCGCGACGTCCCGCCCAGCTACATCCCGCCCGGCTGGGATCACTGGATGGCGCGCGTCGACAAATCGGCGGCGGGTTACGAGGACATCGCGTTCAGCGTCGACGGCCAGGAGCGCACCATTGCCGGCAACACCGACGTGGCGTCCCTGGCCGAGGCGAAACGACTGATCGCCGCGGCAGGGGACCGGCCGTACTTCATGATGATCGCCGCCATGGCGCCCCACTGGCCATGGCCGGCGGTGCATCACAGCAAGCCGTCACGGCGCGCGGCCCTGATGGCACCGGTCGAGGACATGGTCGCCCAGCTGCTCGACACCGTGGACGACGACACGTACGTCATCTTCACCTCGGACAACGGCTTCCACCTCACCCCGCGCGCTGGCAAGGACCTGCCGTATGACACCGATACGCGCGTCCCGCTGATCGTGTGGGGACCCGGCGTGGTGCCCGGCACCGATGACGAGCACCTGGTCGCCAACATCGACTTCGCGCCGACCATCGCAGAGCTGGCCGGCGTGAGGACGCCGGACTTCGTCGAGGGCCAATCGCTGGTCCCGCTGCTGCGCGGGGAGGATCCAGCGTGGCGTGCGGCGCTGACGCTCGAGCTCGTGAACCACTGGACGGCGACGCGCACCGCCACGGAGCTGACGGTGGACTGGGCCGATGGCCGGCACGAGGTCCTCCCCGTCTCGGCCACCTTGCCGTGAAGGCGCGGAGCCTAGGAGCCGCTCGGGACCTGGGCGCAGAGGGCGCTGGCACTCACCGCCGGGTCGGTGCATTCCTGCTGGAGGAAGGCGAGCGCATCGGTGATCGGCAGGTCGGGCGCGGCCTTCGCGAGGGCAGCGGTCCAGTCGTTGATCGATGGGCAGCTGGCGATCGTGGTGTCCACCTGGTCCTTCAGGCCGGTGAGGTCGTCGCTCGACTTCGCACTGCCAAGGTCGACGGCCGCGAATGCGTCGTCGCAGGACATGCCAGCGGCCGAAGCAGCAGCCGATGCCGACATGACGGGTTCGGTCGAGGCTCCCTGGGTCGGCAGAGGCTGTTCGGACGGAGTCGTGGCTCCGGCGTTGCAGGCGGCGAGCAGCCCGACAAGGGCCGCTAGGGTCAGGAATCGCATGGGTGTCTCCCGGGTGCGTGGGCGCGGAATTTCGTTCAAGCCCGTTCGCAGAATCTGTGCCATTCCGCAAACCAGCCCTGGTGCAGATACGCGCGCGGTCACGCGTCGCCGGGACGCGAAACGGCGGCCCGTCGGGGAACGAGCCGCCGTCCGTGAGTGCGCGGCGCCGTCAGGCGGCGCCATCGGTTCAGCCGATCAGTACACCGCGCTGATGCCGGCCTTGTCGCCATTGGCGGGGGAGCGCTTCAGCGTCTCGCCGGTGTAGCCGTACGGATACATCGTCTCGAAGCGGTCGCTGCTGGCGTGGTCGAGGCCGTAGGTGTGGCCGAACTCGTGGGTGGCGATGTTCGCCACGTCGTACTTCGCCACGCTCTCGTTGCAGCCGTCGGCGGTCGCGTTGATCAGTGCCCACGGCAGCCGGCTGTTGAAGACGGTGTCACTCTCGATCGAGCCGTCGCTCCACCGCCAGGTGTACGTCACCGCGATGCTGCTGCCGCCGGTGCGGCCCCACAGCAGGTCATAGCTGTGGTTGGCGGTGTACTTCGTGACCGTGCCGTTGCCCTGCACCGTGATCTTCGGCGCACCCGTCCAGGCCGCGTAGCTCGCGTTCAGGGCCGAGAGAACTCCGCTCTGGCTGAGACCGCCCGGGATGGTGTTCGTGTTCAGGTGCGCGGTCTGCCCGCCGGCCGCCACGGCCCATCCGGTCAGGGCGAACTGGCCGTTCGTGGCGCCGTCGTTCGAGCAGTTCGCGCCCGACGGCTGCGGCTTGGCGTGGCTGACGTGAATGGCATGCACGTCGATCAGGGTGGCGTGGTCGGCCCTGGCAACGGCGAGCCCGGGCAGGGTCAGCAGCAGCGCGAGGGCGGCAACCAGGGACGGGAGCTTTCGGGACAAGGCGGAACCCCCATGGACGGATCCGACCCGGGCGTGTGCCGGGCCTGGCGCGCGAGATTGTGCGCTCGCCACGCCCCGGCATGCACTGCATATCACGCACACGCCGGTGCCGCTCCGCACCGGTCGGTGGTCCCATGCGCCGTACGTCGGCGAACGGACCGCCTGGTGAGTCACCGGACCAACGAACCAACGAGTGGGCAGCGGCCTCCACCGAAACCGTGGCGGACGGGCCAGAAACGAACTGAATCGGTGAGACCAGCGCCGGAATCATTGAGCCACCGGCCACTTTCCGCCCTCCCGACGGCCTTCGATGGTCGGGTGGACCACCACGAGAGCCGCCACGCGCCAACCGCCGCCCGCCGGGTGCGCCAAGCGCGCCGGCCGCCGGAAGCTCAGGCCTCGTTCCGGGCGGCCGGGACCTCGTGATGCAGGCGGCAGCGGGCCTCGTAGGTCTCATCACCCATGCCGCCGATCACGATCAGCGGGGAGTCGGCCGGCGCCGGCAGCCCGTCGATCAGCCGCTGGGTCCGGGTCGCCTGCTCCCCGCAGACCATGCAGATCGCCGTCAGCTTCGTGACCTGGTCGGCCAGGGCCATCAGCCGTGGCATGGGGCCGAAGGGGATGCCGCGGAAATCGGTGTCGAGGCCGGTGACCACGACCTGCTTGCCGGCATCGGCCAGGCGGCTGACGACGTCGGGCAGCCGCTCGTCGAAGAACTGGCCCTCTTCCACCGCCACGATGTCCGCCTCCCCGGCAAGCTTCTCCAGCGCGGCCGAGTCGTCCACGGAGAGGGCGGTGTGCTCGGCACCGGAGCGTGAGACGACGGTCAGCGCATCGGTCCGGGTATCCAGCCGCGGCTTGAAGAGCACAACGCGGCGGCCCGCAATCGAGAAGCGGCGCAGCAGGCGCAGCATCTCGTCGGTCTTGCCGCAGAACATGCAGCCGCAGATCACATGGACCCAGCCGGCCGTGTAGAACATCGGCTCGCGGAAGCCCTAGTCGCCGACCACGGCGACGCGCTCGACGGCCAGCCCGAGCTCGTTGGCCAGCGCCTGGCGCATCACTTCGCTCGGCGCCGCCTGGCCGGTCACCAGCCTGAAGGTCGCCGCCGACGAGGCGAGGAAGGCGGCCTGCCCGTTGGCGACCGTCCCACCGCGCTCCTGCGCGTCGCTCATCAAGGGCGTGACCTCGTGGTTGAGGACCAGGTCAAGCACCAGCAGGCCATCCGGCAGGAGGTCGGCCGGGATGGGGCTGCTGCCCTCCTCGACGCCGATGCCGCTGCTGTTGACCAGCAGCCGGGCATGCCCGAGCTCGGCCTCCATGATCGTCTCGTGCCAGGGTCGCGCCCGGACATCGGCCTTGCGCGCGACCTTCGCGAAATGGGCGACCAGCGCTTCGGCCCGATGGAGATGCCGGTTGAAGACCGCGATCCGCTCGACGCCGGAGCCGATGAGGACCGCCACCACCGCGCGGGCTCCGCCGCCGGCCCCCAACACCATGGCGTCCTTCGGCCATGTCGCCTCCGGACCGCCGGCCAATGCCGCCAGACCGGCACGGACGCCGTCGACGTCCGTGTTGTGGCCCATGAGCCGATCTCCGTCGCGCACGATGACGTTGACCGCCGCAGTCAGGCGGGCGTCGTCCGAGAGACCATCGACCAGCGGTGCCACCTTCTCCTTGTGCGGCGCCTCGACCAGGGCCCCGGCGAACTCGTCGCGTCGCAGCTGGGCGACCACATCGGCCAGCAGGTGCGGCTTCTTCTCCCAGCGCTCCAGGGTGATGGGCAAACCCGCGGCGCTGATGGCAGCCTGCTGGACCGCCTCGAAGGCGGAATGCGCGAAGGATTGGCCGATGACGGGGAGGCGCTGCACGGGTGGCTCGAGCTGCTCGTGGGTCGGTGTGGGCGAGGGGCTTCCGCAAGGCTGCTCAGCGGGTCCCTCCGGAGGCCCATGCTATCATCGGCGCCGGTCGCTGGAGAGGTCGCATAGTGGCCTAGTGCGGCGGTTTGCTAAACCGTTGAAGGGGGTTTCCTCTTCCGAGGGTTCGAATCCCTCCCTCTCCGCCAGGCCCTATGGCGTGTGCCCGTAGCTCAGTGGATAGAGCGTCAGGTTGCGGACCTGAAGGTCGAAGGTTCGAGTCCTTTCGGGCACGCCA
>DASSNX010000034.1:0-9048 GCA_035701185.1 Candidatus Limnocylindria bacterium
CGCCGCAGGCGCGTGCGAGAATCGGCGGCGTGGTCGCACCGGTCCTGACCCTGATCCTGGCGGGCGGCGAGGGCGAGCGGCTGTCGGTGCTCAGCCAGGTGCGCGCCAAGCCGGGCGTTCCGTTCGGCGGCAAGTACCGGATCATCGACTTCGCCCTGTCGAACGTGGTGAACTCCGGCCTCACCGACGTGGCGGTGCTGACCCAGTACGCACCGCGCTCGCTGATCGACCACATCGGCGTCGGGCGGCCGTGGGACCTCGACCGCAGCCACGGCGGGGTGGCGCTGCTGCAGCCGTACATCGGCCGCGGGCGGACGCGGGACTGGTATCGCGGGACCGCGGACGCCGTGCTGCAGAACCTGGAATTCATCGCCGACCGCGACCCGGAGCTGGTGCTGGTGCTCGCCGGCGACCACGTCTACAAGATGGACTACCGGCCGTTCATCGACACGCATCGGGCCAAGCGGGCAGAGGTGACGTGCGCCGTGCGGACCGTGCCGCTGGAGGAGGCGCATCGGTTCGGCATCCTGGAGACCGATGCCGATGGGCGCGTCACGGCCTTCGTCGAGAAGCCGCCGAACCCGACCAGCAACCTGGTCAGCATGGGCGTCTACGTCTTCGACTGGCACGCGCTCCGCGAGGTGCTGTCACGGGAGCGGGTCGACTTCGGTCGCGACCTGCTGCCGTGGATGGTGGAGGCCGGCCGTCGGGTCTTCAGCTACGAGTTCAAGGGGTACTGGCAGGACGTGGGCACGGTGGAGAGCTACTGGCGGAGCAGCCTGGACCTGCTGTCGGATGAGCCGGGGATCGAGCTCAACGACCTGGGCTGGCTGATCTACACCAGGAGCGAGGAGCGACCGCCCGCCCGCATCGGCCCGCACGCCACGGTGACGCGCAGCATGGTCAGCCATGGCTGCGTGATCGACGGCACGGTGGAGCACAGCATCCTGTCGCCCGGCGTCCGGATCGGCCCCGAGGCGGTGATCCGCGATTCGATCGTCATGTTCGACACGGTCATCGGCGAGGGAGCGATGCTGGATCGGGCGATCGTCGACAAGGACTGCCGGATCGGGGCCGGCGCGCGCATCGGCCATGGCAGCGACCTGCGACCGAACCGCGAGGAGCCCGAGCGGCTGTACGCCGGCATCACGCTGGTCGGCAAGCGCGTGGTCATGCCACCGCGGATCACGGTGGGCCGCAACTGCCGGATCGACCCGGGGGCCGGGCCGGCCGATTTCGGGCGGCGGCGGGTGATTCGCTCCGGCGAGACGGTGCGGTCCGCTGGCTGAGCGCGACCCGGCGGGCCGCCTGGGGACGCCGCCGCTCGACGCCTGGCTGGCGGAGCTGGGCGTCGAGGTGGTCGACGGCAGCGGAGACCCCGGCGAGCCGGCGCTGACACGCGACGTGATCATCGACGGTGAGCGGCGCTTCGACCTGCGGGTGACCGTCGCCTGGGTCGACGGCGTCGGCCTCTCGCTGTGGGCCTACTATGGCCAGGAGGCGATGGAGATTCCCCGCCGCGTGCTCCACACCATGCTGCGCACCAACTTCGACCAGCCGATGGTCAAGTTCGCGATCACCGATGACGACCGCCCGATGCTCATGACCGAGCTGCCACCCAGCGCGGCCAGTCGCGATGAGCTCGGTCGCGGCCTCGTCCGGCTCGCGACCGTCGCGGATCGGCTGCTGGAGGAGACGGCGGCCGCGGTGGCCGATCGCGGCCAGCTGCCCGATTGGACGGGCCGCACGCCGCGAAATCCAGACCTGCTGGCGGTATACGCGGCCGATGTCCAGGCGGTGATGGGAGCCTGGGCGCCCCCGCCCGCCGCGCGCCCGCGTCGTGGCCTGGTCGCCCGGCTGTTCGGCGGGCGCCGGTGAGGCATCGCCGCGTCCTGGCGACCCTGCTAATCGTCGTGGGGGCGCTGTCCGCGATGCTCGGCGGGCTGCCAGGCGGCGTTGCGCCCGTGCGCGCCGCGGACTACCGGCTGGCGACCGATGCCACGTACACGGTGCGGCCGCAGGACCACGAGGTGGCGGTCCTCGTCCACGCCACGTTCCGCAACACGACGCCGAACCCGGCGGGGCGCTTCAGCATCTTCCAGGTCATCGACCTGGCCATTCACACCGGGGCACAGGACGTCCGCGCCAGCGATCACCGCGGCAGGCTGAAGGTGTCCGTCGCCCGGCGCAACGGCGTCACCGTGGCCACCGTACGGCCGCGGCAGGGCGTGCGGTATCGCCATAGCACCTCGTTCAGCCTGCGCTACACCCTGCCCGATGCGGCCAGCCGTGACGTCCGCATCCGCCGCTCGGTGGTGACGTTCCCCGTCTGGAGCTTCGGGACCAATGGCCACGTCGAGGTCCGCATCCCGGCCGCGTTCGAGGTGCTGGTGGATGGCGACTCGCTCACCGCCGAGCGATCCGGCGACGCCTGGCAGCTGACCAGCGGGCCGATCGCCGATCCCACGCGCTGGCTGGCGCTGCTCACTGCCACCCAGCCGTCGTCCTTCGTCACGAGCACGGCCTCGGTGCCGCTCAACGCAGGAGCGGTCGAGGTTCGCGTGCGCGCCTGGTCGGACGACCGCCGCTGGGGCAAGGCGACGCTCGAGCTGGCGACCGCGGCGCTGCCACGTCTGGAACGGACGGTCGGCCTGGACCTGCCGGTGACGAACCCGCTCGTGCTGGTCGAGTCGCTGCCCGCGGCCGGCGGTGAGCTGAGCGAGCCCACGCCGAGCGGCACGGACGTGGCGATTGGCTTCGACGAGCCGCCGTTCACCGTGGTCCACCAGCTGGCCCATGCATGGTTCACGCCCGAACTGGCCGCCGACCAGTGGATCCGTGAGGGATTTGCCTCGCAGGCCGCGGGAGCGGTGGCCGAACGCCTGGACGTGCGTGCGCCGTTCGACCCCGTGGCCGAGGCGAAGGCGCGCGTCGACGATAGATTCCCGCTGGTCAGCTGGGGCGCCGGCGAGGCGACGCCACGACAGGACCGCTACGCCTACGCCGCCAGCTGGGCGGCGGCATCCGAGATCGCCAAGGCCGTGGGCGCCGACACGTTGCGCACGGCCTGGCAGCGCTTTGCCGCCGGGCTGGATGGCTACCAGCCGTTGCACGCCGAGCCGGAACCCGGCCAGCTGGCCGCGGTGCCGGCCGACTCCCGGCATCTCCTCGACCAGCTCGAAGGGGTGAGCGGCAAGGACCTGTCGGACATCTTCGAGCGCTGGGTGTTCGACGACGCCACGAGCAAGCTGCTCGCACAGCGCCGTGATGCACGGGCGAGGGCCGCGGAGCTGGCGGACGCCGCGGGTGACTGGGGCATGCCCGAGCCGGTTCGCCTGGCGCTCGCCGGCTGGCGCTTCGACGACGCCGAGGCCGCCATCGACGAGGCGCTGCGCTGGTTGCAGGACCGGGACGAGCTGCTGGGCGAGGCGGACGCCGCCGGCCTGACCGTCCCGAATCGGCTCCGCGACGAGTACCGCACGGGCGGCGGGACTGGAGCCGCTCGCGAAGAGCTTGACGCAGAGCGGGAGGTCGTGGCCGATTACGTGACGGCCCGCCAGCTGGCGGCGGGGGATCGATCGCCTTTCGAGCAGATCGGCCTGCTCGGTGCCGACGACCCCGCGGTGCAGCTCGACCAGGCGCGGAGCGCGTTTGCCGGCGGCGACCTGGTCGGTGCCGCCGGCCTGGCGCACACGGCCAGGGAGCGGCTACAGGCCGCGGCCCGGGACGGGCTGGTGCGCCTGGTGTCGGCGCTGGTGGTGGCCGTGGCGCTGCTCATCGGCCTGGTCTGGCTGGTGCGCCGCCGTCGACAGGCGCGCGCCGGCGGCTACACTGCTGGCCCATGACCCGGACAGAGGCCTCGCGCCCTCGCTTCCTGCCCGCGGCCGACGTGCTGTCCGGCGACACGGCGGACATCTACTTCGAGCGGGCGATGCGGATCCTGGCCGCAGAGCAGCTCGACCCCGTCGTCAGCATGGAGGTCTTCGCCCGCGAGCACGCCGTCCTGTGCGGCGCCGAGGAGTCGCTGGCCTACCTGCGCGAGATCATGGGCAACGGCAAGCGCCTCGAGCCCGAGCCGATCGTCGAGTCGCTGCACGACGGCGACCGCATCGCCCCCAAGGAAGTGGTGATGCGCATCACCGCCCGCTACTCGGCCTTCGGCCTGTACGAAACGGCGCTGCTCGGGATCCTGTCGCAGGGCACGGGCTGGGCAACCGCCGCCCGGCGCATCGTGGACGTGGCAGCGCCCATCCCGGTCATCGGATTCGGCGCCCGCCACGTGCATCCGAGCGTCGCCGACCAGATGGACTACGCCAGCGTCATCGGCGGCTGCATCGGCGTCTCCACGCCGGCCGGCGCGCGGATGGCCGGCCTCTCGCCGACCGGCACCATGGCCCATGCCCTGATCCTGATCTTCGGCGATACCGTCCGCGCGGTGGAGGCCTTCGACCGGCACGTGGAGCCGGAGATCCCGCGCATCGCGCTGGTCGACACCTTCAAGGACGAGGCCGAGGAGTCGGTTCGCGTCGCGGACGCGCTGGGCGAGCGCCTGTGGGGCGTTCGGCTGGACACGCCCAGTGAGCGCGGACGCGTGACCGCCGACCTCGTCAAGGAGGTGCGCGCCCGCCTGGATGGGGCGGGCCACCCGCACGTGAAGATCGTGGTCTCCGGCGGGCTCGACGAGGAGCGCATCGGCTACTTCAAGGAGGCCCAGGCACCGGTCGACTCGTTCGCGGTGGGATCGGCCATCAGCGATGCCAGCCCCATCGACTTCACCGGCGACCTCAAGGAGATCGACGGGCGCCCGATCGCCAAGCGGGGGCGGATTCCCGGCCGCACCGAGAACCCGCGCCTCGAGCGCGTCGACCTCCATGCCTGAGGACGCAGGGGGGCCGATGGATCCGGAGGATCGCGAATCGGCGTACGAGCTCTTTCAGCGGGGCTCGCAGCTGCTGGCGCAGCACCATCCCGGCGCGGCGGCGACGCTGCTCGAGCGCTGCCTGGCCCTCGAGCCGGGTAAGGCCTCCATCCTGGAAGCGCTGGGCCGCGCCTACTTCGAACAGGGCGCCCATGACCGTGCGGCCGAGGCCTTCCAGGAGATGGTCGACGCCAACCCACTGGCCGATTACGCCCACTTCGGCCTGGGGCTGTCGCAGGTGCGCCTCGGGGATCGCCAGCGCGCGCGGCAGCACCTGGAGATGGCCGTCTTCCTGAAGCCGGAGAACGACGACTACGTTCGCGCCCTGCGGCGCCTCCTCGCCGCCTAGGCGGCCGATCCGCGGCCGTTGCGGCCGGCCTTCTCCTCCTCGCGCAGCCGCTGCCTGAGCAGCGCCATCACTGCCGCCTCCTCGGGCCGCAGCTCGTCGAGCGCTTCGGCCAGCGCCTTGTCCGCCGACCGGCGCGCCTCGCGGACCACGTTGCCGTCCAGGTAGGCGTTGATGACGCTGGGGTGGACGTACGAGCTGCGCGACACCGCCGGCGTGTTGCCCAGCTCCTCGGCCACGTGCTCCACGGCGCGGACGACGTTGCGTTTGGCCTGCGCCTGCGAGTCGACCTCCTCGAACTCCCTCAGCGCCCACGCCGCCAGCACGGTCCCGGCCCAGGTCCGGAAGTCCTTGGCGGTGAAGTCCTGGCCGCTGATCTCGCGCAGGTAGTCGTTGACGTCCTGCGAGCCGATGGACCGCGGCTCACCGTCGTCGTCGACGTACTGGAACAGCTCCTGGCCGGGCAGGTCCTGGCAGCGCCGGACGATGCGTGCCAGCCGCGCGTCCGATACCTCCACGTCCCGGACCTTGCCCGCCTTGCCGCGGAACCGGAAGCGAATCCGGCTGGAGCCGATGTCCGCATGCCGATCGCGCAGCGTGGTCAGCCCGTAGGAGCGGTTCTCGCGGGCGTACTCCTCGTTGCCGACCCGGATGCGGGTCTTCTCCAGCAGCCGGACCACCGCCGCCAGCACGCGCTCGCGCGGCAGCCCCGGGCGGGACAGGTCCTGCTCGACCCGCGTGCGAATCGCCGGCAGCGCCTTGCCGAACGCCAGCATCCGGCCGTACTTCACTTCATCGCGCTGGGCACGCCAGCGCTTGTGGTAGCGGTACTGCTTCCGGCCGCGGGCGTCGCGCCCCGTCGCCTGCAGGTGGCCACGCGGCGACGGGCAGATCCAGACATCGGTCCAGGCCGGCGGCACCGCCAGGCTCTTGATGCGAGCCAGCGTGTCCGGGTCGCGGACGGGCTTGCCGTCAGCATCCTCGTAGCGGAAGCCCTTGCCGGAGCGCAGCCTTCGGATGCCGGGCGCGTCGTCGGTCACGTAGCGCAGGCCGGCCTCGGCCGCGGATGCGATGGGATCGAGGTCGGACGGAGATTGAACTGCCATCGGCCGCCTGCCTTTCGCAAGCGGCGTGCCGGGTCCGGCGCTGCTCCAACGAGTCAGTCAAAGGCGTTATTTCGACCGAATCGCACCGGAGGCCGAGTTCTTCGCTGCGAATGGTCGAAATATCCGCATAAGGCACGCCTGAAGCCGCCCGATTGGCGCCTTCACGCGCCGAGAACATCGAAATATCGCCCCGATCGTGCGCCGTCAGCGGTGCCCACCACGAACCTGGCGAAATATCGGCGGCCGGGCGCCGCGACGGCCACGGGGCGGCGCCGCCGGGCGCTGCCCCGGACGGTCAACCCGCCAGCCGGCGGGCAAGCCAGAGGACGCCGGCCACGGACTTGGCGTCGTTGATGCGGCCGTCGTCGACCGCGGCCAGCGCATCGGCCAAAGACAGCCAGGAGAGCTCCAACTCCTCGTCCTCCGGCGCGTCGACGGTGTGGTCGCGGAGCCCGGTGGCCAGGAACAGCGTCAGCCGCTCGGTGCAGAAGCCCGGCGCGGTGAAGAAGGCCGGACCCTGCTCCCAGGCGTCGGCGGCCAGGCCGCATTCCTCGGCCAGCTCCCGCTCGGCCGTGGTCCGCGGCGACTCGTCCGGCTCCAGCGTGCCGGCCGGAATCTCGAGCATCACCGCCCCGGTCGCGTGCCGCCACTGGCGCACCAGGGCCAGCCGCGCTCCGTCCCAGGGCAGGATGCCGACCGCGCCGGGGTGCTCCACGATCTCGCGGGTCGCCGTTCGGCCGCTGGGCAGCGCCACGGTGTCGACCCGGACGGAGATCAGCTTGCCCTCGAACGGACGCTGGCTGGCGATGGTCTGCTCTTCCATGAGCCGATGCTACCCGGTGACCATCGGCCCCGAAGGTACCGATGGCCGGATTCCGGGCTCGCCCGCTAGGATCAGCGGCGGTGATCACCGTCCAGGGCCTCCGTCGCGAGTTCGGCAGCGTGGTCGCCGTCCACGATCTCAGCTTCGAGGTGGGGGACGGCGAGATCTTCGGGCTGCTCGGGCCCAACGGCGCCGGCAAGACGACCACGGTCCGGATGCTGGCCGGGCTGATCGCGCCGACCGCCGGCAGTGCCACGGTCAACGGCCACAGCCTGGGCGAGGGCTCGCAGCGCATCCGCGCGCTGACCGGGATCCTGACCGAGTCGCCCGGCCTGCACGAGAAGCTCAGCGCGCGGCAGAACCTGGCGTACTACGGACGCCTCTACGGGCTCACCGGCGGCACGCTGCGCGCGGCGGTGGACCGCTATCTGGGCGTGGTGGGCATGCTCGAGCACCGCGACCGGCGGGTCGGCGGCTTCAGCAAGGGCATGCGCCAGAAGGTGGCCATCGCCCGCGCCCTGCTCCACGAGCCAGAGGTCATCTACCTGGACGAGCCGACCAGCGGCCTCGACCCCTCGGCGGCCAAGACGGTCCGCGACTTCGTCGCCACCTTGCGCGAGCTGGGCCGCAGCATCGTCGTCTGCACCCACAACCTGGACGAGGCCGAGCGGCTCTGCGACCGAATCGGCATCCTGCGCGGCACGCTGCTGCGGGTCGACACGCCGGCCGGACTGCGCCGTCACGGCCGGGGCGCCACGGTCCGGATTGACCTCAACGGCGCGCGACCGGCGGAGTCGTTCCTGGACGCCATGGCCGGGCTGGGCTTCGTCACCGGTGCCCAGGTCCGCAGCGGCGCCCTGGTGGTGGAGCTGGACGACCCCTTCCACGAGACGCCGGACCTGGTGGCGCGGCTGGTCGCCTCCGGCGCGCGGATCACCGGCGTGCGCGAGGAGTCGCCGACCCTGGAGGAGGTCTACCTCGAGCTGGTGGGCGAGGCGGGGGAGCGCGACGCCGCGGCGCCAGCACCCCAGGAGCCGCAGCCATGAGAGCGGGCTACGTGGCGGCCGTCTTCACCAAGGAGTGGCGTGACCTGCTGACCAACCGGTTGCTGCTCGGCGCGGTCGTCCTGCCGGCGCTCATCTTCGCGGCCATCCCCACCGGGCTGGTGTGGTTCATCGAGACCCATGAGCTGGACCCGAACCAGATGAACCAGATTCAGCAGTACATCGGCAACTTTCCGGGCGTCGATCCCAAGACGGCGGCCGAGGCCTTCATCGTGCTCAACTTCATGGCCTACTTCCTGTTGATCCCGGCCATGGTGCCGATGGCCATCGCCACCCAGTCGATCATCGGCGAAAAGGTGGCCCGCTCCCTGGAACCGCAGCTGGCCACGCCGCTGGAGGTGCCAGAGCTGCTGCTGGGCAAGACCATTGCTGCGGCGCTGCCGGCGGTGCTGTCCACCTGGGCGGTCTACGTCGCCTACGGGCTGGTCAACGGCGCCATCGCCGATCCCCGCCTGACGCGCTTCGTGTTCAGCGACGTCTGGCTGCTGGCCATGGTCACCCTGGTGCCGCTGATCTGCATCTTCAGCGTCCTGCTGGGCATCGTGGTCAGCAGCCGCGTCAACGACCCCCGGACCGCGCAGCAGATCGGCGGCTTCGTGGTGCTGCCCATCATCGGCGTCGCGGTCTCGCAGTTCTTCGCCGGCCAGCCGACCTTCACCTTCCAGCAGGTGCTGATCGGCGACCTGATGGTCGCCGCGCTGATCGGCCTGACCATGATCATCGGCGCCTGGGCCTTCGACCGGGAGTCCATCCTCAGCCGGATGGCCTGAGTGCGCCCTCTGGAGCCGATG
>DASSNX010000035.1:0-13123 GCA_035701185.1 Candidatus Limnocylindria bacterium
TCGTTCCGGGATTGGTTCACGTCCCTCCAGGGCGTGGCCTGTGCGCCGACCCGCGTTGCGGGTGATGAGCTGGCGAGGTTCGTGGCGGCGGTGGTCGGCCGTTCGTCGGCCGGCACCGACGGCCCGTTCACGATTGCCGATGAGTGCACCCTGTCCGGCGGGCTGCGAACCACGAGCGACGGCTCGGTGACGCAGTACACCTACTGGATCCAGTCGGCGGTGCTGGCCGCGCCGGCAACGGCCACGCCGACTCCCCAGGCCACCCGGCGCCCAACGCCGCGCCCAACCGTCCAGGCCACGCTCGCGGCGACCCCGACTTCCCGGGCCACGCCCCCGGCCAGCCCGACCCCCTCAGCCACGCCGAGCGCCTCGCTGACCGCGACTACGACCCCCGAGCAGAGCGTGCTGGCCGGCGTCTCCTCGCCGACGCCGTTGGCTGAGCAGGTGGGCGCGCCGGCGCCGAGCCACGGGCCGCGGGCCGCGCTGGTGGCGGCCGTCACGCCGCTGGCGAACATCAACCTTGATCCGGTGACCGTCGGCGGCAGCGCCATGCTCGCCATCCTGCTGCTGCTGTTCATGGCCTTCACGTCGGAGCTCTTCAACGACACGTTCGAGGCCAACTACGACGAGATCGCCGGCTGGCTGCACCTCCGCCGTGACGGCCTTGGCACGCCGCGCGGGCACGCGCGGATGTGGACCTCGCCGCTGGGGATCGGCCTCTTCCTGGCGCTCGGCGCGGCCGTCTACCTGGCGCTCGACCCGCAGCTGACGCTCAGCGCCGACTCGCTGGCCACCTACCTCGGCATGTATGCCGGCCTCGGCCTGGTCCTGACTGCCTTCGAGCTGCCGGGCCTGCTGATCTATCGGCGCCGCACGCGGGCCTCCGTCGGGGTGCGGGCCCTGCCCTGGACGCTGCCGGCCGCCGTCATCTGCGTCGCCATCTCGCGGCTGGCCGCGCTGGAGCCGGGCTACCTGTACGGCATCGTCATCGGCGTCGTGTTCAGCGAGGAGGTGAGCGCCCGAGACGAGGGGCGCCAGAACGCGGCGGGCGCGATCTGGACGTTGGTGGTGGTCGGTGCGGCCTGGATCGGCCTGGACTGGATCCGCGGCAGCGACGCGTCATTGGCGCCGTTCGCCAGCCTCGTGCTGGAGACGGCGCTGGCGGTGGTGGTGGTCGGCGGCCTGGAGGCGGTGGCCTTTGGCCTTCTGCCGATGCGCTTCCTCGCCGGCCAAGCGGTCTACGCCTGGAGCCGATGGCGCTGGGCGCTCCTGTTCGGCATCTCGGCCTTCGCCTTCATCCACCTCCTGGTCGGGCCGCACACGGGCTACCTGTCGGAGCTCTCACCGGCAGCGTTGGCCGCCGCCTTCGGCGCGTTCGCTGCGTTCGGGGCCTTCTCGGTGCTGTTCTGGGCCTACTTCCGCTTCCGCCCGTCGCGGGGCGCCTGAGAGATTCAGCTCGCCTCGAAGGCGCGAAGGATGGCCTGGACCGAGGCGTCCGCATCGGCCTCCGTCGTCGACCAGTTGCTGACACTGATCCGCATGGCCGCCTTGCCATGCCAGCTGGTGCCGCCCATCCAGGCGGTGCCGTCCTCCTGGACGCGCGCGATGACCCGGTTCGTGCGCTCGTCGTCGCCGAAGCGGACGAGGACCTGGTTGAGCACCACGTCGTTCAGGATCTCGGCGCCGCCGGCCGCCAGTCCATCGGCCATGCGACGGGCGAGGGCGCAGCAGCGCTCGACCAGGGCGCGGATCCCGTCGCGGCCCAGGGAGCGGATGGCGGCGTAGAGCGCGAAGCCGCGCGCCCGGCGCGAGCTGTCGAACACGTACTCCCACGACTCGCGCTGGTCGCTGCGCAGCAGGTAGGCCGCGGTGGCGGCCATCGCCGCCCGGTGCGCCTCCGGATCGCGGACGGCGACGAAGCCGCAGTCGTAGCCGGCGTTCAGCCACTTGTGCGCATCCGTCGACCAGGAGTCGGCGCGCTCCACGCCGCGCACCAGGTGGCGCAGCTCGGGGGAGACGTTGGCCCACAGGCCAAAGGCGCCGTCGACGTGAATCCAGTGGTTCGGCTGGGCGGCCAGGGCATCGGCAATGGCATCCATCGGGTCGAAACCGCCGGTGTTCACGTTGCCGGCCTGGGCCAGCAGGACCAGCGGCCCCGGCAGGCCGGGTAGCGCCACGGCCAGGGCATCAGCGCGCATGCGACCCTGCTCGTCGGTCGGGATGCGGACCACCCGGTCGCGGCCGAGGCCCAGGTACTGGAGCGCGGTGAGCGCCGTGGCGTGAGCCTCGTCGCCGATCACCACGCTGATCTCCGGTGCGCCGTACAGGCCGCGCGCCTCCACGTCCCAGCCTTCGCGCTGCAGCACCGCATGCCGTCCCGCGGCGATGCCCACCGCGTTGCCCAGCCCCGCCCCGGTCGGCAGGCCCGTGCTGGCGGTCGCGGGCAAGCCCAGCAGCTCGAGCATCCACTCCCCGGCGACCTCCTCCGCGGCCGCGGCCGCGGGTGAGAGCGCGTGGAGCGCTCCGTTCTGGCCCCAGGCCATGGTCAGCACGTCGGCGGCGGCGGCCGCCGGCAGCGCGCCGCCGATGACGAAGCCGAAGTAGCGCGGCCCCACGCTGGCCACGATGCCGGGATCCACGGCCGCAGCCAGGTCGCGTACGACATCGGCGGCATCCATGCCACCGTCCGGGAGCCTGGTCTCCAGCCGGTCACGAATGGCCGATGCGTTCGCGGTGGCACCCACGTGCCGCTGCCCGACGCCGCGGAGGTAGTCCAGGCCAAGGTCGAACGCGACCCGCAGTGCCCGCTCGCGCTCGTCAGGCGTGCGTCTCTCGTCCGGGGTGCGTGGCTCGTCCCGGGTGCCTGTCTCGTCCATGCGCTCGGAAGCGTAGCGGACACCCGACGCCCGTCCTGTCCGCGCGCCGACAGCACCGGCATGCGCGCGTCCTATGCTCGCGAGCGTGCGCACCGCGGCAATCGTCCTGGCGCTCCTCCTGCTGGCGGGATGCTCCTCCGGCGCGTCGCCAACGGTTGCCGTCGGCTCGCCGGCGGTCACCTCACCGAGCGCCTCCGCCGCTGCCAGCCCGACGATCGCTCCGGCGCCGCCCGGCATGACGTTGATGCGCGACGGCAGCCTCCACGCGGCCACGACGTACGCCACGGCGGCGTTCGGCGTCCGGTTCGCCATCACCGTCGGCAAGCTGGCGCCGGACCGCCACTGGTTCGCCAGCGAGACGGCTTTGGTCCATCAGCTGGAGATCGGCGATCCCGACCTCGAGGGTGAGGGCGTGCAGTTCTACCTGCCCACCGCCGCCTATGACGCCGACGGGAACGAGGAGCCCGTGCCCGCCGACTTCGTCGACTGGCTCGCCACCAGCCCGCACCTGCAGGTCGTGTCGAAGAGAGACATCACCGTGGGCGGCCGCCCGGCAGTGGCCGTCACGGTGCGGGTCCGCGCTGAAACCGTGCCGACTGTTTCTTCGCTATGCCACGAGAAGTGCGTGCTGGTTGCCTCCACCGCGCCCGACGCGCCGTTTCGTCCGCTGGAGCTCTTCGCCAGCTCCATCCCCTGGACGGTCGTGGTGGTCGACACCGATGCCGGCCAGCTGCTCATCTCCGAAGAGTCTGGCTCGGTCCAGGCCGATGCCAAGAAGCTGGTGGCGACGCTCCAGTTCCTGCCCTAGGAGCGCGCCTCGCCCAGGGCCTCGGTGCGGCTCAGGCGCAGCGGCGCCAGCGTGCCGAGGGACTCGGCCACGACCACCGCGTCGTCGCCCGGCTGCATCTTGAAGTCCGTTGGCGGGTTGGTGGAGACCTGGCCCCTGCGGCTGACCGCCAGCAGCGTGGCGTGGTGCTCGGAGCGCAGCTTGGCCGAGAAGTCGTCCACGGTGAGGCCACAGAGGTCCTCGGGAATGGCAATCCGGTACAGCTCCGACCCTGCGCCGCCCGAGACGAGATCGGTCACCAGCTCGGAGAGGCCGGGGTACAGCGCGGAGCGCGCCAGGAGCCGCGAGGCCAGGGTGGAGGTGACAAGGACCTCATCGGCCTTGGCCCGGCGGAAGTGCTCGACGTGGGCCGGGTTGTTGGCCTCGACCACGGTGCGGACCTCGGGTGCCAGGGACTCGATGGCCATCACGCACAGGATCGAGCGCATGTCGGCCTCGTTGGTCGGGCTGGCGGGGAAGACGATGGCGCTGGCTGCCTCGGTGATGCCGGCACGGTTCAGGTCTTCCGCGCTGGTGATGTCGCCGCGCACGAAGTAGACGCCCTCGCCGGCCGGATTGCGCTCGCTGTCGTGGAGTACGACGACCTTGGCGTCGTACTCGTCCGTCTTGAGCTCTTCGATCAGGTCACGTGCGGTCGTGTTCCAGCCGCAGACGACGATATGGTCCCGGAAGCCCGCGGCTCCCATGCCCTGGCCCTCCTTGAGCAGAAAATCGATGAAGAAGCCGACCACCGCGCCGGTCATGGCGGCCACCAGCGCGACGCCGAAGAACGCCAGCAGCCAGCCGATGACGAAGCCGCCCGGCGAGGTGACGTAGCTGGCATCGCCGGAGCCGATGACCGTGGTGATCGCCCAGTGGATGGTCGAGCCGAAGTCGGCGACCGTCAGCTGCTTCTCGAGCAGCGTGACGACGATGGCGGCGGTCACCACGAAGCCGAGCACCGTGCTCAGCAGGGTCGTGAAGAAATGCCGGTCCACGTTCGTGCCGACGCGCCGCGCGTGGAAGGCCACGCGACGGAGCAGCGGGACGTTGAACAGCGATCGGAGTCGGGCCGGCAGCATCGGTAGCGCGGAGTGTATCCGCGCCGCACAGCCTCGTCGCACGTCGTCTGTCGCCATCCAACCGGCCACGTTTCGATTTGCGGCCATCTTCCAGCCAGGCTGACAAGGGACACTTGTGCACCGCGCTCCATCCGTGGCTGGCCACAACGGACAGTTGTGCACCGCGCCCCATCCGTGGCTGGCTACAAGGGACACTTGTGCCCGTGCACTGTTCCACGCCCCGAGGTGGCGCCTCACAACTGAAGCTTGTGCGGAGGCTCCATCAGACAGGCATTTGTGAAATTTCACATGTCCACGCTTGTATGCCCGAGTGCCAACGCGTCACTACACAAGCAGTGGTTGTGCGAGGTCAGTGGTTGTGCGAGGTCGTCTATGCAGAGCGCTAAGAGCGCACCTGCAGGACCTCGCCGCGCGAGAATCCACGAAGCGGGAGCTAGGACTCTGCAGGCTGCAGCAGGCCCTCGCACGGCGGAAGCTCGGCGGGTCGCGAGTCGCTCTGCGTTGGGAAGCTCGTGACCAGGATGAACGACTCCGGTCCGCTGGAGTCGTTGCCGCCGTAGAACGTGTCGCGTCCCGGCGACGTGAGCGTCCACGCGTTGAGCTTGAAATCGGGCGCGGTTGCTTCATCGCACCCGGGCACGCGCAGCTCTCTTCCAGCATTCGTCACGACGATCTCGGCGGTCGTCCGGTTGATCACCGTGAGAGCACCCCGTGCTGGAGAGGAGGCGTGGCTGCATCCGGCGGCTGCCAGGACCAGGGCAGCGCACAGCAGGGACGCCGCGCGGTGGTTCACGGGACGGTGAGCCTCTCGCCCCGGAGCGCCGCCAGGCGCTCGGCGATCGCAAGCCAGTCAAAGGACTCGGTCACCTGGGAGGCGGGCACGTTCACCAGGCGGTCCGCGGCGATGTACTGGGGCAGGATCCGGTCGAGGATCGACTCGATTTCGTCGCGGAACGCGTCGTTCGTGGAACGGACGCCATCGGCCAGCAGCGCCACATCGGGAAGCAACCGCACGAAGAGGTCATAGGTCTGAGCCCAGCGACGAACCAGCGGCTCCACGGCGTACGGATCGGCTCCATCGGTTACGCGCAGGTAGTAGGCGAAATTGTCGACCACGGACCGATCGGTGACGAGGACCTCGGCGCGATTCCGCAGCTCCAGCTCCTGCTGGACCTGGGCCATCAGGACCCACAGCTGGGCCTCGGGCGAAGCCGCCTCGTTCATGCCCAACGGGTTGAAGCGGATGACCTCGCGGCCGACCTCCACGCTGACGCCCGTTCGCCCGATCGTGCTGGCGAAGGCGTGCACCGCGTTCGACTTGCGCACCGAGTGCGAGCCGATGAACGCGATCTTGGCCGAGCCACGCCAGGGCATGACGCATTCTGGCCCCGCGGACCGGTCGGGGAGTAGCCTGTCGGCATGGACGACTCCACGCAGCCCAACCTGGAGCCCGTAGAGCCGGCACAACCGGTTCAGCCGGCACCGCCGCCCGCTCCATCACCCGTCGACGCCGCGGCCGAGGTGGCCGCGCAACCCGCCTGGACGCCAGCCGTTCGGCCAGCGCTGCCCGGCTCGGTGGTCGGTGCGGCGGTCATCCTGCTGGTGCTCGGCGTGCTCACCGGCCTGATGGCCGCGGTCTTCCTGCTGTCCGGATCGATCTACGACCAGCTGCCGGACTCGACCTTCGGCGGCATCTCCGGGGAACAGCTCGATCGGGCGCGAGAGATCAGCCGCGGGGTCGGCGTCGGGCTGGGGGTCGTGGCCGGAGTCATCGCCCTTGGCCACCTGGCATCCGGGGCGGGGATCTTCCGGCGAGCGAGCTGGGCGCGAGTCATCGGCCTGGTGGTCGCCGGCCTCGGCATCCTCTTCACCGGGCTGATGACCCTGGTGTTCGTCGCTGCCGTCGCCGGCGGCCTGCCGGTGACCACGCTGAACAACACGGGTTTGAGCCCGCAGGAGATGGAGCAGGCGGTCCGCATCGGCGCCATCTTCGGGCTGGTGATCTTCGGGGCCGCGCTGCTGGCCTACCTGTTCACGCTGGTGGCGCTGATCCGCAACGGTCGCGCCTTCGGCTGAGCCGGAGAGACCTCGCGCCATCTGGTCTGGCCAAAAGGCGCCGATGTAGAGTATCGGCCTCTCAGGCGACGGATTGAGACGGAGGCCGACTGCAGATGCCGCGAACCATCCGTGCCGCCCTGCTCCAGGCGGAGTGGACCGGCGACAAGGAAACGATGATCGAGAAGCACGAGAAGTACGCCCGCGAGGCCGCGAAGCAGGGCGCCAAGGTGATGTGCTTCCAGGAGCTCTTCTACGGCCCGTACTTCTGCCAGGTGCAGGATCCGGAGTACTTCAGCTACACCGAGCACATTCCCGATGGCCCGACCACCAAGCGCATGCAGGAGCTGGCGCGCGAGACGGGCATGGTCCTCATCGTGCCGATGTACGAGGAGGACGAGCACACCACCGGCATCTACTACAACACCGCCGCGGTGATCGATGCCGACGGGACGTACCTGGGCAAGTACCGCAAGACGCACATCCCGCACGTCAAGGGCTTCTGGGAGAAGTTCTACTTCCGCCCCGGCAACCTGGGCTACCCCGTGTTCGACACCGCCGTCGGCAAGGTGGGGGTGTACATCTGCTACGACCGCCACTTCCCGGAAGGCGCGCGGGCGCTGGGCCTCAACGGCGCGGAGCTGGTCTTCATCCCATCGGCCACGTCGCGCGGACTCTCCGAGTACCTGTGGCGCGTCGAGCAGGTCAGCCACGCACTGGCCAACGGCTACTACGTCGGGACCATCAACCGCGTCGGCGTGGAGCCGCTGGGCGACGACGACTTCTACGGGCAGTCGTACTTCGTCGATCCGCGCGGCCAGTTCGTGGGCGACGTCGGCGATCCGCATGACGAGGAGCTGATCGTCCGCGACCTCGACATGGACAAGATCACCGAGGTCCGGCAGCTCTGGCAGTTCTACCGCGACCGCCGGCCGGACGCGTACGACGACCTGGTGCGCCCGTAGGCCGATGGACTTCGGCTTTACCTTCAAGCCCGAGAACGACGTCGGGCGCACCGTCGCGCTGACGCGCCGCGCCGAGGCGAACGGCTTCACCTACGGCTGGCTGTTCGACAGCCACGTCCTGTGGCGCGAGGCGTACGTGCTCTTGACGCTCATGGCCCAGAGCACCGAGCGGATGCGGCTGGGCACCTGCGTCACCAATCCCGCGACCCGGGAGCCGAGCGTCACCGCGTCGGCGCTGGCCACCCTGGACGAGCTGAGCGGTGGGCGGATGGACCTGGGCATCGGCCGCGGCGACAGCGCGCGCCGCGTGCTCGGCAAGCCGCCGACCACCATGAAGACTCTGGAAGAGGCGATCGGCGTCATCCGTGACCTGGTCGCCGGCCGCGCGGTGACCTACGAGGGCACCGAGCTGCAGCTGCCCTGGACCGGCAACTGGGAACTGCCGGTATGGGTGGCGGGCTACGGGCCGATGGCCATCGGCATGACCGGCCGGGTGGCGGATGGGCTGATCCTGCAGCTGGCCGATCCGGACCTCATCCGCTGGTTCGTATCGCAGCTGCGCGAGGCGGAGGCCGCCGCCGGCCGTCCCGCGGGATCGGTCAAGGTGCAGGCCGCCGCGCCCGCGCACGTCGCCCCGCGGGACCTCGGTCGCGAGCGAACGCGCTGGTTCCCGGCGCTGGTCAGCAACCACGTCGTGGACCTGGTCAACAAGTACCCGCGCGAACAGCTGCCGGAGGCGCTGACCGGCTACATCACCGACCGGGAGGGCTACGACTACCACCACCACGCCGAGGTCGGCTCATCGAACGCGGCGTTCGTCGGCGACGAGGTGACGGACCGCTTCTGCGTCCTGGGTGACGCCGAGGAGCACGTCGCCAAGCTGCAGGAGCTGGCGGATGCGGGCGTGAACCAGTTCAACATCTACCTGATGAACGGCGACGAGGAGGAGCAGCTGGACGCCTACGCGTCCATCATCCCGCGCTTCGCCTAGCCGACGGTCACCAGGCCCTTCAGTCCGGCGCCGATGCCCGCCCAACGTGCCTCGAAGTCGGGCGCCAGCGAGTAGATGATGTTCGTGCCCTGGCGCTCGCTGGTCACCACCCCGGACTCGCGCAGGACCTTGAGGTGGTGGCTGACGGTCGGTTGGCTGACCACGCAGCACTCGGTGAAATCGCAGGCGCACACCGAGCTGCCCGACGAGGCGATCTGGCGGACGATCGACAGGCGCACGGGATCGGCCAGGGCCTGCAGGAAGCGAACGTCGGGATCGGCGCTGACAGTCATCGGCTGCACAATATCGAATCCCGCCGATATTGACAACCATCTATATATTGACAGGAGGCGCGCTGAATCGGCGCACCACCAGCCAAGGAGGCTCGACATGCGATTGGCCGATTGCGACTGCGACTGCTGCGAGGGCTGCTGCACGAACGGCTGCTGCTGAGCCGATGATGGCGCCGGGGCCGGCCGACTGGCCGCTCCGGCGCCACCAGATTCGAGGAATAGCGACCGTGATCAGCGAGCGCGACGAGATTCTCAAGGCCATGCGGGCCGGTCCGGTGATCCTGGGACGCCTGGTGCGCGACCTCGAGACGGAGGTCCTTCGCGCCCGCCCGGCCGAGGGCGAGTGGGCCATCGTGGAGGTCGTCGCGCACCTGGCAGACACCGAGGATCGCGCCCTGGCCCGCACGCGGGCCATGCTCGAGCGCGACGTCCCGGACCTCCCGGCCTACGACCCGGCCGCGCTCGCCGAAGAGCGGCGCTACATCGATATGGCGATCGGAGATGAGCTGGCTCGCTTCACCGCGTTGCGAAACGAGCAGGCAGAGCTCCTGGCTGGGCTGTCCGACGACGAATGGCGGCGCACCGGCAGGCATGAGGAGCACGGGCTGATCAGTGTCGGCCAGCTTGCCGCTCACACCGCCGGCGAGGACGCCGACCACTTCGCGCAGATCGCGCGGCTCATTCCCGGCTGACCGCCAGCTCCCTGATTCGGCGGTCCAGCTCATCGCGAACGCGGCGAAATACCGCCATCCGCTCGCTCGTCGGGCCAGCGGCTGATGATGGGTCTTCCATATCCCAGCGCAGCGTCTGCGCTGCGCCCGCGAAGACCGGGCAGCTCTCGCCTTGGTTGAAGTCACAGACCGTGATCACGAGGTCGAACGACTGACCGAAGAATCGGTCCAGCCGCTTGCTCTCCTGCGAGGAGATGTCGATGCCCAGCTCCGCCATGACCGCGATCGCCTCGGGTCGGACGGCCGTCGCCTCGCTGCCGGCACTGAAGGCCTGGTAGCGGTCGCCGCCGCGGGCGCGAAGCAGGCCCTCGGCCATCTGGCTGCGAGCCGAGTTGTGCGTGCACAGGAAGAGCACACGCTGCGCATTCATGGCCGCGAGACTGCCACGATCGAAAGGACCATGGCGGCGCGGTTCACGCGGCGGACGCTAGCACACGGCGCCGATACCATTGCCCTCCCGAGGCAGGAAGGAGCACAGCATGAGGGCCAGCTTCGTGGCCGGGTTTGGGCCGATGACTCGCGACACAGCGACGAGCCGTGCGTTCTGGGGCGACGCGGTCGGCATCGAGCTCCGCGAGCTCTCCGAGGACTACTTCGTCAGCGACAAGCTGGACGGGGTGAAGCACTTCGGCATCTGGCCACTGTCACAGGCCGCGGACACGATCTTCGGCACCACTGAATGGCCGGATGACGTCCCGGCGCCAACGGCCTGGATGGAGATCGACGTCGCCTCGCCCGATGACGTGGCCCCTGCCATCGCCGAGCTGCAGGCAGCGGGGCATCGCGTCCTGCGCGACGCGCACCTCGAGCCGTGGGGCCAGACCACCTCGCAGCTGCTCAGCCCCGAGGGCATGTTGCTGGGCGTGACCTACACGCCCTGGATGCACGAGTCCGATTGATCCGCCCCGAGCCGGCGGAATTGCCACCCCTTGACCGGCGCGCGGCGGCCCGCGCGGTGGAGGCCAATTTCGTGGCGACCTGGCAGCTGGTGGCCGCCGCCTGGGACGGTGAGCTCCATGACGACGACGGCCTGACCTGGCACCACTTCCGGGGCCCGAACGACGATCCGCGTGCGACCAGCGTCCTGCGCGTCAACCTTGACGAGGCTGATGCGGACGTGGCCATCGACGGCCTTCGCGCCGAGCTGCGCGGTCGCGGCCTACCGGCGGTGTGGTGGACCTGGCGCGAGAGCCGGCCGGCCGACATCGGCCCGCGATTGGAGCGGCGTGGCATGGAGCGGTGGCCCGCCTGGCCCGGCATGGCCATGGACCTCGACGCCCTGCCGCCCCAGCCGGTCCACGACGGCTTCGCTGTCGAGGTGTGCCGATCATCGGAACAGTTCGACGACGTGCTGGCGGTGCTCGAGCCGCTCGGCATGCGCGGCATCTTCGCCGGCGCCTTCGAGGGGCTCGGGGCGCGGTACGGCTGGGGTCCGGAGCAGCCGTTCCAGCATTTCGTCGGACGCACCGCGCACGGCCGGCCGGTGGCCTGCGCCTCGCTGTGCTCGGCGGGCGGTGCCGCCGGCCTCTATGCGGTGGCCGTGGCGGAAGACGCTCGACGCCGCGGGTACGGCCGGGCGGTCAGCGTCGCTGCGCTGCAGGCCGGCGCCGACGCCGGCCATCGGTTCGGCGTGCTCCAGTCCTCGCAGCTCGGCTTCAGCGTCTACCGCGCCATCGGCCTCACGCTGGTCTGCCGGCTGCAGGCGTACGAGGATTCAGCCGCCTGACCGTCGGCGGCAGCGTCGTACCATTGCGTCCCCGAACCGTCGAATTGCTGAAAGGGAGACCCGATGCGCACCCTGATCAAAGGCGGAACCATCGTGAACGCCGATGCCACCAGCCGGGCCGACGTGCTGGTGGACGGCGAGACGATCGCGCTGATCGGCACCGACCTGGATGCATCGGCTGATCAGACGATCGACGCCACCGGGAAATGGGTGATTCCCGGCGCCATCGACGTGCATACCCACATGCAGCTGCCCTTCGGCGGGACGTTCGCCAAGGACACGTTCGAGACCGGGACGCGGGCTGCGGCATTCGGCAGCACCACCACGATCATTGATTTTGCCGTTCAGCCGCGCGGCGGCTCGCTGCGCCAGGGACTGGACGCCTGGCACGAGAAGGCCGATGGCCTGGCCTGTGTCGACTACGGGTTCCACATGATCGTCTCCGACGTCCGCGACGACGTGCTGTCGGAGATGGACATGCTGGTCGACGAGGGCGTGACCAGCTTCAAGCTGTTCACCGCCTACCCGGGCGTCTTCTTCAGCGACGACGGCGCCATCTTCCAGGCGATGCAGCAGACGGCGAAGAACGGCGGGCTGATCATGATGCACGCCGAGAACGGCCTGGCCATCGACGTCGTGGCCGGCCAGAACTTTGCCGCCGGCAACACCGATCCGTACTACCACGGCACCTCGCGCTCGCCGGTGCTCGAGGGCGAGGCCACCAACCGCGTCATCCGCCTGGCGGAGGTGGCCGGCTCGCCGGTGTACATCGTCCACCTCTCCGCACGCGAAGCGCTGGAGGAGGTCCGCCGGGCCCGCGACGAGGGGCTGCCCGCCTTCGCCGAGACGTGCCCGCAGTACCTGTTCCTCTCACTTGAGGACCTGGGCAACGGCTTCGAGGGGTCGAAGTTCGTGTGCTCCCCGCCGCTGCGGCCGGCCGACCACCAGGAGGACCTGTGGCTCGGCCTCTTGAAAGACGACCTGCAGGTCGTCTCCACCGACCACTGCCCGTTCGACTTCCACGGCCAGAAGGACCTGGGCCAGGGCGACTTCCGCAAGATTCCCAACGGGCTGCCCGGCGTCGAGAACCGGGTGGACCTCCTGCATCACGGCGGCGTGGTCGGCGGGCGCCTGACGCCGAACCGCTGGGTGGAGCTCATCTCGGCGGCGCCGGCGCGGATGTTCGGCCTGCCGCAGAAGGGGGCGGTGGCGGTCGGCCTGGACGCGGACCTGGTCGTCTACGACCCGCAGCGCACCCACACCATCAGCGCCCGGACCCACCACATGGACGTCGACTACAGCTGCTACGAGGGCTGGGAGGTCACCGGTGGAGCCGATGTCGTCCTCAGCCGCGGCCGGGTGGTGGTCGACGGCGACGAGTGGAAGGGCGAGCCGGGATACGGCCGGTTCCTGCGTCGGCAGCGGAGCAGCTTCCTCAAGTAGGCGATTCGTAGCGGCGCCGTGCGGCGCGTATGCTGTGGCGACGGTCACCACGGTGGCCGTTTCCATCGCATTGAGGTCCCCATCATCGTGAACCGATTCACCACGGCTGCCCTGGTGGCGCTCGTCGCCGTCGTG
>DASSNX010000036.1:0-8691 GCA_035701185.1 Candidatus Limnocylindria bacterium
GTCGCGAAGCAGCCCGCTGAGCTCCTCGATCTGCTGCCGCCCCTTTTCGCGCAGCTCGCGCGCGCCGTAGCCGAGCATCTCGGCCTGGCGCAGCACGGTGTCGTAGCGCTCCTCACCGAACGTCCAGTCGCCGTTCGCCGCAGGGCGCAGCGACTCCAGGAAGTCGGCGTAGGCCTCGAGCGCATCGGCGGCCGCGGCGCCGGCGTCGGCGAGCTCGCCCCGATGCTCCTCCGCCACGTCCGCCGGCAGCAGGTTGCGGGTGTAATTCGCACCCGCCTGGGCCTGCCGGATGGCGCGGTCGAGCAGGATCTCCGGCACGAGCTCGGGCCGCAGGTTGGCCTTGCCGGCCTCCAGGGTGTCCGGCAGCTGCCGCAGCCGCGAGATGGCCGACCGCACCAGCCGCTCTTCCGGGCGGAGCCGATGCAGGAAGAGCCCGAAGACGCCATCCAGCCCGGGGTTGAGGTAGGTGTCGGGCTGGCGCTCCCAGACGCGCCACTCGTCGTAGACGGCCTGCTCGGTCAGGGCGCCGACGATCAGGTCGCGGTCGATCGCCTCGTCGAAGGTGGTGTCCGCGTCGGAAATGGCGGCGAACCGCTCCCGCCACGAGGCGGCCGCAGCCGCCCGGCGCTCGAAGGCGGCGCCACTGAGGTCGTCGAGGTCATCGTCGAACTCGGTCAGTCCCATCTCGCTGGAACGGACCGGGTGCTCGGCGTACTGCTCGGCCAGGAACTCCGGCACGAGGTCTGAGAACGAGGGATCGGGCACGTGGATCTCCTCCCGAGTGTTCAGGTGGGCCGATGGGTGGGCCGCTCAGCGGGGCGTCGGCACCAGGCGTCCGTACCGCTGCGGGTCGGCGCAGGCAGCCACCTGGATCGCGTTGAGCGCCGCGCCCTTGCGAAGGTTATCCGACGACAGGAAGAGGGCAAGCCCGCCCGTGCGTCCCGGGATCGCGCGCAGCCGCCCGACGAGCACCGGATCGCGGCCGGCGGCATCCAGCGGCATCGGGTGGCGGTTGCTGCCGGTGGCGTGGCGATACTCGATGCCCGGGGCGCTGGACAGCGCCAGCATCACGTCCCGCAGCTCGACCGGCCGTTGGGTGCGAATGTGCAGCGCCACCGAGTGGCCCGTGTGGACCGGCACCCGCACCGCGGTGGCGGCCACGTCCAGGTCGGGCAGCTCCAGGATCCTGCGCAGCTCGGCGGCGATCTTGCGCTCCTCGCCGGACCACCCCTCGCCATCGAGCACGTCGATCTGCGGCACCACGCTGTCGGCGATGCGGCCGTGGAACGGGGAGCCCGCCGCCTGCTCCGCCCCTCCCGCTGCCCGCTCCGCCTCGTACGCGTCCAGGCCGGCACGGCCGGCCCCGCTCACCGCCTGGTAGGACGCCAGGTCGACGGCCTCCAGCCCGGCCAGGTCGCGGATCGGGGCGAGGGCCACGGCCGTCGCCGCGGTGGTGCAGTTCGGGTTGGCGACGACGTTGCCGTGGCGGCGCTCCAGGGCGGCGCCGTTCGCCTCCGGGACGACCAGCGGCACGTCCGGAGCGAGGCGGTAGGCGCTCGAGTTGTCAACGATGAGTGGCACGTCGCGGCCGGGCCCCTCCACGATCTGCCGCGACGTCGCCGCATCGGTGGCCAGGAAGAGCACCTCCAGCTCGCGGGCAGCATCCTCGTCCAGCTGGCGGAGCGCCACAGCCTCGTCGCCGAAGGCGATCGTGCCCGCCTCCGAGCCGAAGGCCCGCAAAGAGCCGGCCGGCAGGCCGGCATCGGCCAGGATGGAGAGGAAGGTGCTGCCAACCACCCCCCGCGAGCCGGCGACGCCGACGGTCGGCCAGTCGGTCATGCGGCAAAGAGCACCGGGCGCTCGCCGGCGACCAGCCGTGCCAGGTCGGCATACGTCGCGCCGACACTCACTGGCCCGCCCGCCCCGGGGCCCGAGATGCGGAACCGTGACCCATCACGCAGGTCCACCTCCAGCAGGCATTCGATGCCGGATACGGTCGCCAGGACGTCGCCCTCCTCCAGGGTCGCGGGCTCCACCCGCATGCCCTGCTCGGTCGCCGCAGCCACCAGCCGCGTCGCGCGCCCCACTTCGACCTCGAGGCCGACGATACCGCGCGTGGACACCTCGCGCTCGGCGCGCCATCGGCCCCAGGCCACCGACGCGAGCACGGCGATCTTCTGGGCCGCGTCGCGGCCAGTGACGTCGAATGTGGGCTCCGGTTCGGCATAGCCGGCGCGCTGGGCGGCGGCCAGGGCATCGGCATAGCTCTGCCCGTCGGCCATGGCGGCCAGGATGAAGGTCGTCGTGGCGTTCAGCAGGCCGCGCAGCCTGGCGACGCGACCGCTCTGCGCCAGGTGCGCCACCGTCTCGATCATGGGCGTGCCGCCGCCGACGCTGGCCGAACCCAGCAGCCCTGTCCCGGTGCTCCGTGCCAGCGCCGCCAGCTCGCCGCCGTGATTCGCCAGCAGCGCCTTGTTGCCGGTCACGTAGGAGCGCCCTGCACCCAGGGTCTGCCGTGCCCATTGCAGCGGCTCGTCGATCCCGCCGCTCAGCTCCACCACCGCGTCCAGCGTCTCGTCTGCCAGGACGTCCTCCACGGGGCCGATGTCCACGCCGGGCGGCACCCCGCGCTGGCGCGCGCGCTCCGGGTCGCGTACGGCGATCCGCCGCAGCTGCACGGGCAGCGGTCCGGTCGTGACCAGCTCGCCCAGGGCGGAGCCCATGGTTCCCCAGCCAATGAGCCCGATCCGCAGTCCCATCCGGAAAGTATGGCGCTGCGGCGATTGCCCGCCCGCCGCCGCTAGACTTGCAGGCATGGGAGCCACCGAAACCGTCGACCTGTTCATGGAGCTCATCAACGACGACCAGCGCGAGAAGGCCATCAGCCTGCTGGCCGAGAACGCGGTGATGGGCATCTCCGTGCCCGGCTCCGACGAGCGCACCAACCTGCGCGGCCGCGACAAGGTGGGCGGCTGGTTCGTGCGCGCCGGCGACGGCTTCAGGATGTACACCAACGACAGCCGCAACATGGGCGGCAGCTACATCGCCGACGTGACCGTCATGCGCCCCGGCGCGCCGTCCATGCACGTCGAGGCCAACTTCCGGGTCGAGGGCGGCGAGATCGTCAGCCTCTTCCTGCAGCCGATCAGCGGCCGCTAGCCCAGTCAGTCCTTCTTCGGACCGTGCCCGTGACCGTGGCCCTTGTCGTGATGTGGGCCGGGCCCGGGCGGCTTCGGCGGCTTCTCGGTCTGGCAGGCGCTGATGAGGCCGTCCACGTAGCGCGCCGCCCGCGCATAGGTCATGCCCGCAAAGTCGGACGTCTCGAGGGTTCCATTGGCGCACGCCCCGCGGTAGTGGGCGAGGAGCGCGTTGCGCCAGCCGACGGGCGGACCCGAGCTTGGCCCCGGCGTCGCTGACGTGCCGGCGGCCGGCTGCCAGAGGCTGGGTGAGCGCCAGCGCGCCGACGCCGAGCAGCGCGACGGCGAGCATCAGGCCGGCGGCCGCGCCCAGCATCCGGCGCCGCGACCTCGGTCTTTCAGCGGTCGCAACGGCGACGGGCGCCGCGACGGCGTCCATCGGTGCCGTGACCGCTGCGGCGGGCGCCAGCGCGTGGGCCGGCGCCACGTCGCCGCGGGCCCAGCGGCGCAGGGCTTCGGCCACGCTGCCGGCATGCAGCGGCCGATCGGCGATCGGCACCGCCAGGCACGCGCGCGCGATCGCCTCCAGCGCCGGATCGGCCCCGGGAATCGGCGGCGGCCCCGCAGCCTGCTCCCGGGCGATGGCGAGGGGCGTCGCTCCCCGAAACGGCGGCGCGCCGGCGAGCATCTCGTACAGGACGGCGCCCAGCCCCCACAGGTCCGTCCGCGGGCCGATCTCGTCGCCCGCCAGCTGCTCCGGCGCCATGTAGCGAGGCGTGCCGAGCGCCGTACCGGTGCCGGTGAGCGACTCGCTGGCGAGCTCCAGGGAGCGGGCGATCCCAAAATCGATGAGGCGCGCGTGGCCGCCGGGTGCCTCGATCAGGATGTTCGCCGGCTTCACGTCGCGATGGACGATTCCTCGCTGGTGGGCATGGAACAGTGCCTCGGCGATCTCAGCCGCGATGCGCGCGGCCTCGGCCGCGGGCATCGGACCCTCGCCTGCCAGCCGCGCGGACAGCGGTTCCCCGTCGATCAGCTCCATGACGATCGCGGGGTCCTCGTCGGGGCCGGTGACGTCGTAGACGGTCGCGATGGCCGGGTGCGACAGCGCGGCCGCGGCCCGCGCCTCGGCGGCCAGCCGGCGACGGGATGTCTCGTCGGGAAGCAGGTGCGGGTGGAGCAGCTTGACGGCCACCGGCCGGCCGAGCTCGACGTCCCAGCCGCGCCAGACGCGGGCCGTTCCGCCTGCGGCGAGCTGTTCGTCGAGGCGGTAGCGGCCAAGCACCAGCACCGGCACGGTGGTCATCGGGCAGCGGTCATGCGGAATCCTCCCGTTGGCCGCCGCCTGCACGACGCGTGCTAGGCCGGACCGCTCACGGGAAGAGGTCCTGCTCGCGCGGCATCACCAGCTCGCTCGCGCCGCGATCTCGGTGCGGCGGTGCAACGGCGTAGCCACGGACCACGACCACCGGCTGCTGCGCCACCTTGCCGCCTGCCAGGTCGGCCGCGGAGGCCAGCTCATCGGCCACGGCGATGATCGTCGAGCGCATCTCGCGGCCCTGGGCGTCCGGCGTACCGCGCAGGTCGGATAGCACACGGAGACCTGCCGCGCCGATCGCCACGTTCACGATCCCCATCCGCCACGGTCGTCCGAACGAGTCGGAGATGACGACTGCGGGCGTGGCGCCCATCAGCTCCCCGAGCCGCTCGCGCAGCCGGCGCGCCGAGGCGTCCGAGTCCTCGGGAAGCAGCGTGGCGAGCTCCTCGCCGCCGGTGTTCGATAAGTCCACGCCGGCGTTGGCGCAGACGAAGCCGTGTCGCGTGCGGCTGATGATCAGGCCACCATCGGCCCAGCGCACCACCTCGGCGCTCTCGCGCAGGACCAGCTCCACCTGCCGCGCATCCTTGCCCCAGCGCTCGGCCCAGGCCGTGGCCTCCGGCCGCGGCTCCACGGTCCCGAGGTCGACCACGCGCCCCTCCGCCTTGGACACGATCTTCTGCGTGACCACCAGGACGTCGTCATCGGCCAGGCCGATGCCTCCCGCGGCCAGCCCATCGGCGATCAGCCTGGCCAGGTCGTCGCCCGGCCGCACCTCGGGGATCCCTGGCACGGGGATCAGCGAGATCATGCCGCGGAGCCGAGCTCCAGCCAGCGGGCCAGGTCCTGGGGCGTGTCGAGGTCGAACGCGAGCCCGTCGCGCCGAACCACGCTCGGCTCCACCCCCGCCGCGAGCGCCTCTGCCCGGTGTGCCGCCAGCGACCCGGGGCCGAACCGGAAGCCGATGATCTCCGGCGGCCGCAGCGCCAGCCCGTTGGTGCCCGTCCCGGCCCGATCGGGCGCGATGGCCACGCCCCGGGGTTCGCCGGCCGCGGCGAGCAATGCGCGCACGTCATCCGGGGTGAGGTTCGGCAGGTCCCCGTGGAGCACGCCCAGCAACGCAATCCGGTCCTCGACCGCTGCCGCCCGGGCCTGGTCCAGTCCACGGTTCAGGCCCATGCCGCGCTGCACCACCAGCCGCGCGCCTGCTCCTTCGACCAGGGGCTGGAGCTCCGGGGCCGGCGTGATGACGACCACATCGCTCACGGCGTCGCGGGCGGCGCCCAGCACCGAGGCGAGCAGCCGCTCGGCCAGCGCCATGCGCTCATCGGCATCAAGGACGGACGACAGGCGGGTCTTGGCCGAGGCCAGGCCACGATGCGGCACGATCAGGCGCGTGCTCATCCGTGGAGCATACGCTCAGGCCAGCGCAACGATGGATTCGGCCAGGTGGGCGCGATCCGCGTCGCTGCGCATGATCGTCGGCAGCACCACCGGCCGCATCCCAAGCTCCGCGATCCGCGGCGCCAGCGCAGCATCCGCCTCGTCGATGACGAACGTGTCCAGCAGGCCGCGGTAGAGCTCCGCCACTCCCCGCGCGGTCGGCTCGTGGCCCAGCGTGGCGAGCATCCGGTCGGCGGGACCCCGGATCGCCCGGCCGGCGACGATCCCGCTCACGCCGATCCGCGGCACTGCGGCCTCCTCCAGCGCCTCCCGGTAGCCCGCGATGGCCAGGATCGGCCCGATGCTGACCAACGGATTCGACGGCCCGATCACGATGAGCTCGGCCGCGGCCAGCGCGGCCAGTGCGGCGGGCGTCGGCCGGGCGGCCTCGGCACCATCAAAGTGGAGGCCACGAACCGCATCGGCCTGGCGGTTGCGGACGAAGTAGGCCTGGAAGTCAAGGTGCCCGGCATCGGTCTGGATGACAGTGCGCAGGCGATCGTCCGTGGCCGGCAGGATGTGGCTGGGGACCCGGAGCGCCTTGGCCATGGCGGCGGTGGCATCGGTCAGGCTGTCGCCGCGACGCAGCAGCTCGGCCCGGTGGAGGTGGGTGGCCAGGTCGGCGTCGCCGATCCGGAACCAGGTCTCCTCCCCGTATCGCTCGAGCATGCCCATGGCCGTGTACGTGTCGCCGGCGACACCCCAGCCCTGCTCCGCATCCGCCAGGCCGGCGAGCGTGTACAGGATCGTGTCGAGGTCGGGGCAGACCGGCAGGCCATGGCGCTCGGTGTCGTCGCCGACGTTGACGATGACGCTGAGATCGCCGGGTGGCAGGACCTGCTGCAGGCCGTGCGCCAGCTTCGCCCCGCCGGTGCCGCCCGCCAGGAGCACGGTCCTCATCGGCGGAGAATAGCGAGAGATCGCTGCCGGGCGGTGAAGGGGCGATGGTCCGGCCTTCGCTGGCCACCGGGCGCGCATATTTGGCCGAATTCGCGCCCGAGCGGATCGTCGGGGCGCGATGGAGACGAAATTTCGGCCCACTCGCCGCGCGAAAGGCGCATTTGAGCGCGGTTCATGCGCGCAGTGAACTGATATTTCGACAAACGGCCGCGCGGATCACTCTTCGCGCGCGATCTGGACGAAATTTCTCGCGTTCAGGCCTGGCGGCTAACGAGGCCTAGGACTCCAGCATCGGCTTGACCTCGGTGATCAGCCGTTCCACCGACTCGGCGTCGTACGGATGCGGGCAACCCACGCTGAAGTGCCGGAAGCCGATGCCCAGGTACGGACGCAGCTTCTCCGCCACCTGCTCCGGGGTGCCGATGGGCTGGTCCTCCCAGGTCGGCGCGCCGCCGTTGTGCCGGAACGTCTCGTCCAGCACGCGCTGCGCCTCGGCAGGGTCGTCGCGGATGATGACCACGCCCACGCCGACGGTGCGCTCGATCTCGGCTGGGTCACGCCCAACCTCGTCGCAATGACGGCGCAGGACCTCGTCCTTGTGCTTGACGTTGTCGAAGCCGCCGCCGAAGTTGCACCAGTCCGCGTACTTCGCCACGGTGCGGAGGGTCCGCTTCTCGCCACCGCCGCCGATCAGCAGCGGCAGATGGGCCTGGACCGGCGGCGGATCGTTGCGGACGGTGCGCGCGGCATAGAACTCGCTGCCGGACGGCTCCTCCCCGTGGAGCATGCCGCGCATGATCCGGGCCGCCTCGTCCAGCCAGCGCAGCCGCTCACCCGGCGAGCGGCCGAACTCGATCCCGAAGGCGCGGTGCTCGGTCTCGAACCACGCGCCGCCGATCCCCAGGATCGCCCGGCCGTTGCTGATGTGGTCGATCGTGGTGATCGCCTTGGCAACGAGAGCCGGATTGCGGAACGTGTTGGCGCCGACCATCAGGCCGATGCGGGCACGCGAGGTGACCTCGGCCCAGGCCGCCATGACGGCGTAGGCCTCCAGCATCGGCCCCTCCGGCGACCCGACGATCGGGTACAGGTGGTCCCAGGTGAAGATGTCGTCGTAGCCCAGCGTATCGGCCCGGATGCCGGCGGCCCGCAGGTCCGCCCACGAGGTGTACTGGTTCCAGCACAGCAGGCCGAGCTGCACGCCGGCCTCAGTCATGCCGAATGACCTTCTCGACCCGCATCCGGATGGTGACCCGCAGCTGCCCGTCGAAGTCGTGCGGGTCGTCGCCGTAGCGGACCGCCAGGCGCTGGATGTCGGCCAGGGCTCGCTCCCGGTCGTCGTCGAGCTCCACCCGCCCGCGCAGCGCGACCCAGCTCAGGCCGTCCTCGAAACAGAGGCTGACCCTCGGATCGCGGCGCAGGTAGCGGTCCTTCGCCCGCCCGACCTTGGTGTTCATGAGGATCGTGTCGGGCTGATCGGGGTCGAGGTCGAACCACATCACCGACTGGCTGGGCGAGCCATCGGTGGTCAGCACCGCCAGCACGGGATAGCGCAGCTTGGACGTCAGCCAGTCGCGCAACTCTTCGCTCACGACGCGCTCGACGGTGAGGGCGGGGTCAGTCAACTCGTCGTTCTCCTGGATGGTTGTTCGGTCAACCGATCGTAGGCCGATACCGCCCTGCCCGCAGGACTGGTGCCACCGCTAGACTCGGAGCCGATGCGCATCGGGAGCCACTCCATGGCCGACCCGGCGCCGCGCGTCATCCTGCTCAGCATCGGCTCGGAGCTGCTCGCCGGCGAGACGGTCGATACCAATGCCGCCTTCATCGCCGGCCAGCTCGGCGCGCTGGGCCTGGTCGCGGTCGGCGTTCGGCAGCTGCCCGATGATCAGG
>DASSNX010000037.1:0-19160 GCA_035701185.1 Candidatus Limnocylindria bacterium
CGCTTCTGGGCGATGACGTAGACGACGAAGCCCCAGATCCGGTCCAGCGGCCGGTCCAGGCGGTTGAGCGGCTGCCCGGCCCGCAGCACCTCCATGTGCCAGCGCGCGCGGCGCCAGAACAGGAAGCCGGCGACCGCCAGCGGAACGACGATCAGTGGGTAGAGCGGGATGCCCAGGGTCATGAGGCTGTCATGCTACCGGGGCCGAGCGGTCCGGCAGAGCGGCAACTCAGTGATCGCCGCCGGCGAGCTGCTCGACGGCGTGGCGCAGGACGGGCAGCAGGGCTTCCAGGGACTCGGTCGCGCCCATCGGCGAGCCCGGCACGTTGACGATCAACGCGCTCCCGCGCGCGCCCACCACGCCGCGCGACAGCGAGGCCATGGGCGTCGACGTGAGCCCGGTGCTGCGCATCAGCTCCGCCATTCCCGGCACCTCGCGGTCGATCACCCGGCGCGTGGCGGCGGGTGTCACGTCCGTCGGCGTCAGGCCGGTGCCGCCGGTGGTGATGATGAGCCGATGCCCATCGTCCGCCAGCCGTGCCAGCAGGGTCGCGATCTCCGTTTCGTCGTCCACGACGACCTGTGGCTGCGGGTCGGCATCCCAGCCGGCTCCGCTCAGCAGCTGCACCAGCAGCGGGCCGGCGGTGTCCTCGCGCTCCCCCGCCGCCGAACGCGTCGAGCAGACGACCACCACGGCTTCGTGCGAGGCGGTTTCGGCTGGCGCGCCCGCGTCGCGGGACCAGGGACCACTCTTGCCGCCTTCCTTCTCCAGCAGCTCGACCCGCTCGACGGTGATGTCGCGCTGCAGCGCCTTGGCCATGTCGTAGAGGGACAGGGCCGCCACGCTGGCCGCGGTCAGCGCCTCCATCTCCACGCCGGTGCGCGCCGTGGCCGCAACCTCAGCGCGGATCGTGACGGTGCCTGCGTCGCGGTCCGGCTCCAGCTCCACCACCACCCGGTCCAGTGGCAGCGGATGGCACAGCGGGATGAGGTCGGCGGTCCGCTTGGCGGCGCCGATGCCCGCCAGCCGTGCGACGCCGAGGGCATCGCCCTTCGGCCCGCCGGCATCGAGCAGCGTGGCCAGCACGTCCGGACGCATCCGAACCAGCGCCTGCGCCACGGCCCGGCGCGAGGTGACCGGCTTGCCGCCGACATCGACCATCCGCGCCTCGCCGCCCTCGCCCAGGTGGCTCGGCTTCACGCGATGGCTCCCAGCAGCAGCGCGTCGTAGGTGCGGCCGGCTTCGGCGGCGGATTCACCCTCGGGGACGACGAGCAGGCCGTTGGCATCGGCCAGCGGCCGAAGCTGGGACGAGGCCTGCCCGCCGGCCGGGCGTGCTTCGAGGCCATCGGCCCCGCGCTCGAGGCGCACTCGCAGGTAGGCCCGCCGCTCCGTGTCCTTGGGCATCCGCTCGCAGGCGACCGCCGGCAGCGTGACGCGACCACTTCCCGACAGGCCCAGCATGCACCGGATGAGCGGCCGGGCGAACAGCTCGAAGGTGACCAGGGCGCTCACCGGGTTGCCCGGCAGGCCGATGACGGGCACCTCGCCAATGGTGCCGAAGGCCAGCGGCTTGCCCGGCTGCATGCGAACGCGCCAGAAGTCCAGCTGCCCGAGGTCGGCGATCACGTCGCGAACGTGGTCGTGGCGACCGACGGAGACGCCGCCGCTCGCCACCAGCAGGTCAGCCTCGGCCGCGGCGCCGCGGACCAGCCTTTCGATCTGGCGGGGATCGTCCGCCGCACGAGGCAGCGGCAGCGCTTCGCCGCCGGCCTCACTCACCGCGGCCGCCTGGGCGACCGAGTTCGCGTCGTAGACATGGCCCGGGGCAAGCGGCTCGCCGGGGGTCCGCAGCTCGTCGCCGGTCGACAGGATCGCGACCCGCGGCCGCCGCCGCACCTCCAGGTCCGCGATCCCAAGGCTGGCCAGCACGGCGAGGGTGCTGGGCGACATCGGCTCGGCAGCCAGCTCGACCACATCGCCGGCGTGCGTGTCGTGCCCGGCCCGCCGGACGTAGTCACCCGAATCCACGGCCGGCACGCGCACGCCGTCAGCGGCCTCCTCCACCACTTCGAGTGGCGCGACCGCATCGGCTCCCGGGGGCAGCGGCGCGCCGGTCATGATCCGGACGGCTGTGCCCGCCTCCACCGCGGGCAGCTCGCCGGCGCCGGCCGCCACCTCGCCGATCAGCCGCAGCGCGCCGGGCGTGTCGGCGGCGCGCAGCGCGAAGCCGTCCATCGAGGAGTTGTCGAATGGCGGCACGGCGACCGTGGCGACCACCCGGCGCTCGGCCGGAACGCGGCCCAGGCATCGGTCCAGCGGCAGCGATTCGGTCCCGGTCAGGCGGCCGGTGGCCAGGATGGCCTCCAGCGCCTCCTCGACGGAGCGCATCGGCTCAGACGCCCAGCTTCATGCGGGTGTCCACCAGGCGCAGCACGCCCGAACGGGTGAGCAGGCCGACCACCGTGCGGCCGTCGGGCTCGACGACCGGCAGCTGGTTCACCTCGCGCTCCTGGAGCATCTCCAGCGCCTTGTCCAGCGGATCGTCGGGGCCGACGCGGGCCAGCGAGTCGTAGCGGGTCATGATGTCGGTCACGCGGGCGGCGGGCCAGTCTTCGCGCGCCACCCGCTGCACGTCGGAGAGGGTCACGATCCCGGCCAGGCCGCCGTCGTCATGGCGCACCAGGAACGAACGGCTCTCGCCGCGTGCCAGCCGCTCGTTGACGAGGTCAGCGACGCTCGTGTTGGGCGAGATCGAGGCTGGCTGTGGGTCCATCACGTCCCGCACCCGGATGCCTGCCAACGAGCGCTGGATGGTCATCTGGTTCACGGTCGCGCCCGCGGCGTTCGAGATGAACCAGCCGATGAGGGCCAGCCACAGGTTGCCGAGGCTGCCCACCAGCGCCCACCAGACGCCGATGACGATCAGCAGGTAGCCGAACGCCCGTCCCACCGCCGCGGCGGCCCGCGTCGCCACGAAGCGATCGCCGCGCCAGCGCCAGAGCAGCGCCCGCAGAACGCGCCCACCGTCCATGGGGAAGGCCGGAATGATGTTGAAGACCGCGAGCGACAGGTTCAGCACGCCCAGCCAGGCGGTGATGATCCCCACGTGGGTGTCCTGGAGCAGGAACGAGAGGCCGATCAGCATGCCGGCCAGGACCAGGCTGCACGCGGGCCCGGCGAGCGAGACGAGAGCCTCCTCGCGCGGCGTGTCGGCGTCCCGCTCCATGGTCGCGGCACCGCCGAAGATGAACAGCGTGATGTCCCGCACGCCGATGCCCATCCGCCGCGCCACCAGGGCGTGGCACAGCTCGTGGGCGAGGACCGAGGCGAAGAAGAGCAGCGCCACCCCGGCACCCAGCGCGGCGTAGGCGTACGGCGGCCAGCCCGGGAAGCGGGCCGGCAGATCTCCAGCGGCCAGGGTCAGGGTGATGAGCAGGGCGATGATCAGCCAGGTCGGGTGCAGCGCGATCCGGATGCCGGCGATGGTCCCGATCGGAAACGAGCCCCTGCCCATGCTCGGAGTGTAGCCGAGGGGTTCGCCGAGCCCTCAGCGGGGCACGGCGGCCTCACGCGACAGCGTGCGGATCGCCGCCCATCCCACCACGACGGCGCTGACCACGATCGTCGCGCCGGCCAGCAGGGCCAGCTCGAACCAGAGCGGCTCCGGAAAGAAGCGCAGCAGGTTCGACTCCGGACCGAAGGTCCATGTCCCGGCGGCGAAGAAGATGGCATGGAAGGCCGCGAAGGCGGCCTCAAAGGCCAGGGCGAAGAACGCGCCGACCACGACCGCCGCCACGCCGATGCCCACGGCCGCAGCCAGCATCGCCCGCGCGCGGGAATCGGGATCGCCGCGCAGCCGCCACCACAGCAGGACGGCCAGCAGCCAGGCAACGACCGCGGCGAGCATGAGCCCGCGCACCACCCCGCCGACGTCGCGCATGTGGCTCCGCTCCTTGGCGTCCAGCACCGGCTCACCGGAGGCGCTGATGCTGACGGCGAAGTTTCCGTTGCGCAGCAGATCGCCGAGCATGGACGCGGTGGCGCGATCGACGGTGGCCTGATCCGTCCCCAGCAGGGCCGGCACGTCGTGGCGCGCCTGCTCGAACGAGACGACCGGCGGGAAGAAGAGCAGCAGCGGCCCGGTCAGCAGGATGACGGCGGCCACCGCCACGCCGAACACGAGCAGGGACGGCCATCCGGCGCGAGACGGGGTCATCGGTCCAGGAGCGGGGACGGACGAGGGCGGATCAGAGCACCCGGCCACCAAGGCGGCCGGCGCCGACCACCATGGACAGGATCCAGCCCACGATCGAGATCACGATCGAGCCGAGCAGAGCCGCCCAGAAGTCGCGCACCACGAAGCCCAGGTTCAGCTGGTCGCTGATGGCGCCCGTCAGCATCAGCAGCAGCGCGTTGATGACCAGCAGGAAGAGCCCCAGCGTCACGATGGAGATCGGGAACGTCAGGATCCGCAGGATCGGCTTGATGTAGGAGTTGATCAGGCTGAAGGCAATGGCCACCAGCAGGAACTTCCACCACTCCCCGCCCGACCAGTTGAGGCCGGGGACGATCGCGACCGCCACCCACAGGGCGGCGGCATTGACCAGGATCTGCAGGACCTTGTCCATCGGCACGTAGCGTAGTCGATTCGGCGCCCGCTCAGGCAGGGAGCAAGCGGCCACGCACCCACGCGCCACGGACCATGTCCGGGTGGACGCGGTAGATGAGCCGGCTGAGGATCTCCTCCGGCATCCCGCTGCCGGCCGTGACCCCCTCCATCGGCTCCGTGGCCGCCGGGTCGACCACGATCAGGTCCGCCTCCTTGCCCTCCTCCACCGAGCCGATGACGTCCTGCAGCCCCAGCGCCGCGGCTCCACCCAGGGTGGCGAGCCGCAGCCAGTCGTGCGGCGGCATGGCCGGGTGCGGCGCCATGCCCAGGGCGTGGAGGCCGTTCTGGGTGTAGGCGCCGGCCCGCATCACGCCGAACAGCGAGACGTCGGGTCCGGCCGCCACGTCGGATCCCAGGCCGATGACCAGGCCGGCCGCCTGGTAGCGGGCCAGCGGCATCGCCCCGCTGGCCAGGAAGAGGTTCGACCCCGGGCAGTGGGCGATCGCCGCACCGCTCTCGGCCAGCCGCGCGACCTCGCGGTCCGAGAGGTGGATGGCGTGCGCCAGCACCGTCCCGGGCCGCAGCCCACCGGCCCGGTCATAGACGTCGGTGTAGTCGCGCGCCTCCGGGAAGAGGCGGGCCACCTCCTCCAGCTCGTTGCGATCCTCGGAGAGATGGGTCTGCCAGTAGGCGCCGGACTCGATGGCCGCCCGGGCCGATGCGGCCAGCATCTCCGCCGAGCAGCTGACCGCGAAGCGCGGCGTGTAGGCGTACGCCAGCCGCCCGCCGTCGCGCCGGTGCCAGCGCTCGCAGAGCTCGCGCGACTGGCGGAGCGACAGCTCCAGGATCTCCTGCGGTTCGCGGCTGGTGTCGTACGACAGCCGGTCCATCATCACCTTGCCAAGGACCGCGCGGATGCCGTGCTCCTCGGCCGCCGCGAAACAGGTATCCAGGCTGCCGGGCCAGATGGCGCCGTAGGCCAGGACCGTCGTGGTGCCGGCCCGCGCGAAGGCCCGGAACGCCGCCGGCGCCACGCGCGCGGCGGTCTCCTCATCGAACTCGCGCTCCAGCGGGAAGATGTAGCGCTCCAGCCAGTCCAGCAGGTGCAGTCCCGCGCCAAGCCCCGCGTTAGGCAGCTGTGGTAGATGGGCATGCAGATCGACCAGGCCGGGGAGCACGACCCACGGCCGCAGGTCAACGAGCGGCGCTCCGCCGTCCTCGGCCGGCAGCTCGTGCGCCGGCACGATCTCCGCCAGGCGCCCAGCCTCGTCAACGGTCAGGACGGCGTCGCGCTCGTGGCGGAACCCCCCGGCGCCGAGCGGCGTGATCAGCCCCGCCCGCAGGCGGTACGGCGGCGCGGCCGGCAGCGTGGGCTGGGGCATCACGGCGGCGATCTTAGTCGGCGGGCTGCCCTCGCAGCGTCTCGAGCGCGCGGCGCGCCTGCGCCAGGTGGAAGCGGTCGTGCCCCGCGATCAGGGTGAAGGTCAGCCCGTAGCTCTCCGGGCCGCGCTCGCGGTGGATGCCGACCCGGTCACGCGCGGCCACCGGGGTGCGCTGCCAGAGCGCAACGTTCGCCCGACGCAGCGCCTCGAACAGGTGGAGCAGCTCGTCGGGCGGCTCCATCGGCTGATGGAGGTGATCCACCCAGCGGTCCTGGTCGTAGCCGATGAGCTCCGGCTGCTCGTGCGCCAGGATCCAGCGGTAGCGCGAGGACGAAACGAGCTCGGCATCGACGATATGCGCGATGCACTCGAGCGCCGACCACTCCCCGTCAGCGGGTCGACGCCACAGCAGCTCGCCGGCCTCGTCCACGAGCTGGCGCACCTGCGCAGGCGTGGCCTGCTGCACCGCGGCAGGGTCATCGGCTCCGACAAGGCCGATCAGCATGTCCTGGTAGGCCTTTGGGGCGTCAACTGGATCCGGGCTGTCGAGCTTCGGCTGCATGGTCGGGAAGCCTAGCGGCGGGCGCGCCACTCATCGGCCAGGATCCCGTACTCGAGCTCGTCCACCCACTCGCCCTTTTCCCACGAACCCTGGATGAAATGGGCCTCGCGCCGCATGCCGATGCGTTCCATCACGCCCGCCGAGGCCAGGTTGCGCGCATCGCAGTTAGCGGTGATCCGATGCAGCCCGGCCTCCTCGAAGCCGATGCGCAGGAGCTCGGCGGCTGCCTCCGCGGCATAGCCGCGCCGATGGAAGCGCGGGTTGACGACGAAGCCGATCTCTCCCTGCAGCCGGTCGTGTGGCGAGCACCAGAGGCTGAAGTCGCCGATCACCTCGCCAGTCTCTGGCAGGACGGCGGCCAGGCGCAGGTTCTGCGCGTCGTCGTCGATGGCGGTCATGGTCGCGATGAACCGCAGCCGCTCGATCGCCTGGTCGCGGCTCAGCGGCGGGTACGGCACGTAGCGCACCACCTCCGGGTCCGAGTGCATCGCCATGAACGCGTCCAGGTCCGCGGCGGTGAAGGGGCGCAGGACGAGCCGCTCGGTCCGATACGGGCCAGCCGGACGCGGCATCGGCGCCGGCGGCGGTGGGCCGTCAGAAGCTGCCATCGTCCCAGCTGCCCCATGGCCCATCGGCCAGGAAGAGGCGCAGGCCGTATGGGATCGAGTCGCGTTCCTCGTCGGCGACGTCCGGCGGCATCTGGCGGATCCAGCCGCGGTACGCCATGGCCCGGCCGATGGTGCCGGTCCGCCGCGCGATGTCTGCCGCCTCGCGCAGCGCCGCGGCCGGCGCGACCCGCTGCCACGGCTCGAGGTAGGCAGCCAGCAGCCGCTGGATCTCGGGCCCGCCCGGCTCCAGCTTGTGGCTGTAGGCCAGCGCACGGAGCGTCACGGCCAGCGTGTGGAACGGGTGCGAGATGCAGGAGTCGCCCCAGTCGAACACCACGTAGCCGTCACCGCGGACGAAGGCATTGCCGTCGTGCAGGTCGTCGTGCTGGAGCGTCTCCGAGATCCCGATCTCGGCGAGGCGCCGGCAATCGGCGTCGAATGCATCGAGCCGGCCGCGCAGCGCCTCGAGCTCCTCGGCCCCGAGGCCTCGTGGATCACCGAGCATCAGCGTCTCCGGCTCGTCGACCGTCGCGCGCAGGTCGTGCGCCAGGCGTGCCAGCCCCCGGTCCGGCTCGCCGAGGCTCGCGAGCTGGCGCCGATGCTCCCCCGCGCCGATCTGCAGCTCGGCGTACCGCGGCAGGAGGTCGGCCCAGTGGTCGACCGGCGGTCGGTCGGTGGCCTCGCGCAGCCGGGTGCCGGCGTCGCGCGACAGCATCCAGGCACGATCCGGATCTGTGGCGAGGACCTCGACCGTGAGGTCGGGCCAGTGCCGCGCGAGGAAGGGGGTGACACGGGTCTCGAACGCATACATCGGCTGCGATGCCTTCATCCACAGCGCGCCGCCGTCGGTCGGCACGCGCAGGACGGTGGACCACCAGCGCAGGTGCGGCTGCTCGATCGGTCCGGTCAGCGTGAACCCGCAGGCAGCCACCTGCTCCTCGACCCAGGCATGCGCGTCGGCCAGCCATGCGGGATCGGCCCAGGAAGCAGCGACGTTCGGCACTGGCGGGAAAGTACACGACTTGCGTCACAATCCGGCGCGGAAGTGCGTCCCTTGCGGAACGCGGCCGAGAGCCGGCAGGCACGCAGGGCAGATGGAGGGCTTGGGAATGTCAGCGGATATGGAAACGCGGTCACCGACGCGCCGCGCGGTGCTGGCGGGAACGTTGGCCGGGGTTGGCGCCTGGGCCGCCGCCGCATTGGGCCGGGTGAACCCGGTCAAGGCCGATGGCGAGACCGTGGTCATCGGCGGCAACTACCCGAACGCGGAGTCGCTTACCGGGATCCTGAACCAGTCGACCAACGAGGACGTGCTGTCGGTCGCGACGACGCATCGCGGCACCGCCTTCAAGGCCCTCAGCAACTCGGGCATCGGCGCCAACGTGATCAGCAACTTCAACGCCGGGGTGTGGGCCATCGGCAAGCCGGCGATCGTCGCCCAGCCGTCAGGCGAGGACTACGCGATCCGGGCCATGGGTCGTGTCGAGTTCCAGAAGATCAGCGGTGTGGCGGTGATTGCCGCCGGCCGCACGCAGATCACCATTCGGCCGGGCGTGAACATGAACATCGGGTCCTTCCTGCTCCTGACCCCGCGCTCGAACCTCGGCGGCCGCGACCTGTGGTTCACGACCGATCCGGCGAACGAGCGGTTCACGATCCACATCAGCTCGGCGCGCACCAGCCCCACGCGCATCTCCTGGCTCTTGCTCGACTGAGCTCAGGCCACCAAGGCGCCCCTCGCAGCTTCAGCTGGGGGGGCGTTCACTGTCCCGCCTTCAGCGCAGCCGCGCTTCGAGGCGCGCCCTGACCGCGGGCCACTCGTCGCGAACGATCGAGTACCACGCGCAGTCGCGAACCGTGCCATCCTCGCCGAGTCGTTCGGCGCGGCGGATTCCCTCCAGCTTCGCTCCCAGCGCCTCGACGGCCCGGCGTGACCGTTCGTTCGGTGCATCCACCTTGATCGCCACGCGGAACACGCGCCACGCCTCAAAGGCTTGGCGAAGCATGAGGTACTTCGCCTCGGTGTTCACGCCGGTTCCCTGTGCAGACGCGGCCAGCCAGGTCCAGCCGATATCGGCCACGTGCGGAACATCTGGGGGCCGATCAGCGAGCCGCGACCAATGCTCCATCCGCAGGAACCTGGTGGTACCCACCACGCGACCGTGCGACAGGATGGCGAAGGGCAGCACCCCCGGCTCATGGAGCGCTGACTCGATGTACGCGACCATCTCGTCCGGACCGCTGGGAACGTCGGCATAGGCATACGAATCGCGCGATTCCGAGGCGGCATCCACGAGCGCAGGCACGTGCGCCAACTCGAGCGGTTCGAGCGCAACCCGGGTCCCTTCGAGTCTCACGACGCAAGGCTAGACAAGGATCGAGCGCCGGATGCGAATTTCGAGATTATTCGGAGTGGGAACTCGCGGCCCACGGCTTGAAGCGCCGGACCTCCTGCGGCCAGCCGCACGCCTCGGCAACCTTGCCGGCCCACATCTTGGCCGCCTCGTCATCGGGCACGTTGATGACCGTGAACCCGCCGAGGAACTCCTTCGTCTCGACGAAGGGCCCGTCGGTGATCACGAGCTCGCCGCTGGTCGCGTCGGCGCTGAAGGCCTTCTCCGGCTCCTCCTCCAGCCCACCGGCGAAGACGTAGACGCCCTCCGCCTTCATCTCGTCGACGACCGCCCTGCTGAGCGGTCCACGCCCGCGGAACCATTCCTCGGAGTGGTCCCCGACCCATTGCTGGTTGAAGAAGATCAGGTATTCGGCCATCAGTGCTCCCCTGCAGTCGCGGGCGAGTGCCCGCCATCAAATTCTCGACGAACGGCGAGGCCGCGAATCGACACGGCCTGCCGATGAGGGCGTGAGATCATCGCATCCGCCGATGACCCTCTACATGGACCGCCACGACGTCCGCGGCATCACCGCCGAGCAGGTCGCGCAGGCACACCTCCTGGACCTGGAGGCTTCGCCACGACACCACGTCGAGTTCCTCACCTACTGGTTCGACGAGGCCAACAACGCCGCGTTCTGCCTGGCCAAGGCTCCCAGCGCCGATGCGATGCAGGCCGTCCATCGCGAGGCGCACGGACTCGTCTCGAACGACATCATCCGCGTCTCGGAGGACAACGTCCTCCGCTTCCTCGGTCGCATCGAGAACCCGCTGGACGCGGCGCATGTCACGAATCCCTTCCGGACGGTGCTGTTCACCGATGTCGAGGGGTCGACCTCGCTGCTCAACGAGCTTGGACAAGGTGCCTACCTGCTGCTGCTGACGGAGCACGACCTCGTCATCCGTCGCGCCCTGCTTGCCACCCACGGGCGCGAGGTGAAGCACACCGGCGACGGGATCATGGCAGCCTTCGAGGAGGTTGCCGATGGCCTGCGCTGCGCGGTTGCGATCCAGGAGGGGTTCGAGCGACGGAACGCCGAGAGCGGACCGCCACTGCTGCGCGTCCGGATCGGCATCGCAGCCGGCGAGCCCGTCGACCGCGACAACGACCTGTTCGGTTCCACCGTGAACCTGGCAAGCCGGATCTGCCAGGCGGCCGATGGCGGACAGGTGCTCGTCGCCGACCAGGTGCGGAAGCTGGCGGAACCACAGGGCTTTGTCTTCTCGCCCGCCGGAAGGCACGTCCTCAAGGGTTTTCCCGGCCGGGTTGCGCTTTATCAGCTCGATCACGACGCTCGAGAACCGTAACCCCGCTCAGATTGGCTGGTGAGTCCCTGGACGGTGAACATGGCTGTCGCTCAAGAATCTGAGGTGGTCCGGCTGTCGCTCCGGTCCTGGGTGCTCGCCGCGATCCGGGGATCGCTTTCGGCGGTCGGGCTCGTTGCCTCGGTCCTCGACGGCGCCAGCCCTGACAAGGCGCTCCTGGCGTGGCTCGTCGGCGCCATCCTCGTCTCCATCGTCCTGGCCGGAGACCCACAACGCCGTCGCAGCGCCCCACCGGAGCCGCTGCCGGGAAGGGCCGTCCCGGAGTCCTGGACGAAGATTGCCAGGACGGACGTCATGCCCAGCACGGTCGGCGTGACGGTGCTGACCATCGTCGCGCTCCTCTACAGCCCCGTCCTGGCCGGCATCCTGGCGGGGATCCTCGGCGGGATGGCGTTCATGACGCTGGTCGCCCGCGTCCAGGTCGCGCTCGAAGAGCGGAAGCTCGGTGGCGCGCTCTACCTCGAGCGCCAGAGCCGGCGCCTGTACCTTGAAGCGAGGCCGTGACTGCGGTCTCGACTTCGATTGCAGCGTATCCGTCCGCGAATCGAATGAAGGTCGCGCAGTTATCGTGTCGGAGCTCGTGGCAAGACGTCGTGCGCCAGGCAGACTGGGTTTAGCGCTGACCGCGATCCTGGCGGCCTGTGGAGTGCAGCCGTCGATCCTCCCTCTCGTGACGGATCCCGTCGTGACGGATCCCGTCGCGCCGACGCCCGCGTCCGCTTCGCCAATCGGCACGGCGATCATTCAGGCCGACTTCGTTGGCACCCTTCTGCATTGGCAAGTCTGCCCGCTCTTGGATGCGGCAGATGCCAGGTACGAACTGGTCCTGCCGCACAAATATCGAGTCGTGACCCGCGGCGGCCGCATGCGCATCGCCACCGGGCATGGTCGCGTCATCGCCACCGAGGGTGAGGTCGTGGGGATCCTGGGCGAGACAGTCTCCAGCGGGTCGTTCTGCATGCTGTCCGACAAGCGCCTCGAGGTGTACGAGATCATCACGATGTCGCCTTCCACCGCGTCTGACGATCGCGTTCGGTGCGAGGATGTTGCAGCCGATACCTGCGATCGCGCTGTCGACACCGCGCTGGAGCTGTCGCCGTGGCCGACGCCTGACATCACGACGATCCGCGCACATCCCGGGATCTGTGCGATCGCCATGTTCTGCCCGTTCGTCGATCCGCGGTTCATCACCGTCGAGCTCACCGTCCCCGGACGTGATCTTGCCTTCGTGACGATCGACTCACGGCACGGGAGATGGGCCGCTACCTGCTATGTCCTGGTCGTCGAGACGTCGTCATCGCACACGGAGCCGTGTGTGAATCGTGACCCGGCAAATTGAAAGCGACCGTCTTTCAGTCTCGGGCCTGCAGCAACGCGTTGAGTACAAGGCCGGAGGCCTGACTTCAAGGGGTTGGTCCCAACGGGCGACTTTGCGGGCGAGCGTAAGATTCCCATTGATGACTGCGAACGAGACGCCCGCACCTCGCCCCAAGCCGCGACGTAGCAGAGTGAAGTCACTGCGCGGCATGGTCGTGATCGGAGCCGGTGTGGCTATCGCCGCCGCATCGGGCATCGTGGCGGCCACGGCCAACCACGTGGTTGGAGGAAGCTCCGGGTTCTAGCTCCAGCGGAGTGCTCCGCCGCAATGCGCGGCGCGGGGAAAGAGCCCGTCGCTTGCGCACGTCGGTTCGGCCTGGCTCTTCGTGTTGATGAGAACCACGTCACTGGTGCCGTCGCTGGAGTCGCACACCGCCACCATCGAGCCGCGGCCCGACTTTCGTGCTCGAAGGGTTGGTCGGGGCGAAAGGATTCGAACCTTCGACCTCCTGAACCCCATTCAGGTGCGCTACCAGACTGCGCTACGCCCCGACCGTGGGCAGCAGTCTATTCCAGATCGCGAGAAACGCGTATTGGGTGGCGTCCTCGGCGAGATCACTGCGACGCAGGATCCGATGAGCAAGGGACTGCAGCTGATCGCCCACGGTCAGGACCACAGCGGCGAACGCCTCCCGGTCGCCGTGCTGGGCGCGCTGAACCAGTCGGGAATCCACGCCTCGAACCACCTGCTCGGGTCGGCGGTCTGGCCGTCAGTTGGAGCTTACGTCTATAAGAGTCCAGCGAGGGCCCGAACGTTCATCCGAACTGCGCCAGCGCGAACTGGGCCTGGGCCGCGACCTCCGCACGCCGGTCCGTGGCCGCGCGTTCAAGCAGTGCTCGCCCGCGGCTGTCCAGGTGTCCGGAGTTGCTCACCGCAGCGATGGCGTTGCGCAGCAGCCGATGGCGGCCGGCTCGCATGAGCGCCGTATCCCCCACCGCTCGGCCGAAGGCGCGGCTGCCCATCGGCAGCAGCCATTCGATCAGAGGCAGCAGCGGCACCTCCAGGGCGCCGGGATCGTCGGCCTCGGCATTGACCGGGCAGACCTCCTGGCAGACGTCGCAGCCGAAGATCCAGTCGCCAATGGCCGATGCCTCCGCCGCCGTCAGCGTCCCGGGATGCTCAATCGTCAGGTAGCTGATGCAGCGCCGCGCGTCGATCGTTTGCGGCCCGACCAGTGCCCCGGTCGGACAGCCGGTCAGGCAGCGCGTGCAGCTGCCGCAGGTGCTGCGCAGCGGCGCGTCGGCGTCGAGCTCTGCGGTGGTCAGGATGGCGCCGAGAAAGACCCACGAGCCGGCGCGGGCGTGGGTCAGCAGGTTGGTGTTCTTGCCGATCCAGCCGAGGCCGCCCCGCGCGGCCAACGCGCGCTCGGCCAGCGGCCGGTCGTCGACGAACGCGATCTCGCCGGTACCGATGCCACGCTCCCGCAGGTCGGCCGCGAGGTCGTCCAGGCGGCGACGAAGGGTGGCGTGGTAGTCGGAGCCGAGCGCATAGCGGGCGATCCGGCCGCTTGGCCGCGCGGGCGCGGCGGAGAGCACAGGCGCGAGGACGCGGCGCAGCGCATCCGGCTGCGGGTCCCAGGCTGCGCGGCCGCGGTCGTAGGGCGCGGCCACGACCACCACCGAGCGGGCGGCCGGCAGGTGACGTCGCGGCTCAGTGGCGATGGCCGGCCGCTCGCCGCCCATCCAGCCCATGGTGCCCATCCGGCCGGCGGTGACGCTCGCCGCGATCCGTTCCCGATCCTCGGGGAGTGGCTCGGCGCTGGTGACGCCCACCAGCTCGAGGCCGTGACGCGCCGCGATGCCATGCAGCTCGCCGCGCGATGGCGCCGCGGTCATTCGGCCGGCAGTCTGACGCCGACCAGCCGCTCCTGCGTGTAGACGCCTTCCAGCTCGCCGCGCTTGATCCGGCGCCGGACCGTGGTGACCGAGATGCCCAGCCGGTTGGCCGCCGCGGCGAGGGCGACGTGGCCGTCGGATTCAGGCTCTGCCAGCTCCAGGCGGTCGGCAACGATCTCTGCGTGGCGCTCGCGCTCGTCCGGATCCGGGATCCAGCGCCGCTCGAAGGCTGACCCGTGAAACCGTCGCTTGCCCGCCGACACCGCCCGCTCCTGGCGGGTGATGATGCCGATCCCAACCAGCACCAGGCCAGCCAGCGCGGACACCAGCCCCGCCAGGCCGAGGAGCAAGCGACGCACGTTCACGCCGGTGCGCCTGCCAGCTCGTCCTTGAGCTCGCGGCTCATCAGCTCGGCCACGGCGGCCAGCGGTGGACGCCCGCCATGGACGACGGCCGCCACCTGGTCGGCGATGGGCATCTCCACCGCGTGCGCGGCGGCCAGGGCCAGCGCGCCGGTGACGGTGGTCACGCCTTCCGCCACGCCGGCGATCTGCGCGGAGGCATCGGTCCAGGCCATTCCGGAGCCGATGAGCTCGCCAGCCCGTCGGTTGCGTGACAGCGGGCTCATGCAGGTGGCAATCAGGTCGCCAACGCCTGCCAGGCCGGCAAAGGTCAGCGGATGCGCACCCGCGGCAACCCCCAGCCGAGTCATCTCGGCCAGGCCGCGGGTGATGATGCCGGCCTTGGCCGAATCACCGAAGCCCAGCCCGTCGACCATCCCGGCCGCGAGCGCGACGACGTTCTTCAGCGCGCCGCACAGCTCGACGCCGACCACGTCCGGGTTGGTGTAGACGCGGAAGCGATCCGACGCCAGCAGCGCGGCCATCTCGCCGGCCAGCGCCTGGTCGGTTGAGGCGACGACCGAGCCGGCCGGTTTGCCGGCGGCGATCTCGCGGGCCAGGTTCGGCCCCGACAGCACCGCCACCCTCCGCCCGGGCAGCTCCTGGCCGATGACCTCGCTCATGCGCAGGTGGCTCTCCGCCTCGATGCCCTTCACCAGGCTGAGCAGCGGCGCGTTGGCGTCGAGCGTCGGGCTCAGCCGCTGGAGCGTGTGCCGCAGGTGCGCCGATGGCACCGCCAGCAGGTAGGCGCGATGCGGTTCGCCGAGGTACGCGTCATCGGTGGCGACCCGGACGTTCGGCGGCAGCGTCACGCCCGGCAGGTAGCGGCGGTTCTGCCGTTCCGTCGCCAGCTGGTCGGCCGCCTCGGCGGTGTGCGCCCAGATCGTGACCGGCCGCTCCCCGGCGGCCAGCATCACGGCCAGCGTCGTGCCCCAGGCGCCGGCGCCGATGACGCCGATCTGATCGGTCACGCGTACTTGGAGGTGAAACGGCTACTCGACCGCGATGCGCTCGCGCTCGGCCGGCTGCTCAACCCGCTGCTCATCCATCTTCTTGATCCAGTGGTCGAGGTAGCTGCGCGCGGCCATGAGCTGCTCGCGTCCCGCCGCCTTCATGTGCTTGCGCGTCTCCTCGGGAAAGAGGTCGCGCATGATCGCCCAGAAGGCGGTCTCGATCCCCGCTCGCCGGCTGCTCGCGCTGCCGCTGTCGTGGAGGCGGCGCTCGAGATCGCCGATCCGCGCCTCCAGCTCATCGGTCCTGTTCTGGTCATCCACGCTTGCCACCTCCATTGCTGCCACTGCCCGCGCGGCCGGCTGGGCCACGCTCGGGCGCCGCGAACCGAATCTTCAGCACATGGTCGTCGAACTTCGCCCCGAGCGTCGGCGCGTCCAGCAGCGCCCGGGGCAGCACCAGGTTGCGACGCCAGTTGCCGACGTCGATGAGGATCTCGTCGCCGTGCCGTGACAGCCCGATCTCCTCCTTCGAGGCGAACGGCAGCTCGACGCTGAGCAAGAACTCGCCATCCTGCCGCTCGACGGTGTACGGCCTGCCGCGGTAGTAGTGCGACGTCGGGTCGGTGTCGCCGTAGAGGGCGCGGCCCAGCTCGCGCAGCATGGTCACTCCCACCACCTCCCGATCGAAGTACGGCGCCGTGCGCACCGGGATGGGAGCGAACGTCTGCTCCACCATCGGCCCATAGCGCTGCTGCGCCTCGTACCAGCCGCGGAAGTACTGCCACTGATGATCGGGCAGGATCCGGTTGGCGACCACCAGGTCGGTCGGGTAGCCGTACAGGTGGAAGTACGTGAACGAGCGCTGCGCCTCCTTGATGACGACCTGCTCCAGGGTCAGCACCACGCGCACGGACGTCTTGGCCGGGTCGATGAGCAGCGAGTGCATGTGCTCCAGCTTGCGGAACAGGTCCTCGCCGGCGTTGAAGACATCGTCGCCGGGCATCGGCATGCCGACCACCCGCTGGATGAGCGGGCCGGTCAGCTTCGTGATCCGCCGGCCCAGCGGCTCGATCTTCTCCATCCACCAGCGCCCCGCCTCCGGCAGACTGAGCAGCCGGAGCGTCTCGCCGGTCGGTGCCGCATCCACGACGACCACGTCGTAGTCGCCGGAGTCATGGTGCTCGGCGATCCACAGCAGGCTGCCCACCTCGTCCATGCCGGGCAGCACCGTCATCTCGTCGGCCATCACGTCGTCCAGGCCGCGCCAGCGCAGGACGCTGGCCGCGTACTCCTGGATCCGGCCCCAGTACTTCTCGACGTTGTGGAAGACCTCCGATTCCTGGCCCCACAGGTTCGGCACGATCTGCGTCGGCTCGGGGCCGAGCTCCACCGAGAAGGCGTCGCCCAGGGAGTGGGCGATGTCGGTGGAGAGCACGATCGTCCGCAGCCCGCGATCGGCGCAGTGCAGTGCGGTGGCGGCGGCGACGCTCGTCTTCCCCACCCCGCCTTTGCCGGTATAGACCAGGATTCGCGTCACGCCGACATTGTGGCCTCTCGGCCCGAAAGGCGTGACCGTGCCTGTATGCCCGGCCGGGCGTCGGCCGGTCCAGCAGGGGGATACAAGCCCTGCTTGTGAGCCGATGCGGATCGGCTGCGCGATACAAGCACTGCTTGTGTATCGACACCGATGGCGCCCGAATACAAGTGGCGCTTGTGAGAATGAACGGTTCGAACCGCGACGCGTGCGTCGGCACAAGCTGCAGTTGTATGCAGGTCCCAGTGGAGGGTCGGAAGCGTCATCTCACGTAGCCCCAGTTGTGCGGAAGCGCCTCGCAGCGCGCCATACAAGCCCTGCTTGTGGAGCCGATCAGCGGCGGCCGCGCTTCTTCACCGGTGCTCGCCGCGCACGGGGCCGCGCCGACCGGCGCGCCGCTTCCTCCGAGGCACGCGCCCGGAAGATGAGCCGGATCGGCGTGCCCAGGAAGCCGTACTCGTCCCGGATCCGATTCTCCAGGTAACGGCGATAGCTGAAGTGGATCAGCTCGGGGTCATTGACGAAGATCACGAACGTCGGTGGCGCCACTGCCACCTGGGTGGCGTAGAGGACCTTCCCCAGCCGGTTGCGGACGTGCGACGGCGGGTGCGCCCGCACCGCGTCAGTGACAACCCGGTTGAGGTCGGCGGTCGGCACGCGGCGGTAGCGCTCATCGGCCACCCGTCGCGCCTCGCGCAGGACCCGCTCAAGCCGCTGCCCGGTCTGTGCCGAGGCGAACACGATGTCTGCCCACGCGAGGTACGGCGCCTCGCGGCGCAGGACCTTCAGCCAGGCATCGGCCGTGTGGCCGTCCTTCTCGACGGCATCCCACTTGTTGATGACCAGCACGATTCCCTTGCCGGCCTCGAGCACGTGGCCGACCACATGAGCGTCCTGGGCGGTGTAGCCCTCGGTCGCATCGGTCATCACCACGGCGACGTCAGCACGGTCGATGGCCTTCATCGAGCGCAGGACCGAGTAGCGCTCGATCCCCTGCTGCACCGAGCCCCGGCGCCGGATGCCGGCGGTGTCCACGAGGATCATCGGCTCCTCGTCGACCACGACCGCGGTGTCGACCGGGTCGCGGGTGGTGCCGGGCACGTCGGACACGATCATTCGCTCCTGGCCGAGCACGCGGTTGACGAAGGTCGACTTGCCGGTGTTCGGGCGGCCGACGATCGCGACCCGCGGCGGCCCCATCTCGGTCTCCGCCAACTCCTCGAGGTCCTGCTCCGAAACGGCGTCATCGGCCCAATCCGGGGCTTCCGCTTCGGCAGCCGATGGTGGCGGCAGCGCGTCGACCAGCAGATCCGCCAGGTCGCCGGTGTTGCGCCCGTGCTGGGCGCTGACGGTAATGGCCGGATCCATGCCGAGCGCGTAGAACTCGGCGCCCTCCTGCTCGCGCCGCGGGTTGTCGGCCTTGTTGATGACCAGGATGGTGGGCTTGGAGGTGCGCCGCAGCCGATCCGCCACCTCGTGGTCGAGCGGCGCCAGGCCGGCGGCGGCGTCGACCACGAACAGGATGACGTCCGCCTCCTCCATCGCGACCCGCGCCTGGTCCTGCACCCGCGCCTCGATGTGCGTGCCGGGCTCCAGCTCGAGGCCACCGGTGTCGACCAGGGTGAAGCTGCGCCCGTTCCACTCCCCCACCCCGTAGACCCGGTCACGGGTGGTGCCGGGAAGGTCCTCGACGATGGCGAGGCGCTCCCCGATGAGGCGGTTGAAGAGCGTGGACTTGCCGACGTTCGGGCGCCCGACGATGGCGACGACCGGCAGCGACTCGGATGCCACCCCGCTCAGCCCGGACCCGGGAAGCCGCGCTCGAGCTCCTCCTGGACACGGCGGCTGTCCACGAGATTGCCCTTCGCCGTGTGCTCAGCGAGCGCGCGCTCCAACGCCGCCCGCCATTCCTCAGGCCGCCCGGCGCGCAGCTCGATATGCGCGAGCGCCTCGAATACCCCGGCCTTCAGCTCGAGCATGTCGGTGGGCTCGGCCCGCTCGCTTGCCTCGCCGATGAGCGTTCTGGCTTCGTCAAGCCGCCCGTCGTCAGCCGCGATGGTGGCTGCCACCCAGCGCCAGTTGGTCTGGGTGGCGATGTCCTCGGGGGAACCCGTTTCCCGGGCGAGATCGAGCGCTGCTTCGGCCTCCTGCCGGCGGCCGAGCCGGTAGAGCGACTCG
>DASSNX010000038.1:0-3667 GCA_035701185.1 Candidatus Limnocylindria bacterium
CACCGCCTCTTCGACGGTGGGTGCCGGGGCGAGCCCGAATTCGACCGACTGCCCGTCGATGTCCACGAAGGCCTCGCCCGTCTCGTCGGCGACCGCCAGCGGCGCTCCCGCGCCGGGCGCCACGAGCGCGACGCTGCGTTCCTCGTCACCGTGCATGATCCGCAGCCGCGGACTGCTGTTCAGGCGCCAGCCGCCACCCCACACCGCGCGGTCGCCGCTCCCCGGGGCCAGTGCCCGGGCCGCGGCCTGCCAGGCCTCATCGGCGATGGGCGGCGGTTCTGGCAGGGTCAGGCCGTCGATTGAATCGGTGCGCACCTCGCCGTCGGCCACCATCGGCTGCGCGGTCAGCCAGCGCAGGAAGCGCAGGTTGGTGCGCACGCCCAGCACCCGGGTCCGATCCAGCGCGTCGCGCAGGCGCGCCAGCGCCGTCGCGCGGTCGGGCCCCGCGACGATCAGCTTGGCCAGCATCGGGTCATACCGGTCGCTGACCACATCACCCGCGCGGATCCCGGTGTCGACGCGCGCCTCCGGCGGCCAGGCGAGCTCGACGACGCGCCCGGTGGCGGGCAGGAAGCCGGCGTCCGGATCCTCCGCGTAGAGCCGCGCCTCGAAGGCGTGGCCGTCGAGGCGGACGGCGGCCTGGCTGATGCCGAGCGGCTCACCGGCGGCGATCCGCAGCTGGTCGGCCACCAGGTCGCGGCCGGTCACCGCCTCGGTCACCGGATGCTCGACCTGCAGGCGGGTGTTCATCTCCAGGAAGTGGAAGGCCCCGTCGGCGCCGAGCAGAAACTCGACCGTCCCGGCGCCCACGTATCCGGCCGCCAGTGCCACGCGCAGCGCGGCCGCGCCCATTCGGTCGCGCAGCGCCCCGTCGACCGCCGGTCCTGGCGCCTCCTCGATGATCTTCTGGTTGCGCCGCTGGGCCGAGCAGTCGCGCTCGCCCAGGTGCACGCCGCGCCCCTGCGCGTCCACCAGGACCTGGATCTCCACGTGGCGAGGGCCCTCGAGCAGGCGCTCCAGGATCAGCCGGTCATCGGCGAACGAGCGGCTCGCCTCGCGCCGTGCCGCGGCCAGTGCGTCGGGGAGGTGGGCGCGGTCGCGGACGACCCGCATCCCCTTGCCACCGCCCCCTGCCGCCGGCTTGACGAGCAGCGGGAAGCCCGTCCGCTCCGCCTCGGCCAGCAGGCGCTCGTCGGATTGCTCGGGGCCGTCGTAGCCGGACAGCACCGGCACCCCCAGCCCCGCGGCCAGGCGCCGCGCCGCCGCCTTGTCGCCCATGGCGCTGATGGCCGCGGCCGGCGGACCGACCCAGGCCAGACCGGCGGCGGCCACCGCCGCCGCGAACGCCGCGTTCTCGGAGAGGAACCCGTAGCCGGGGTGGATGGCATCGGCTCCCGACCGGCGCGCAGCGTCCAGGATCGCGTCGCCGTCCAGGTAGCCGGGCACGCCCAGCACCAGGTCCATGCCGTCGGGCGGCCGGTCGTCCGGTGCATGGATGCCGATGGCGCGAATCCCGAGCCGCCGGGCGGTGCGCGCCACGCGGACGGCAATCTCGCCGCGGTTGGCGATGAGCAGCGCGCCGATGTGCATGCTGTGGCCCTCTGCTGGGGCGTTCATCGGCGCATCGGACACGAGGGCCAGCGACGCGCGCGACACCCGCATCCGCCGGCCGACCCGCGTCGCTGGCAGCCGGCCCTCGGTGATCCAGCGCTGCACGGTCCTCGCGGTCACGCCGAGCTCGTCGGCCACCTGGCGCGGACTGAGCAGCTCGTCGGGCATGTCGCGATTGTCGCATCGGCTTTGGGCCGATGCAGGTCAGGCCGCTAGTCCCGCCGCTGCCAGCTCGGTGGCCGCTTGTCCAGGAAGGCGGTCAGTCCCTCCTGGCCCTCGGCCGAGGTGCGCTGGCGGGCGATGGCCTGCACGGTCAGGCGCCGCCGGTCGTCGGCATCCAGTCCGCGCTGGTCGCGAATGACGGCTTTCGCCGCCCGTGCCGCCGTCGGCCCGGCCGCATGGATTCCGTCGAGGATGTCGGCCAGCCGCTCGTCGAGCGCCGGCAGGTCGGCGAAGACCTCGTGCACCAGGCCGATGCGCAGCGCCCGCTCGGCGCCGAAGCGCTCGCCGGTCGGGAACAGCGCGCGCGCCGGCCCCTCGCCGATCTTGGCCAGCACGAACGGGCTGATGACCGCCGGCAGGATGCCCAGCCGGGTCTCGGTGAAGCCAAAGGTCGCGTCCGCCGTCGCCAGCACGATGTCCGCCACCGCGCAGAGACCCATCCCGCCACCGAGGGCGGCGCCCTGCACGCGCGCAATGACCGGCACCGCGCAGTTGTCGATGGCCGCCAGCATCTCGGCCAGTCGGGCCGCGTCGGCCTCGTTCTGCGCCACCGACAGATCCAGCGAGGCGCGCATCCAGGTGACGTCAGCCCCCGCGCAGAACGTCGTGCCCTCACCGGCGAGAACCACTGCCCGCAGCGATTCCGGCGGCTCATTGGCGAGGTCGGCGAAGACCGCCGTCAGCTCGGCGATCAGCTGGGCGTTGAACGCGTTGCGCACCTCGGGGCGGGTCAGCGTGACGCGCGCGACGTCTTCGGCCGGTCCCTCGCGCGTCAGCCGCAAGAGCTCGCTCATCGCCGCCCGCGCCGGTAGAACGGTTCAGCCACGGCGCGCACCGACGAAAGCAGCGGCTCCTCCAGCCACAGCACGTCGGTGCCGTCGGGGACGTCGACGGTCGCCGAGGCGCCCTCCGCCCCGAGCAGGCCAAGCATCAGCCGTCGCCGGCCGCCACTCTCCGACTCCACCAGCCAGGCGGCATCGACGCCGGTGTCGCGCAGCGCGCCGGCCAGCTCCTCCTCCAGCGCCACCGTCTCCGGCCCCGGCAGGCGGACCCGCACCGACCTTGCCGACGGCGCCGCAAACAGTGGCTCGCCACTGCCCGGCATCTCGCCCCGGGCCAGCGCTGCCAGCTCATCCGGCTCGAAGCGGTACGGGATCGGACCGGCCGGATCCATGATCGCCGGCACGCCGGCGGCCGCCATGTTGCCGATGGCGATCCGCGCCGGGATCGGCAGCGTCGCGGTTCCGCGCGGCGCCCAGGCCGACAGCGCGGCGAACGACGCGAAGCAGACGCTGATCGCCTGCCCATCGGCATCGGCCGCCAGCATCACGCTGATCTCGACCTCGGCATCGTCGTTCACCGCCGATTCGAGCGCCGCCTTCGCCTCGTCACCGTGTTCCGGCGGCACCGGCAGCAGCAGCGTGGCGGTCATCACCGCCCGATAGAAGTCGCCCAGCGCCCGGCTGCCCTCCTCGCCGCGCGCCTCGGCGTCCCGCGCGGCCAGCATCGCCTCGAACAGCGCGGCCGCCGACTCCTCCAGTGAGCCGGTGGGAGTGGAGCGGTCGTGGGAGCCAGGTCGTGGCGCGTCGGGCGTCATCGGCCGCAGCCTACCATCGGTCGCGTACGATCCGGCGCATGCCCACCGGCATCGATCACCTCGTCATCGCCGTGCCCGATCCGGACGCCGCGGCTGCCGAGCTCGACCGGGAGCTCGGCATCGCCTTCACCTCGGGAGGGCGGCATCCCGGCGCCGGCACGTTCAATCGCATCGCGTTCCTCGGCGAGCCCTACCTCGAGCTGATCGGGGTCGAGGATTCTGAGGCGGCACGCCGCT
>DASSNX010000039.1:0-6801 GCA_035701185.1 Candidatus Limnocylindria bacterium
GCGCCAGGTCCCGCCGGAGGCGCTCCCCGGCGAAGTGGAAGCGTTCCTGGAGGCCGGGGATCCGCCCGTGGTGGTGACCTTCGGCTCGATGGCGGCACCGGGCCCCGTCGCTCTCGTGACTGCCGTGGTCAATGGCATCCGGCACGCCGGCCACCGCGCCATCGTGCAGGACGGTTCGAAAGGCTCGGAAGCCTCGGAGGGCGTGCTGAGGATCGGTGGCGTGGACCACCGGGCCCTATTCCCGCGCGCCGCGGCGATCGTCCACCACGGCGGCGCCGGGACGACCCACGCCGCGGTCGCGGCGGGCAGGCCCTCGGTCGTGGTGCCGCACGTCGGCGACCAGCCGTTCTGGGCGGATCGGCTTCATCGGCTGGGAGTGGCCCCGGCACCCGTGAAGATCACGCAGCTGACCGCGGAAGCGGTGGCAGGACGCATCGGCCAGGCGACCACCGCGTCCATCCGGGCAGCCGCGACCGACCTGGGTGCGCGCGTTGCGGGCGAGCGTGGCGTGCAAATAGCGGTCGACTTGTTGGAGCAGGCCGCCCGCTGAAACGACGCGCTGCGTGGCGTCCCCGGCAGGATTCGAACCTGCGACCGGCCGCTTAGAAGGCGGCTGCTCTGGTCCACTGAGCTACGGGGACGGGCGGCTCTGGCCGATATCGTGGCAGGAATCCGAAGCCGGCGACACGGCGTACCCACCAGCGACGCCTTACACCGCCGTGGAGGATCCCATGTCCCGAACTCGCACGTTCTCGTTGGCCCTGGCGCTCGCCCTGCTCGTCGGCCTGCTGGCTGCGGCAGCACCGGCTGGAGCCGGCACCGCCAACATCCTGCGCGCCCGAACCATGGTCGGTGTGCCGCAGGCCTTCACCGGGTCGACCAACGCCAGCCTGATCCGCGGTGTTCCCGGTGGCGGCATCCCGTGGACCGTCGGCCGCAGCCGGGTCCGGCTGAGCGTGAACGGCCACCTGGTGGTGCGGGTGCATGGGCTGGTGCTTGCCTCCGGCGATGCGGTCGGCACGAACCCCATCGGCTCGTTCCGCGCCATCGTCAGCTGCCTGACCAGTGACGCCATGGTCGCGAACGTGATCACCGATCCCTTCCCGGCCACCACGGGCGCCGTGATGGATGGCGGCGGCAATGCCCGCTTCGAGGGCGACGTCAGCCTGCCGGATCCCTGCATCGCCCCGATCGTGTTCGTCACCAGCCCGACGGGCGCCTGGTTCGCCAGCACCGGCGGCTGAGTCCAAGCCTCTCCTGGAGCCGATGCGGCCGGGCCCCGTGCCCGGCCGTTCGGCTGTCACCGCGACGGGGTTCAACCGACGCCTCGGGCCTACGGTCTGCGTCGGACCACGATCCAGGAGGCGAGTGCCATACCCGCGGCGGCCACGGTCCCGAACATCGCGGCGTCGTACACGGCGAACTCGCCGTAGCGGCGCGATGGCACGAGGTAGTAGACCATCGAATAGCCCGGGGGCGGGTAGCCGGATTCGTCCAGCTGGTCACCGAACAGCGCATATCCCTCCTCGTCGCTCAGCAGCCGCCCGCTGGCATCCTGGCGGAACCCCGACCCGTAGATCTTGCCGGTGACGAGCTGGTTGGGGCCGACCGCAATCGGCTCGACCGCGGACCGCATCAACGCATCGTCGACCAGGGTGACCGCCACGAACAGGGCCAGGGTCGCGACTCCGCCCAGCAGCAGGGCGGGCAACTGCCGCCCCACGATCGCGCCGATCGCCATGCCTGCCGCAGCGATTGCCACGCCGTGGACCGCAACCTGCGGGCCACGCGCCCACCAGTCCTCGAACCCCGGATCGCTGCCCTCGACCCAGGGCGGGGCATGCGCCAGCACGTCGCCCGCCACTCCCACCGCGATGCAGGCGAGCGCGATCACACCGAACACGGGCACGGCCCGCTGCAGCAGCCAACGACGACGGGATCTGCTCAGCGACCAGGCCAGCGGGGCGGTCCGTGACTCGATCTCGCGGGCGACCAGCGGCACGCCGAGGAAAAGCCCCAGCACGATGGGGGTGAAGATCACCCCCATCTTCGCAAAGGCCGAGAGGCGGTCGAGCGTCGCGAGCGGCTCGTCCTGGCCCGGACACGGCGACTCCACCGAGCCCTCCACTGCCGGCGGCGCGGATTCCAGGCACGCGAGCTGCGCCTCGCGCAGGACGCGCGTCTGCCAGGCGATGCCCAGCGCCGCCACCGACACCAGCAGCACTGCGGCGAGCAGGAGCCGGAGCTCCAAGCGCTGCATCGCGAAGGCCAGCCGGATTGCCTGCCTCATGCGCCCGGCCTCCGGTGGCGCACGATGGCGCCGGCAGCCAGCAGGAGAAGCACGGCTGCCCCGATCCCGACCGCCGACTCGCGCGCCACGACCTGCGGGTAGCGCTCGCCGGGCAGCATCAGCTCTCGATAGCGGCCGACCAGGCTCGAGCGATCCGGCAGCCCCGAGTCGGGGTCGAAGCGCGAGTAGACCGAGCCGTCGGCGTCGATGACAATGTTCTCTAGGCTGGCCAGGTACGCGTCACCGACCACCTCCCCATCGGTGAGCTCAATGCGCGCGCCAAGCGCCAGCGCATCCGATTCGCCCTGGCCATATGGCCGCGCGGTGGCTTCCGCGGCATTCCATCGGTCCATGGCCAGGCTGATCCCGGTAAACAGCAGGACGGTCCCGAAGACTGCCACCAGCAATGCCGGCAGTGCCCGGCCGACAACGGCGCCGATCGAGATGCCGAGCCCCAGTACCACCAATCCGCGGACGACCAGCAGCACGCCGCGCCGCCCATACCAGGTGAAGTCGCTGTCCAGGTGCCGCGCGGGCGCATACGCCGCTGCCAGCAGCTCGCTCGTGATGGCCACCGCCGCCAGCAGGGCCACGGTCACCAGCACCACGAAGGCGGCGCGGCCGACCAGCCACCGGACGCGAGAGCGGCTCAGCGTCCAGGCGAGGGAAGCCGTCCGGTGCTCGATCTCGCGCGCGACCAGGGGCACGCCCAGCACCAGCCCCGTGCCGAATGGCGCGGCCCAGCTCACCTGGAGCAGGAGAGAGGCCGGCATGTCGAGCCGGCCGACGGCGCGGTGGTAGGCGTCGCAGCCCGCCGTCACAGTCGTCGGGTCGAGGCAGCGCGGATACGCAGCCGCGAGATCGCGGAGCTGCTGCGTCACGAACAGGCTCGCGCCCAGCAGGGCCGCCGTGCCGGTCACCACCGCGATCACCTCCCAGCGCTGCATCCGCAAGGCGAGCCTCAGCCAGCGTTGCAGAGCGCTCATGCGGCAGAGTCCAACGTGACCCGGCTGGAGGCCAGGTAGCCCAGCACCACCTCCTCCAGGGTGGCGGGTCGTGCAGCGCCCGACTCCGATTCGGCCTGGGCCGCGCCGCGCACCAGGGTCACGCGCGCGCCGCCGGGATCGGCGAATTCGCCGATCCGCTCGCCTGCCGGCACCTCCCCGCTGGCCACGGCATGCGCGGCCAGGGCGTTCGCCACCGTGTCGTGGAGCAGGACGCGCCCGACACCCAGCACGATGAGCCGGTCGCAGGCCTGCTCGACGTCAGTGACAATGTGGCTGGAGAGCAACGCCGTCTGGCCGCCGGAGCGCACCGCATCGGTCACCACGTGCAGGAACTCGCGTCGCGCCAGCGGGTCCAACGAGGCGAGCGGCTCGTCCAGCAGCAGGATCTCTGCGCGCGTGCCCAGCGCCAGCGCGAGCGCGACCTGGGCCTGCTGCCCGCCGGAGAGGGATCGCGCCGACTGCGCGACCGGGATGCCCAGCTGGTCGAGCCGGCCACGGGCGTAGGCGCGATCGAAGCCGGGGCGCAGCTGAACCGCCAGGTCGAGGTGGTCATCCACCGTCAGCGCGTCGTAGAGGGCTGGGGATTGGGGCACGTAGCCAACGTGCGCGAGCGCCGCCGACCGGTCCTTCCATGGATCGATGCCCGCGACGCTCACCCTCCCCCGGGTCGGCTGCTCGAAGCCGATCCAGGTCTTGATCAGCGTCGACTTGCCCGCCGCGTTCGGGCCGACCAAAGCCGTGACGCCACCCTCCGGCACGTCCAGGTCAATCCCGGTCAGGGCCCACGTCCGCCGGCCAAACCGCTTGGCGAGGTCTCGGGTGGTCAGGATCGGCTGATCGCTCACTGTGCCGGGCCGATTATCGCGGACAGCGCCAGCACCAGGAGCGCCAGCCCCACGAAGGGGAGCGCGACCAGGCTGGCCCGGATGGTCTGCATCGGTTCACCTCCTCCGGCGATGCTGGCGGGCGGATGGCCGCGCGCCTATCGGGCCCTTCCATGCACCCGATTGCGGGATTTCCCCTAACCGATGGCGTGAAGGCGTCTGCTACCGTCCGAGTCGATGCCTGGGTCAGCCATGCGCCGCCGGGACGCGGCCGCGCTCCTGATCGCGACGATCACTGCCTTTGCCGGGCTGATTGCCTGGATGCTCGGCGACGTCGATATGGGCCTGCGCCTGGGTCCCACGAGTGATGGGTTCGTGCAGGTGACCGATGTCGCCCCGGACTCGCTGGCAGAGTACTACGGCTTCATGCCGGGGGACCTGGTCGTCGAGCTGAGGCGCCGCGACGGATCTCCGATGCCGCAGCGGGACTCCGGCATTCCGAATGCCGGAGACGTGGATCAAGCAGGCGGGAGCCTGCGCCTCGCCACCGGCGATGCGCCGCCCGAGCCGGAGATCGACGAGCTCTACGCCGTCCGCGTGGAATCGGACGGTTCGGGCAGCATCGGCTGGGGCTCGAGCCTGGACCGCAGTCAGGTCGCCTCGCGGCTGGGGTCGGGCGGGGTCCTCCTGCTCGTCGGCATCGGCCTGGGACTCGCGGTCGGAGCCGCCGTCTCGCGCGGCTGGGCCGGCGACGCGCCCACGGCCGATGCGACCGTTGCGGCAGTGGCGGTCGCGACGCCGTTGATGGTGGTCCCGCTGCTCTTCGCCGGCTCTCCGCTGACCATCGCGAGCGGGCTGGCCCTTCCCGCCCTCGGGGCGTTGCCGCTGGCGTGGTCGCTCGCCGAACTGCAGGACAACCGCGCCTGGGTTGCCATCCTGCGATGGGCGTCTGCAAGCCTCGCAGGGGTGGCGCTGCTCCTGGCAGGTCGCACCCTCTTTCTGTGGACCGGCATCGGCGTCCAGGGACAGCTCGTCCTGCTGGCTGCGGCGGTCGTGGCCACGCCCTCGGTGGCCGGCGCTCTGCTCAGCCGTTGGTCGACCTCGGCCCGAGTGGGGATCCTGGCGCTCGGCGCGCTGCCCGCGGCGGCGGCCCTCAGCCTGGCGAGCCCCATGCTCGAATACGGTGCGTTGGGGCTGAGCATCGGCGCGGTCCTGGCGTGGCGGATCGGGGCTCGGTTCCTCACGGCCCGCACGCCGCGCCACGACGCACAGCCGGTGCCGCCGGCCACTGACGCCGAAGCGTTGATCGATGCTGACCCGCCCCGCCTCCGCGCGCGCCGCGACACCGTGGCGGTGGTCGTCGCCGGTCTCACCCTTGGCGCAGGCCTGCTGTCGTGCTGCAATCAGGGCGCCGTGGTCTCTGGCGCGGTGTTCGGCGCGATCGTGAGCGTTGCCCTCCATCGAGGCCTGATGGGGCCGGCCTGGTCGCGCGTGGCGGTCCCGGTCGGGTGTGCGGTGGCCACGCCGCTGATGGCCCTGGCCTTGGACGCAGGCGGCACGCAGTACCTCCTCCGTCTGCTTCTGCCGGCGGCCTCCGCGCTGCCGGTCGCCCACTACCTGGCCTGGCGTCACCCGGAGCCGATTCGACGACGAATCCTCTTCGTTGGCTCACTGGCGCTGGTTGGCACCGTCGTGCTGCTGGTAAGCGGCAGCTCCGTCGGCGGCCCCATCGGCGGCCCGTACGAGCTGGGAGACTCCGGCGCGCGCCTGCTGATCTACCTCGCGCTGGGCTTCGTCGCGCTGGCACCGGGGCTCGGCGCCACCATGGCCAGCGACGCGCCGGGCGGCCCGGCGATGGCCACCGGCCGCCTCGACCTGGTGGCCATCGGCCTAACCCCGGGAGCGGCGATGACCGTGCTGCCCGGATACGCTCCCACATACTGGGTGCTCGGCCTATGGCTGCTTGTCCTGGTCGCCTGGCGTCGATTCACGATCGCGCCGCTGCTGGGACTGGCACAGCGATCGCAGCGGCAGCGTGACCTGGCGGTCGCAGCAGTGGAGGCGGAGCGCGCGAGGCTGGCGGCCGACATCCATGACGACGCGCTGCAGGAGCTGGCGGCCCTCGTCCAGCGCCTCGACACCGCCGGCGACGCGGAGGGCGCCGAGCTGGCGCGCTCGGTGGCAGAGCGGCTGCGAGCCATCACGTCCGACCTCCGGTTGCCGCTGCTCGACGATCTCGGCGCCGGCCCCGCGCTGGAGTGGCTGGTGGGCCGCTTCCAGCCGCTGACGCCGGGCGAGGTGCGGCTGGAGCGATCCGATCCCAGCCGCCCTCCGGCAGGCGTGGAGCTTGCCGTCTTCCGCGTGGCGCAGGAGGCGATCGCGAACGCTGTCAAGCACGGCAAGCCACCGATCACGGTGCGTTATCGCGTCGACGACGGCGGGGGCGTGTCGCTGAGCGTGGACGACGAGGGACCGGGCATCGAGGCCGATGCGCCCGAGACCGCGCTGCGCGCCGGCCACCTCGGCGTTGCCAACATGCAGCAGCGCGCCGAGCAGATCGGCGCCCTGCTCGACATCCGGCGCTGGCCGGGCGGCGGGACGCACGTCGCGCTGGAGTGGCGGCCGCAGTGAGCGAGGCGGTCATCCGGGTCGCGGTCGTCGACGATCATCCGGTCGTCCG
>DASSNX010000040.1:0-4608 GCA_035701185.1 Candidatus Limnocylindria bacterium
ATGGCCGGCACGGGCAGCGGGATGGCCAGCGCCGCCAGCAGCAGGCCGGCGGGCAGGACGAAGAGCTCCGAGGCGACCAGGATGCGGGTGAAGCGCAGCCGGAGGGCGAACAGCCCGCCGATGACCGAGCCCGCCGACTCGACGGCCAGGATCAAGCCCCAGGCTGCCGGACCGCCCAGCTGGTCCTTGGCCACCAGCGGGCCAAGCACCAGCAACGCCGGGAAGTAGCTCAGCTGGAAGAGGCCGAAGCTGGCGACCATGGCCACCGCCCAGCGCCGCGAGATGAACTCGCGCCAGCCGTCGTGCAGGTCGCCGAGGACGGACTTGGCTGCCGTGCGAGCCACGGGCGCCAGGCGCATGGTCGAGATGAGGGCCGCGCTGACGAAGAACGTGGCCGCGTCGACGGTGATAGCGGTGGCGGGGCTGCCGAGCGCGACCACGATGGCGCCGAGCGCCGGCCCCACGATCTGCAGCACGCTGCTCGACAGGTGGAGGAGGGCATTGGCCTCCTGCAGGTGCTCGTCGCTGACCGAGTCCTTGACCATGCCCACCATGGCCGGGCGTGAGAACGCGGCCGCCACGCCGAAGACCACCTGCAGGGCGGCGATGTTCCACACGTTGGCCGTGCCGCTGAAGAGGAGCGCGGCGGTGCCGACCTGCGCCACGCCCTTGGCCAGGTCGCTGCCGACCATGATCGTGCGACGGCTGAGCCGATCCGCGAAGACGCCGCCGAGGAGCAGGAACACCACGACGGGGATCTCGCGGCCGAGAAGCACGATCCCCAGGTCGGTGGCGCCGCCGAACTCCAGCACGGCGAAGGCAAGGGCGACGGTCGCCATCCCGCTGCCGAGCTGCGAGACGGTGACCGCCGCGATGTATCGGGCCAGGTTGCGCTCGCGGAGGACGCCCAGGGACTTCGTCAGCTGCACCCGGGGAGTCTAGTGGCGCGCCGTCACAACGCCGGACGCCATCGGGATGCCCTTGCCGACCGTCTTAGCCACTGGGTGGCTGAATGGACGAAAGAGCAGGTCCATTCGGCGGTTCAAACGTGATTCGCCCAACCGTTCAGCCATGGACTGGCTGAAATGTCGAAGGATTCGGTCCGCAGGGTCGATTCGGTCCGCAAGTTCGTCCATTCAGCCGGTGACTGGCTAAGCGACGGCTAACCGCCGCGTAATCGGCCGGCGGCAACATCAGCCTCCATGCCAACCAAGGAACGCCTGGCCTCGATCGGCACTTCTCGCGGACGGTGGCTCGTCCGGTTGTACGCCGACGAGCTCAAGAACGCGCGGCTGGCTGCCGGGTTGAGCCAGGCGCGCGTCGCTGTCGCGGCCGGTGTGTCGCAGCGAGCGGTGAGTAGGTACGAAGCTGGCGAACCGCCATATCCCGATTTCGTCACGGCTGCACGGCTCGCCGCAGTCGTCGGTTTGGAGCTCAAGCTCCAATGCTTCTCTGGGCCCGTCCGTCTGCGCGACGCGGCTCACGTGGCGTTGATCGGCAGATTTCTCGAACGGCTGCCGAACGCAGTCGTTCGCCGGCTGGAAGCGCCCGTTTCGCAAGGCGACCAGCGGGCGTGGGATGTCCTTCTGGTCGTCGTCGGGATACGCATCGGCGTGATCGCTGAGACGCGAGTCCGCGATCTGCAGGCGCTGCTCAGGCGTGAGCACCGCAAGCAGATGGACAGTGGCGTCGATCTTCTCATCCTGCTGCTTGCTGACACGCGTCATAACCGACACATGCTGCACGACGCCGCCACGCTGCTGACAGCGGAGTTCCCTCTCGGCACACGGACAGTCATGGCGGCGCTGGCGCGTGGTGAGGCGCCAACCCATAACGGGGTCGTGGTCCTGTAGGCGGTTGTTGTGCCCGGCGTCCTCAGCCGTGCTGGCAGGAGGCGTGCAGGGGGAAGGCGCAGGGTCGGTGGTATCCTCCCCACTCGCACGAATTGAGGGTTGGGCCAGATGTTCAGCCGCGTACGCATCGCAATCCGCTTCTTCTTCATGGGGCTGGCGGTCGGTGTCCTGCTCGCACCCCGCTCCGGCAAGGAGACCCGGCGGATGGTGCGCGAGCGGGCGGATCGGCTCCTGAACGACCTGCTTGATGCAGCCACGCTCGGCGCCTTCGACTCGGGGGCCGATGCGGACGAGGCCGCCACGCAGGAAGCCTCGAGCACGAAGACGAACGGCAGAAGCCGGAAGTCCAGCACCGCCACCAGCGCTGCCAGCGGAGCCGCCTGAGGGCGGACCAACGGATGGCGGCCGCGTCTCGAGGGACGCGGCCGTTCCCTTTTGAGGCAGGGGCGCCCGACGGATGAGCCGATGGTGGCGCCGCGCCAGCCGCTTCCGCACTGACCAGGTGGCCAAGGGCCTGGCCGATGCGCGCCAGGAGATGGTCGCCACCCAGATCGAGGCCCGGGGCCTGCGCGATCCGGAGCTGCTGCGCGCCTTCCGCACGGTGCCGCGCGAGCTCTTCGTGGAATCCGAGGTGCCGTACGGCGACCAGGCGCTCCCGATTGACTCCGGGCAGACGATCTCGCAGCCGTACGTGGTGGCGTTCATGACCGACGCCGCGCGGCCGCGACGCCCGGAGGGGTGGCGCGGAGCGCGGACGCTGGAGATCGGCACGGGGAGTGGTTACCAGGCCGCGATCCTGGCCGAGCTGGGGGCAGTGGTCACCAGCGTGGAACGCCACGAAGGACTCCATCGGCGTGCCCGGGAAGCTCTCCTGCGAGCCGGGTACCCCAACGTGCGGCTGATCGTGGGGGACGGGACGCGTGGCTTCCCGGAGAACGCCCCCTACGACGCCATCCTGGTCACGGCCGCCGCTCCATCGGTCCCGCTGCCGCTCCTGGCACAGCTGAGTCCCGACGGCGGCCGGCTGGTGATGCCGGTCGGCGACCGCGAGCACCAGTGGCTGACCCTGGTGGTGCGCAACGGCGACGAGTACGCCAGCAAGCCGCTGGAGCCGGTGGTCTTCGTGCCGCTGCTCGGGGAGCACGGGCTGAGCGAGGGCCGTTGATTCCACGCACCACCCTTGGCACGCACATTGCACCGTCAGGGGGGACATGACCTATCCGCCGAACACGACCGTCGATCCGGCAACCGGTGAGCCGGTGAACGTCAACGCGCCGGTGAACAGCTACGGCCAGCCGGTGGCCGTGGCAGCCAGCCCGCTCGCGCCGATTCGGCGCGCCATCTGGCTGATCTTCGGCGTGATCATTGCCGTCATCGCGATCCGGATCCTCTTCCTGGCGCTCGGCGCCAATCAGGGGAACGGGATCGTGGACGCGATCTACGCCATCTCTGAGCCGCTGGTTGCACCGTTCCGTGGCATCTTCAGCCTCGACCAGATGCAGCTGACCGGCCAGAGCCAGATCGACTTCGCCGCCTTCGTGGCGATCATCGGCTGGTTGCTGGTGGCGATCCTGATCAACGCCATCCTGCGCATTCCGGACCGGACCGCCGCCTAGCCGGCGGCCGGCATTGCTGGCCCGAACCCCACTGGCCCGAAGGGAGCCCCCGTCTCCCCTCGGGCCGGTCTTTGTCCGGAGCCGATGGCGGCGTAACGGGTCCCTCGCCGGCTCCGCTGTTCCAGTACGAGCATCCAACGGAGAAGGACCCTCAGTCTGGCGTCCGGAAGTTGCGTCTGCCAGCAACTCTGGGCGAAGGAGAGGCCCGAATCGGGCCGATATGAGCCGCTCCGTGTCCGTTGGATGCCACGCTTGGAACAGCGAGCCCCGGGTCCTAGAGCGGGGGCACTTCCAGGGCTGCCCGTTCGCGCGGCCGGCGCTCGGCGGGGTGAGCCGCAGGGCCGCTCCCCGGGGTGGCGAGAGCGCCCGCTCGGGCCAGCTCCTCGTCGTAGATGGCCTCGATCCGCCGGACGTGGGCCTCCATGCTGAAGCGCTCCGCCACGATCCGGTAGCCGGCGTCGCCCATGCGGGCACGCAGCGCCGGGGATGTCGCGAGACGGGCAATGGCGGCGGCCAGCGCGCCGGGGTCGGCCGGTGGCACGAGGAGGCCGGAGACGCCATCGGCCACGACTTCGGGAATGCCGCCGATCGCCGAAGCGACCACGGGGACCCGACGCGCCATGGCCTCCAGGATGGAGATGCCCTGCGCCTCGCGCAGCGAGGGCAGCACGGCGATGTCCAGGTCAGCGGTCAGCGCCGCCACGTCCTCGCGACGGCCGGTGAAGATGATGCGGTCGCGCGCCGGGGCGGGCAGCGCGGCCGCCTGTTCGCGCAGGGCCGCGCACTCGGAGCCCTCGCCCACGATCGCCAGCCAGGTGTCGGGGGCAGCAGCCACGACATCGGGCCAGGCGGCAACCAGGTGGGTGTGCCCCTTCTCGGGCTCGAGCCGCGCCACCACGCCCACGAGCACGGCCGAGCCGGGGACGTGCGACTCCCGGCGGAGCGCGCAGCGTGGAGCCGGGGCAGCGAAGCGGGAGAGATCCACGCCGTTCGGGACGACCGAATAGGCCGCTTCCCCACGTCCCTCGGCGCGGATCTTGGCCAGGATCGAGTCCGACGGGACGATCAGCCGGTCCATGGCCGGGGTCAGTGACGCCAGCGTGGCCACGTCCTCCGGGGAGCGGACGCGCGACGAGTGG
>DASSNX010000041.1:0-8964 GCA_035701185.1 Candidatus Limnocylindria bacterium
GTCATCTACCCCAACCCGGGCTTCCCGATCTACGAGTCGATGGCGCGCTACGTGGGCGGCACCGCGGTCCCGGCGCCTCTCCGCGAGGAGAACGAGTTCCGCATGGACGTGGCGGAGGTCGAGTCGCTGGTCACCCCCCGCACGAAGCTGATCGTCTTCAACTCGCCGCACAATCCCACCGGCTCCACCCTGTCGGCTGACGACATCCGGGAGATCGCGCGCATCGCGATCGAGCACGACCTGGTCGTCCTGGCCGATGAGATCTACGGGCGGCTGCAGTACGAGGGGGAGCTGCTCAGCATCGCGACCCTGCCCGGCATGGCGGAGCGCACGATCACGCTGGACGGCTTCAGCAAGACCTTCGCGATGACCGGCTGGCGGCTCGGCTACGGGATCGTGCCGGAGTGGCTGCAGCCGTCGTTCAGCCGCCTGGTGATCAACAGCGTCAGCTGCACCAACGCCTTCGCCCAGGCCGGGGCCGTCGCGGCGCTGACCGGGCCGCAGGATGAGCCGATGGCGTTCCGCGAGGAGTTCATCGCGCGGCGCGGGCTCATCGTGGAGGGGCTCAATGCCATCCCGGGGGTGAGCTGCGTCATGCCGCACGGCGCCTTCTACGCCTTCCCGAACATCTCCAGCTTCGGGCGCACGAGCGCCGAGATCGCCGACCACCTGCTGTATGACGCCGGTGTCTGCGGCCTGGCGGGCACCGCCTTCGGGCGTTACGGCGAGGGCTACCTGCGCTTCAGCTATGCCAACAGCCGCGAGAACATCAGCCGTGCGCTGGAGCGCATCGGCGAATCGCTGGCCAAGCTCGAGCGCACCGGGGAGCTGGTCGGCGCGGGATCGGCGCCGGCAGCCGTCTGATGACGGCCACCCGCCCGGATCTCGTCGACGAGCTCTACCAGCGGGCGACCGGGTCCTTCGACGACTGGGAGCTGATCAAGGAGATCATCGACGAGTCGATCGACCTGGCCCTGAACTACCGCCAGTCCGGCCACCCCGGCGGCTCGCGTTCGAAGGTCCACCTCTTCCTGTCGCTGCTCCTGTCCGGGGCGATGCGCTGGGACATCCGCCGCCCGTGGCGACAGTTCGCGGACCGGTTCGTGCTCAGCGCCGGCCATACCGTGCCGCTGGTCTACACCACGCTGGCAGTCCTGAACGAGACGCTGCGGGCCCGTGCCGAGCGCGACTCCGACCCCGCCTTCGCCTTCCCCGATGACGGCCGCTGGGCGCTGACCTGGGAGGACCTGCTCAAGCTGCGGCGCCGCGGCGGGCTGCCCGGGCACGCCGAGATGGAGGGCAAGACCCTCTTCCTGAAGTTCAACACCGGACCCTCGGGCCACGGCATGCCGCCATCCGCCGGCGAGGCGGTCGCGCTGAAGCTCGCCGGCGCCGAGGAGGTCAAGGTCTTCGTGGTCGAGGGCGAGGGCGGCCTCACCCCGGGTGCCAGCCACGAGACGCGCAACTCGGCCTGGGGACTGGGCCTCTCCAACCTGGTCTTCCTGGTCGACTGGAACGACTACGGCATCGACGACCCGTCGATCTCTTCGGTCGTGCACGGCACCCCGGAGAGCTGGTTCGAGGCCTACGGCTGGCGCGTGACGGGCACCCCGCAGGGCTCCGAGTGGGAGCCGGTCACACGGGCGGTGCTCGAGGCAGCCCGGGGTGCCAACCCGGACCGCGTGCCGTCCATGGCGTGGTTCAAGACCCGCAAGGGCCGTGGCTACGGCAAGTACGACAACAAGAGCCACGGCACGCCGCATCCCATGAACTCGCCGGAGTTCTGGACGGTCCGCAAGGAGTTCATGGCGCGCCACGGCGTCGAGTACGCCGGCGTTGACGAGCCGGCTCCCACCGATGCCGCCGAGCGTGAGGCGCAGGCTCGCCACAACTTCGAGGTCGCCATGGGCGTGCTGCGAGCGCGCACGGAGGTGGTGGACGCGATCAGCGACCGGCTGGTCGAGGTGGCCGCCAGGGTTCCCGACCGGGTCGAGGGCTTCAACCTTGGTGGCCGCGGGGCCGAGATCTTCGACGACCCCCGCTTCACGGACGTATCGGCCTATCCGGAGCCGATGTGGAAGAGCCCGGGGGAGAAGGCGCCGAACCGCGCCGCGCTGGCGGCCTGGGGCGCGTGGGTCAACGCCACCGCCCGGGCGGAGTACGACCGGCCGCTGGTGATCGCCTGCAGCGCGGACCTGGCCGAGTCGACCAACATCGCCGGCTTCGCCAAGGACTGGGAGGACATCCCGGGTTGGGGCTGGTACAACCGCGATACCAACGTCCGCGGCTCGTTGCTGCCGCAGGAGATCACCGAGTTCACGAACGCGGGGCTGATGGCCGGGCTCGCCACCGTCAACCTGGCCGATGACCCGATGACCTCCTTCAACGGGTTCTGGGGCGCCTGCTCGACCTATGGCTCCTTCTCGTACCTGAAGTACGGGCCGCTGCGCCTCTTCAGCCAGCTGGCCCAGGACTGCGAGCTGAAGGTCGGCAAGGTCATCTGGGTGGCGGGCCATTCGGGGCCCGAGACGGCCGAGGACTCGCGGACCCATTTCGGCATCTACGAGACCGGCGTCACCCAGCTCTTCCCCGAGGGCCACGTCATCGACCTGCACCCGTGGGAGTACAACGAGGTCCCGGTCGTCCTCGCCGCCGCGCTGCGCTGCGACGCGCACATCGTGGCGCTGCACCTCACCCGGCCATCGGTCGAGATTCCCGACCGCGCCGCGCTGGGCATGGACTCGCACCTGGAGGCGGCGCGGGGGGCCTACGTCCTGCGACCCGCCCGCAGCGATACGCCGTCCGCGGGCACCGTCTACGTCCAGGGCACGGTCACCACCGCCAACGTCGTCAAGGTGCTGCCGCGCCTGGACGAGGCGGGCATCAACGTCCGGATCGTGGCCGCCATCAGCCCGCAGCTGTTCAACCTGCAGGATGCGGCTTATCGCGACCGGATCCGGTCGGAGAGCGATCGCTGGGACGGCATGGCCGTCACGAATCGAGCCTTCAAGCTGATGCGCGACTGGGTGGACGGGCCACTGGCGGCCGAGTACTCGCTGTCCAGCGACTGGGACAACCGCTGGCGCACCGGCGGCACGGTGGACGAAGTGATGGACGAGGCGCACCTCGGCCCCGATCACATCTTCGAGGCCATCCGCCGCTACGCCGCCGAGGTCGACGAGCGCCGGTCGCGGCTGCGGGCCGTGGTCGAGGGCATCGGGCAGGGGGCCTGAGCGTCGTGCCCGACCTGCGCCCGCATCCCTACGAGCACCAGCCGCCACGCCGGCCCCGGCTCCTGTCCCGCCGAACGGAGCCACCGCCCGAGCGCCAGCCGCCGCCCGACCTGCGCTACCTGATGTACGCCGGGGTCATCCTGGCGGCGGTGTTCGTGGCGCTGGCCACGCCGTACCTGATCGCATACCTGCTGCAGGCCCTGAACGGGGGCTAGCGCCGAAGGACCGGCGTCGCCTAGAAGCTCGGCGTCTTGACCAGCACGTGGCCGTCGCGGACCTGGACGTCGGGGCGCACCAGGTCGGGCAGGTCGATGGCGTACGGCTTCTGGTCGCCGCGGTAGCCGCCGTTGCGCCTCCACCCGCTGCGGCCGTTGGCCAGCTGCCCCTCGAGGTTGAAGCTCGCGCCGTGGCACGGGCAGCGCAGGTCGTTGAAGCCAGAGCGGAACTGCAGCGTGCAGCCCATGTGGGTGCAGACCGAGCTGAGCGCCCAGATCTCGCCGTCCTGCTTCACCACGTAGCCATCGAAGGCGGCGGTGCTGAAGCGCAGGGCGCCGCCCTCGGGCACATCCTTGACCAGCGCCACGCTGACCCAGTCGAAGCCGCTGGGCACCAGGCCGGTGCCGTCGTCCCAGATGAGCCCCTGGGTGGCCTCGACGGGACGCACCACGGTCATGGCCGCCGCGCCGGCCGCCATGCCGGCGGCGCCGGTGATGGCCGCGGTCAGCAGCTGCCGCCGCGTGACGCGCACGCGTCCGGCGCGGCCGGTGATGCCCGGACGAACGGGGAGCGGCTCCTGGACGGCGGCGATGCCCTCGTCCGCCTGCCGCATGCGGACCCGCAGCTGCTCGATGAAGGCGGGGTCCGGCGCGCCGTGCTCCGGGTCTGCCGCCGCCGACATCTCGGCGGCCAAGCGGGCCATCTCGGCCTCGTCGGTGTCCTCGATGTCGTCCGGGGAGGGGCGGCCGCCCGCGAGCAGGGCATCGAGGTAGTGCTCGAAGCGCTCGGCGCGCGGCTCGAGGGCGGCGTCGTCCAGCTCAGCCATCGAAGTCACCCAGCGCTGCCGCCTTGCGCAGCGCGCGGTACTGCAGGATCTTGGCGTTACCGTGGCTGATGCCCATCTGGCGCGCGGTCTCGGCAACGGTCAGGCGTTGGAGGAAGCGCAGCTCGAGGACCTTTGCGTAGCGCGCCGGCAGCTGGGCGAGCACCTTGCGCACCCGCTGGGTGGCCACCTGGCCCTCGCCGGGGCGCTCCCGCACCTCGCCGGGCTGCGCCGGCTCCCAACCGGGTGCCACCTGGTCGGTGCCGATGATCGGCAGCCGGTAGAAGGCCCGCCAGTAGTCGCTGATGGCGTTCTGGCTGACGCGGTACAGCCAGCTCACGATCTGACCCCGGTCACGGCTCGTGTCCAGCTGCTCGACGGCGCGCATGAAGACCTGGGCCGTGAGGTCCTCCGCATCCGGCCTGTTCCCCACGCGCGCATAGATGAACCGGTAGATCGACACGACCTGCTCGTCGTAGATCTCCTCGAAGCGGCCGGGCTCGGCGGCGGGACGGTCGTCAGGGTCGGCCATTTTGTGCGACTACGAGCTCGGTTACGCTCGGCCGCCCACCGAATCGGGGTGCTGGCGCAGCGGAGCCAGCAGCGCGGCGACCTCCTCGAGGAAGCGCGCATCGGTCTCGTCGTAGGCCCCGGTGTCGGATCCGTCGATGTCGATTTCGCCGATGACCTGGCCGTCGGCGAAGATCGGCACCACGATCTCGGAGCGGGTGCTGGTGAAGCAGGCGAGGTAGCGGGGATCGGCGTCAACGTCGGCCACGATCTCCGTCTGGCCCGATGCCGCGGCCGCGCCGCAGATGCCGACGCCGATCGGGATGCGGGTGTGCTCGGTGGCTTCGGGTCCGATCCAGGGGCCGAGCACCAGCTCATCGGCCTCGCGGTCGACCCAGTAGATGCCGATCCAGTCGTAGTGCGCGAACCGGTCGTGGAGCGCCTCGACCACGCGCTGCGCAGCAGCCTCGGGACCCGGGGCCTCGGCCACGATGGTGCGGATCAGGTTGAGGGCGTCGCCGTGCTCGACCGGGCGCTCTTCGGCGACCGGGTGGCTCATTGCTGAGAGGCCCAGCGATCGGCCCAGCGGTCGATGCCGGCGATCGCTCGGCGCAGGTCGCTCCCTTTGGCGGTCAGCGAGTACTCGACCCAGGGCGGCGTCTCGGACACGGCCCGGCGGTCGATCAGGCCCTCGTCCTCGAGCAGCTTGAGGCGCTGCGAAAGCGTGGCCGAGTTGGCGCCCCCGAGCGCGTCCTGCAGCTCGCAGAAGCGCTGCGTCCGGCTGCCGAGCTCGCGCACGATGCGGAGGACCCACTTCTGGCCGAGGATGGTCAGGGCGGCCGTGGCCGCACACTCGGCTCGCTGCGCCGCCGCCCGCCGCTCGGCGCGCGAACGGTGCGGCGGGGCGGATACGGCCTGGAGCCCGGCGTCCATCAGGCGGCGGACGATAGCACCGGCCCCAGAGCGGCGCAAACGAGCTGAAGGCTTCCGAAAAGGGAACGGCGTGGTCCCGGAAACCGGGCCACGCCGCTCGGCGTGCTGCATGGGGTCCGCCGGCGCTACTCGACGTGGACCTCGATGTTCATGGCCTGGTGGATCGTGCAGGTCACGTGAAAATCACCGGCCGCATCGAACGTGACCGGCACCTGGTCTCCGGGCTGGATCGTCTCGTTGACGACCGGGTTGTCGGCCGCCTGCCCGTTCTCGCCCTGGGTGAAGGTGTGCGGCACCGACGTCACGTTCGAGATCGTCAGCGGCTCGCCGGCCTTGACGGTGATCTCGTCGAGCCCGCCGAAGTTGGTGAGCGTCGAGATCACGATCTTCTGGCCGGCCGCCTCGCTCGCGCTTGCGGCGCTGCTCGCGCTGGCCGCGGTGCTCGCGGCGGAGGCCGTGGCCGATGAGGTGCCAGCCGAGCCGGTGGTGCAGGCCGCTGCCAGCAGCAGCGTCCCCAGCCCGGCCGCGAGGCCCGGCATCCAGCGATGCCCCTGAGGTCGGATCATGCGCATGACCTTTCACTACATGATGAGGGCGCCACCGGCCGCCCCGTCCAGGCTGCGCGATGAACGCCCAGACCAGATACGGCACCGGATACGGCGCTGGATTCAGGTACGCATTGTGCGCCCCAGCGGATTTGACGCCATCCGCGGGCAGGTCTCACACTCTGCCCACCCACGACCGTCAGCCCCCGTGCGTCGAGCATGCCGCAGACCACCATCTACGTCGCTCCCCGGACACGCGAGCAGACTCCGCCACCGGCGGTCGCCACCCAAGAGCTGGCGCGACTGTTCGGCCGGAGCGCTGCGCTCGCCGGCGTTTCGCTGCGCGTCGAGGCCGGTGCCACGGTCGCGCTGCTGGGTCCGAATGGCGCGGGCAAGACGACCCTGCTGCGCATCCTGGCCACCACCCTGCGCCCGTCCTTCGGGACGGCGCTGGTCGACGGCGTCAACGTCGCCGAGCGGCCGGACCTCGTCCGCGGTCGGATGGCGTACCTCTCCCACGCGACCGCCCTGTACGACGACCTGACCGCGGCCGAGAACCTGCGCTTCGCCGCCGCCATGCGGGCGCTGCCCGATCCGGCCGCAGCGGTGGGCGCAGCCCTGGGCCGGGTCGACCTGACAGCCGATGCCGACCGGCGGGTGCGCGGCTTCTCGGCCGGCATGCGCCACCGGCTGGCGCTCGGGCGCCTGCTCCTGGGCTCACCGTCCGTCGTCCTCCTGGACGAGCCGCACGCCACCCTGGACGCCGATGGGATGGCCCTGGTGGACGAGCTCATCGCCGGCTGGAAGGCTGCGGGCACCACGGTCCTGGTCGCCTCCCACCAGGCTGATCGCGTCACCCGCCTGGCCGATGGCTGGGCGCGGCTCGACGGCGGTCTGCTGGTCCAGACCGGCGGCAGCGGTGTCAGCGAGACGGCGCCGGCGATGCTGGGCCAGGCGCTGCCGGTGGCGAACGCATGAACGACCTCCGGGCCGGTGCGGCCGTGGCCCTGGCGATCGCCGGCAAGGACGCGCGCGCGGAGCTGCGCGGCCGGCAGATCGCCGGTTCCACGCTCTTCTTTGCGACGCTGGTCCTGCTGCTGTTCGGCTTCGCGCTGGGGCCCGATGCTCGGCGCCTGGCCGAGGCGGCGCCCGGCCTGCTGTGGCTGGCCATCGTGTTCGGCTCGCTGCTCACGGTCGCGCGGCTGCACCAGCTCGAGGCGGAGGACGGGGCGCTCGAGGAGCTGGCGCGCTACCCCGTCGGGCGCCACGCCATCTACCTCGGCAAGCTGCTGGCCGGCTTCGCGGCGATCCTGGTGCTCGGCGGCGTGTTGCTGCCGGTGGTCGGCATCCTGTACGGGATCGACCTGGCGCCGGCCTGGCTGGCGCTGGCAGCCACGCTGACGCTGGGCGCCATCGGCCTGGCGGCCGTGGGGACCTTCTATGCCGGCGTGACCGTCCGGATGCAGGCACGCGAGGTGATGCTGCCGCTGCTCATGCTGCCGGTGATCGCGCCGCTGCTGCTGGCCACGGTCAAGGCCACCACCGCGGCACTGGCCGGCAACCCGCTGGGCGACCTGGCCGCCTGGCTGCAGCTGCTGCTCGTGTTCGACGTGGTGATGGTGGTTGCCGGCGCTACGACCTACGGCCACCTCCTGGAGGAGTGATGGGGACTCGGGTGCTGGGCATCGTGGCGCTGGTGGCGGTCGTGGCCGCCTCCCTGAACGCGCTGTTCCTGGTGCCCGCCGACGTCAACCAGGGCGACGCGCAGCGCATCATGTACGTCCACGTGCCCTCCGCCTGGCTCGGCTATCTGAGCTTCGGCGTGACCGCCCTGGCGGGGATCGGCTACCTCTGGAAACGAGACCTCCGGCTCGACGCAATCGCGGTCGCCGGCGCCGAGATCGGCGTCATGTTCACCGCCTTCGCCATCTGGGGCGGCATGATGTGGGGCAAGCCGGTGTGGGGCGTCTTCTGGCAGTGGGAGGATCCGCGCCTCACCACGACGGCCCTGCTGCTGGCGCTGTACCTGGGCTACCTGCTCTTCCGACGCCTGACCGATGATCCCCACCGTCGCGCGGCGCGCGCCGCGGTGGTCGGCATCGTGGCCGCCGTGGACATCCCGATCGTGCACTTCAGCGTCGAGTGGTGGCGCGGCCTGCACCAGGGGCCGACCTTCGGCTCGCCCGACAAGCTGCTGCATCCCGCCGCGCCCGCCCTGTTCGTCGTCGCGCTGGTCGGCATGGTGGTCGCGTTCACGCTGGCCTGGGCGTGGCTGATGATCCGCCGCTACCAGCTGGCGCGCATCGAGTGGCAGATCGAGGAGCACGGCCGGCTGGGGCGGATCAGCGCGGCGCGGCGAGCGGCACGGACCCCGGTCGCGCCGACGGACGGCGCCGCGGAGCGCGTGTGATGGAGAACCTGGGCTTCATCGTGGCTGCCTACGGGGTGATCCTGGGCGGGGTGGCGCTGTACACCGGCCTGCTGCTTCGCCGGCTGTCGGCCGCGCGCCGGGCATCGCTCCAGATCCGCCGCGAGGCGGAATCCGCCGCTCCACCAGCGCCCGATCGCCCGGCATGACGTCGGGGGCCGCGGCCCCGCCGCGCCAGCGGCGCTGGGGCGTGCTGCTGGCCGTCGCCATCGTGGCGGCGGCCCTCGCCTGGCTGGCGTTCAGCGGCATCGGCAATGCGCTGGTCTACTACAAGAC
>DASSNX010000042.1:0-13858 GCA_035701185.1 Candidatus Limnocylindria bacterium
GGGCGCGGGTATACTGGCAGTGGCGCCGGGATCGGCGTCAAGCACGTGCGGGAAGCACATGAGGAGACATTCGTGCTGAAGCAGGGAGCCCCGACCGCCACCGCCGCGGCCGATCCAACGGCTGAGCTGTGGGCCTTCTTCCGGGGGGAGATCGTGCCGCTCCGTGACGCGCGCGTCAGCGTCATGACCCACGCGTTCAACTACGGAACCGCCGTTTTTGAAGGAATCCGTGCCTACTGGAACGGGGACCACAACCAGCTCTACGCCCTGGACCTGCTGCCGCATTACGAGCGGCTCAAGGCTTCCGCCCGCTTCCTGATGATGGAGATCCCGTACACCGCCGAGCAGCTGGCCTCGACCACCGTCGAGATCCTCCGGCGCAACGGGTTACGGGAGGACATCTACATCCGCCCGCTCATCTACAAGGCCAGCGAAACCATCGGCGTCCGGCTCCACAACCTGGACGCCGATGTCGTGATCTTCGGCATTCCGTTCGGGCAGTACATTGACACCGAGGGCGGGGTGCGCGCCCAGGTCTCTTCCTGGCGCCGGACCGATGACAACGCCATCCCGGCGCGCGGCAAGATCACCGGCGCCTATGTCAACGGGGCGCTGGCCAAGTCGGAGGCCCAGCTCAACGGCTTCGACGAGGCGATCGTGCTGACCCAGGACGGCCACGTGTCGGAGGGCAGCGCCGAGAACCTGTTCATCGTGCGTGGCGGCAAGCTCATCACCCCGCCGGTCACCGACAACATCCTGGAGGGCATCACCCGCCGGCGGCTGATGGCCGTGGCGCGCGAGCGACTGGAGATTCCGGTCGAGGAGCGGCAGATCGACCGCACCGAGCTGTACATGGCTGACGAGGTCTTCTTGTGCGGCACCGGGGCGCAGATCTCGCCGGTGGTCGAGATCGACCGCCGGCCGATCGGCAACGGCCGGCCTGGGCCGATCAGCCGCCAGATGCACGACCTCTATTTCGAGGCGGTGCGCGGCCGCATCGACGCGTATCGTGACTGGTTGACGCCGGTCTACTGACATCACGGGACGGTCCGCCGATGCCCGACGGCGGCCGCGACCCGGACGAGGGCACATGTCCGAGCCGCAGGACCAGGATCGACATCGGCTGCTTCAGCGTCTGCTGGAGATGGTGCCCGGCTTCATCAGCTGGGTCATCATCGTCGCGCCCATCTGGCTGAGCTTCAGCTCGCCCTGGCTGGTCGCGTACTTCGTCCTGAGCTTCGACTTCTACTGGCTCACACGGACACTGTGGTTCGGCGCGACCGTGATCGTGGCCTACCGGCGCATCAAGCGCGTGCTCGCCGTCGACTGGGGCTATCGGCTGCGCGGGCTGGAGGACCCGAGCACGCGGCGCGAGGCCGTCCTGCGCCGGCTGTCGGCGCTCAGCGGCCGTCCCAGCGGCGCCATCGGTGTCGTGGCGAACGCCGCCACGGCGGCCGGGGACGAGCGCGTCAGTCTGGAGCGCGAGCTGGCTGACCTGGACGCGCTGGAGGCCTTGCCGGACACGCCGCCCGACTGGCGGGAGTACACCCACCTGGCGCTGATCCCGACCTACACCGAGCCGCTGGAGAAGCTGCGCGAGACGGTCCGTGCGCTGGCCAACGCCGACTGGCCGGCCGAACGGAAGATCTGCGCCATCATCACCCGCGAGACGGACGCCGATGGAATCGCCAACGTCCAGACCCTGCGCGCCGAGTTCGGCGCGGCGTTCGCCGACTTCATCCACATCCTCGACCCGCTGGAGCCGGGAATCGTGGTGGGCAAGAGCAGCGCCATGGCCTGGGGTGGGCGCTACCTCTACCGCAAGCTGGTCCGCGACGGCGGCATGGACCCGCGCCGCATCCTGGTCACTGACCTCGATGCCGATTACCGTGTCCACCGCCAGTACTTCAACTACCTGACCTGGGCACACCTGACCGATGAGAACCGGGAGACCCAGCTCTATCAGCCGATCCCGTACTTCCACAACAACATCTGGCAGGTCCCGCTGCTGCTGCGCCTCTTCGCGGCCGTGCTGACCCAGCTGCAGATGTGGCGCAGCGTGCTGCCCGAGAAGCTGCAGAGCTTCGGTTCCTACTCGACCACGCTGCACCTGGTCCACGACGTCGGCTACTGGGCAACCGACGCGATCCCGGAGGACAGCCGCTTCTACTGGAAGAGCTTCTTCCGCTACGGGGATCGCTTCCGGGCGGTGCCGCTGTTCATCCCGATCTATGGCGACGCGGTGCGGGCGCGCAGCTACTGGCGCTCGATGGCCGGCCAGTACCTGCAGGCTCGCCGCTGGGCGTGGGGGGTGACCGACATCCCGTACGTCATCCGCAACGCCATCGAGCACACCGAGATCAGCCTCTGGTCGCGGATCTGGCGGATCATCAACCTGTTCGGCGAGCACATCAACTGGGCCATCGCCCCGATCGTCATCACCTTCGGCGCCACCGTGCCGCTGGTCCTCAACCCGGCGTTTGCCCAGACCACGCTCGGCCAGAACCTGCCCCTCTACGCCTCGACCATGCTGTCGATTGGCCTGGTGGCCCTGGGCGTGCTGGTTTACGTCGAAAACAGCATCGTCCCGCCGCGGCCGGCCGAGTGGGGATGGTTCCCGCGGCTGCTGAGCTACGTGCAGTGGATCGGCCTGCCGTTCGTGGGCGTCTTCTTCAGTAACCTGCCCGCCCTGGACGCCCAGACGCGGCTGCTGACCGGGCGGTACCTGGAGTACCGCGTGACGGAGAAGGCGTGAGCAGACGATGAGCGGCCCAACCGTCGCAATCGCCCCGGTTCCGCTGGCCCGCTCGGGCCGGCGGCTGGCAGTGGTGCCGGTCATCCTCCTCGCCGCCGGGGCGGTTGCCGTCGGCGCCGGCCTGCTCCGGACTGAGCCGTGGGGACTGGCGCTCGTGGCCGCCGGCGCGCTGGTGGCGCTGCTTGGCCTCGTTCTGTGGCTGGTCCTCCTCTCCATCCGTCTCGAGGTGGAGGTGGCGACGCTCCGCGTCCGGCGGCTGGGCGGCGAGCGCCGCTACACCCTGGTGCGCGGTCCGGTGACGCGGGTCCCGCTGCGTGGCCCGGAAGCCGCACGCCTGCGGCCGAGCCTCGCCGCCCTGGCCTGGGGCGTGGGACGCGCCCGACTCCGCGGCGACGAGACGATCGAGCTCGTCCGCATGGCGCCCAGCGACACGATGATCCTGGTGCCCACCGATCATGGTCGGGTTGGGATAGCCCCGGCCTCGGAGCAGCAGCTGCTCAACGCGCTGGCCGCGGCCGCGCGGATCCAGCAGCGGCTGGACGAGGTTGCCGAGCGCGCCCGCGCCTACGTACCGCTACCACCGCCCGCTCCGGAGCCCGCCGTGCCGGCGCCGGCCGAGGGTGACGAGCGTCCCGGCCGGGTCCTGACCGGCATCGAGCGCGCCATCCTGGAGGAGCGCCTGGCCGCACAGCGGGCCGCCGCGCTCCAGGCGGCGGAGGCGGAGCGTCAGGCCGCGGCCGACGCGGCCCGAATGGCCACGTTCATCGCCGCTGAGGAGGCGCAGAAGCCCCTGCTGGCCGCCGCTCAGCGGCCGACCGCGCGGCGCTCGGTCAGCCTGCCGGCGGTGCGCGTCCCGCGGCCGCGGGTCCACGTCGGCCGGCCGCGTCTCGAGGTCTCCGGAGAGCGGCTGCGCGACTTCGTCATCCTCGTGCTTCCCGTGCTGGCGGCCGTGGGCGTCTGGATAGCGGCGGCGACGCAGCAGCGGCTGGATATGCCGCCGGCGCAGCTGCGGCCGGTTGCCGCCGCGCTGCTGGCCAGCGGTCCGGCGGCGGCACTGGCCGGCGTGGTGGCCCGCGTCTGGTTCCCGCGGCTGCTGGGTCTCGTCACGATCACCTCGCTGCTCGGCGTCGGGCTGGTGGCGCGGGCGCTGCTGGCCTAGCGGACCGCCCGGCACGGTATCATTCGACTTACAAGCGAACGAGCGGCTGCGACGAAGACAGCGCCCGCGTCGAGAGCGGTTCCCCGCAGCGAGCCCGGACGGTGAGAGCGGGCAGGGGCCGGACGACGGGCCATCCCTTCCGAGCCGGAGGCGCCAAGCGGCACGGCCGTGGTAACGCCTCCCGGGTAACGCCACCCGATAGGCACCGGCGACGCCATCGGCCTCCCATGCGTGGAAGCCCGTGGCGGCTGAGTGGGTCGATCGCCGCTGGAGCGGAGACATCGGCCAAGCGCGGGTGGTACCGCGGGAAGCCTGAGCAGGCGCTCCCGTCCCGGATGAGTTCCGGGGCGGGTTTCTTGTTGATGGAGAGGGAATTGTTCAAGGCGGTCGATCCGAAGCTGAACGTGCCGGCGCTCGAGCAGGAGATGATCCGACTCTGGCGCGAGCGCGACACGATGGCGCGCTACCTGGCGCGCAATGCCGACGCCGAGCGGCGCTGGTCGTTCCTGGATGGGCCGATCACCGCCAACAACCCGATGGGCGTGCACCACGCCTGGGGCCGGACGTACAAGGACCTCTACCAGCGCTACCACACCATGCTCGGCGAGCGGCAGCGCTACCAGAACGGCTTCGACTGCCAGGGGCTGTGGATCGAGGTCGAGGCTGAGAAGGACCTGGGCTTCAAGAACAAGCGCGACATCGAAGCCTACGGCGTCGACCGATTCGTGGAGTACTGCAAGGCCCGCACGCAGCGCTTCGCCGACCAGATCACCGAGCAGTCGATCCGGCTCGGGATGTGGATGGACTGGGACCACAGCTACTACACGAACTCGGACGAGAACAACTACGCCATCTGGGACTTCCTGAAGACCTGCCACCAGCGCGGGCTGGTCTACCGCGGCCACGACGTGATGCCGTGGTGCCCACGGTGCGGCACCGGCCTCTCGAACATGGAGCTTGCCACCGAGGGCTATCGCGAGCTGTCGCACCTGTCGCTCACCGTGCGGCTGCCCATCACCAGCGACGGGCACGACGGCGAGGACCTGCTGGTCTGGACCACGACGCCGTGGACGCTGTCGTCGAACGTCGCGGCGGCGGTCCATCCGGACCTCACCTACGTCCTGGTCGAGGGGGCCGACGGCCGCCGCTGGTGGCTCAGCCACGGCTCGCTGCCGCGCATCGCGCCGGACGCGCCGGTCGTGCGCCAGGCAAGGGGCGCCGAGCTGGTCGACCTGCGCTATGCCGGGCCGTTCGATGAGCTGCCGGCCGCCGCGGGCGTCGAGCACCGGGTCGTGCCGTGGGACGAGGTGTCGGACGAGGAGGGGACCGGGATCGTGCACATCGCCCCGGGCTGCGGGCAGGAGGACTTCGCGCTGTCGAAGCAGTTCGGGCTGGCCGTGATCGACCCGATCGACGAGTTCGGTCGGTTCAAGGCGGGCTTCGGCTGGCAGACCGGCCGCTATGCCGGTGCCGATGACCCTGATGGCGCCGACCTGGCGCGCGAGGTCGCCGACGATCTGGCGGCCAAGGGGCTGCTGGTGCGCCGCGAGCAGTACCGGCACTCGTATCCGGTCTGCTGGCGCTGCGGCACGCAGGCGGTCTTCCGCCTGGTCGATGAGTGGTTCATCGCCATGGACCCGCTCCGCGCCGAGCTGTCTCAGGCGACCCGCAGCGCGACGTGGCTGCCGGAAGGCATCGGCCTGGAGGAGCGTGAGCTCGACTGGCTGCGGAACATGGCCGACTGGATGATCAGCAAGAAGCGCTACTACGGGCTGGCACTGCCCATCTGGGCCTGCACCGAGTGTGATGCCTGGGAGGTCATCGGCTCACCCGACGAGCTGCGCCAGCGGGCGGTGGCGGGCTGGGACGAGTTCGAGGGCCACAGCCCGCATCGTCCCTGGATCGACGCCGTGGAGATCGAATGCGCGGCCTGCGGCGGGCGGGCGCAGCGCATCCGCGACGTTGGCAATCCCTGGCTGGACGCCGGGATCGTGGGGCTCTCGACGCTGGGCTGGACGACCGACCGCGACTACTGGGCGGAGTGGTATCCGGCGGACTTCGTGACCGAGTCCTTTCCCGGCCAGTTCCGCAACTGGTTCTACGCCCTGCTGACCGAGTCCACCATGATGACCGGTCGGCCGCCGTTCAAGACGCTGTTCGGCTACGCCCTGCTCCGCGACGAGCACGGCGAGGAGATGCACAAGTCCAAGGGCAACGCGATCTGGTTCGACGACGCCGCCGCCGAGATCGGCGCCGACGTCATGCGCTGGATGTTCATGTCCGCCAACCCGGCGGTGAACATGAACTTCGGCTACCACCTGGCCCACGAGGAGGTGCGCCGCTTCTTCCTGCCGCTGTGGAACACGTACGGCTTCTTCGTCACCTACGCGCGGCTGGACGGCTGGACGCCACCTTCCGGAGCCGATGGGGCCGACGGAGCCGAAGGCGTGGCTTCCGCGCGCACGCTGCTCGACCGCTGGATCCTGTCGCGGCTGGCCGCGGTGACCGCCGAGGTGACAGCGGCGCTGGACGGCTATGACGCCCAGCGTGCCACGCGGGCGATCGAGGGGTTCGTGGACGAGCTGTCGAACTGGTACGTCCGCCGCAACCGGCGCCGCTTCTGGAAGGGCGAGCTGGACGACGACAAGCGCGCCGCGCACGCCACCCTGCACCGCGTGCTGGTGGACCTGTCGCGACTGGTCGCCCCGTTCATCCCGCACCTGGCCGAGGCGCTGTGGCAGAACCTGGTGACGGCGGTGGATGCCGCCGCGCCGGACTCGGTGCACCTGGCCGATTTTCCGAAGGCGGACAGCGCGGCGCGCGACACCGCGCTGGAGCAGTCGGTGGCGCTGGCGCGCCAGGTGGTGGCGCTGGGACGGACGGCTCGTGCGGCGTCCGGGGTCAGGACTCGCCAACCGCTGGCCGCGGCGCGCGTGAAGCTGCCGGCGGCCAGTGGCGGCAGGCTGCACGCTGACCCGGAGGTGGCCGCGGCGCTGACGCGCGAGGTCATCGACGAGCTCAACGTGAAGGCGGTCGAGGTGTTGACCGACGAGTCGGAGATGGTCGAGCGGACGCTCTTCCCGCTGCTGCCGGTGATCGGCCCGCGGCGCGGGGCCGTGGTCGGCGCGGTGATGGCCGGCGCCCGATCCGGGGAGTGGCAGCTCCTGGACGGCGGCCGCGTGGCGGTCGGCGGCGTGGAGCTGGAGCCGGACGAGTTCCAGCTCACCGCCCGGGCCCGGCCGGGCCACGAGGTGGCAGAGGAGGGCGACCTGCTGGTCGCGCTGGACACGGCGCTGACCGATGAGCTGGAGGCGGAGGGCCTCGCCCGGGAAGTGGCCCATCGGCTCCAGAACCTGCGCAAGGCGGCCGGCCTGGAGATCAGCGACCGCGTCGAGGCCTGGATCGGCGGTGACGCCGAGCTGACCGGCCGGCTGGCGCCGCACCGCCGGTGGCTGGCCGACGAGATCCTGGCCACCGAGCTGCACCTGGGCGACGAGCCGCCGGACGGCGCCGATGCGCGCGATGCACTCGACGACGGCGGGCGGCGGCTGACGTTGGGCCTGCGTCGCGCCTGAGCGACGGCATCGCGTACCATCGGTCGATGAGCAGCCAGGCGCCGACCACCGAGCCGCGTGGCCGGCTGCTGGCCCTGGGCGTCACCGCCCTGCTGGTCCTGGTGGCCGACCAGGTGACCAAGGCGCTGGTCGTCGCCAACCTGGACGTCGGCCAGCAGGTGCCGGTCGTCGGCGACCTGGTGATGATCTGGCACGTCCAGAACCGGGGCGCCGCCTTCAGCCTCTTCCAGGGGGCGCTGCCATTGATGTACCTGGTCACCGTCCTCGCGCTGGGGATGCTGGTCTACTTCTACCGCGCCTTCGCCGACCGCGGCCTGTGGCTGCAGGTGCTGCTCGGCGTGATCCTGGGTGGGGTGATCGGCAACCTCGTCGACCGGGTGCGGCTGGGCTACGTCACCGACTGGCTGTCGATGGGGATCGGCGACCTGCGCTGGCCGACCTACAACGTGGCCGACGCGTCCATGTTCTGTGGCATCGGCGCCCTGGTGATCTATCTCACCTTCTTCGAGCCGCACCGGACCGAGGCGCACGCGTGAGCGAGGCCACCGCCGAAGCGCGCACGGTGGAGGGCGAGGCGACGCCGGGCCGCTTCGACCTGGTGGTCAGCAGCCTGGCGGGCATCAGCCGCGCCCATGCGCAGCGCCTCATCGCTGACGGCCGCGCGCGCGTCGACGGGCGCCGAGCCAGGGCCAGCGACCGGCTCAGGGGCGGCGAGCGGCTCCGGGTCGAGCTGTCGGCACCACCGGACACCAGCCTGCGGCCGGAATCCATCCCGCTGCGCATCGCGTACGAGGACGAGACGATGCTCATCGTCGACAAGCCGGCCGGCCTGGTCGTCCATCCCAGCGCAGGACATGGCTCCGGGACGCTGGTGAACGCGCTGCTCGGCCGGGCGCAGGCCCGCGGCGAGCCGCTCGGCTCGATCGCCGGTGTGGGCAGGCCGGGCATCGTCCATCGGCTGGACAAGGACACCTCTGGCCTGCTGCTGGTCGCCAAGACGGACGCCGCCCAGGCGAGCCTGATGCGCCAGTTCGGCGAGCGCAGCATCGACAAGGAGTACCTGGCGCTGATCCGCGGCGCCGCGCCCGCCCCGCAGGGCCGGATCGAGGCGCCCGTCGGCCGGGACCCGCGCGACCGCCAGCGGATGGCGGTGGTGGCGGGTGGCCGTGACTCGGTCACCGAATACCGCGTGCTGGCAAATGGCGGCGGGTACACGCTGCTGTCGCTGGCGCCGCGCACGGGCCGGACCCACCAGATCCGTGCGCACCTCGCCTATCTCGGGCTCCCGATCGCGGGCGACCTCCGCTACGCCGGCGGCATCGGGCCCGGCGGCCTCGGACGCCAGTTCCTGCACGCCGCCAGCCTGACCCTGGACCGCCCTCTGGACGGTGCCCGGCTGCGGGCGTGGAGCGAGCTGCCGCCGGACCTGGCCGCCTCGCTGGCTGCGGCGGGCATCGTCGACGACCGGTTGCCGCGGGGCGTGGGGGCGGCGCTGCTCGACGCGGAGGTGGGGAATGGATGAGCCGATGACTCTGCCGCCGGACGTCGAAGCCGAGAAGCGGATGACGTTCCCGAACCCGATGCTGGTCGTCGTGTCGGGTCCATCGGGCGTCGGCAAGTCGACGATCGTGGCCGAGCTTGCCCGCCGGCGTCCGCAGGTCGTGCCCATCGTGACGGCCACCACCCGGCCGCGGCGGGAGGGCGAGGTGGACAAGGTGCACTACCACTTCCTGTCACTGGCCGACTTCGAGCGGATGCGCGCCGAGGGCGGACTGCTGGAGTCGGCCCAGGTGCATGGGAACTGGTACGGCACGCCGATCGAGCAGGTGCGCGGCATTCTCGCCGCCGGCCGCGACGCGATCCTGACGATCGATCCGCAGGGCGCACGCAGCGTGCGCGAGCGCGTGCCCGATGCGCTGCTGATCTTCGTCATGCCGCCGTCGATCGAGGACCTGGCCGAACGGCTGCTCGGCCGCGGCTCCGAGGACGAGGCGTCGCTGGCCGTGCGGCGCCGGAACGCGGAGATCGAGATGGCCTCCAGCGGCAATTACGACTACGTCATCGTCAACGAGACCGGCCACCCGGACGCCGCCGCAGATCGGATCTGGGAGATCATCCAGGCCGAGGCTCGCCGGGAGCCGCCGCGCCAGGTCCGGGTCTGAGCCCAGCGCCGGTGGCGTCCGCCGCAACGGTGCGGGTGGCGGTCGACGCGATCGCGGATCGCCCGGAACGCACCTTCACCTACCACTGGCCCGATGGGCTCGTTTCCGCCGAGCCCGGCTCCCTGCTGCTGGTGCCATACGGCCGCCGGCTGGCGCTCGGCTACCTGCTGTCCGGCGCGCCTGATCCGCCGGGACCCGACCAGGAGCTGCGGGCGGTGGAGGCCATTGTCTCGGGGCCGATGCTGACACCCGACCTGCTGTCGCTGGCCGAGGAGATCGCGGCCTATTACCGCGCGCCGGTGGGAACGACCCTGGCCGCCATGCTGCCGCCCGGGCTCGAGTCGCGCCTGGAGCGTCGCTGGGCGGTCGCCGAGAGCGGGGAGCTGCCCGCCGGGCTGGAGCCGCTGCTCGATGGGTCGCGCGAGGTTTCGGATGCCGCGCTGCTGCGCCTCGCCCCGCGTCGCGGGCGGGACGCCTGGCTCGAGGCCCTGCGACGAGCGGGGACGGTCCGCGCCCACTGGACGCTGCGGCCACCCGGCGTCAGCGCGCGACGCGTCCGCGTGCTGCGCGCCGTCCCCGGCGGGGCCACGCCGCGACGCGGGGCCCCGCTCCAGCACGCGCTGCTTGCCGCCCTCGGCGATGGAGAGCGGACCCTGCCCGAGCTCGCGGCCGAGCTCGGAGTGGACGCCGGCAGCCTGCTGGCTCCGGCCCGCCGCCTGGCGGCGATCGGCGCGGCCGAGCTGGCGTGGCGGGACGTCGACCGCGACCCGCTGGGCCACCGCGCGCCGGGTCGTGGCGGCGCCGGGGACCTGGCGGAGGAGCAGCGCGACGCCCTGGCGGTGATCCGGGCGCTGCCCGTCGGTGGCGAGCTGCTGCTGGAGGGTGTGGCTGCCGCCGGCAAGACCGATGTCTACCTGGCCGCCCTCGACGAGACGCTGGCCGCCGGACGGACGGCGATCGTGCTGGTGCCGGAGGTGTCACTGGTCCCGCAGCTGGCTGACCGCCTGCGCGCGGCCGCCGGCGCCGAGCTGGCCGTGCTGCACTCCGGCCTGTCGGCGGGGGAGCGCCACGACGAATGGTGGCGGATCCTGCGCGGCGAAGCGCGCGTCGTGCTCGGCACGCGCACGGCGGTCTTCGCCCCGTTATCGGATCTCGGGCTGATCGTGGTCGACGAGGCCCACGACGGCGCGTACAAGGCCGACCGGACGCCGCGCTATGACGCTCGCTGGGCGGCGCGTCGGCGCGCGGCACTGACCGGGGCGCGCCTGATCCTCAGCACGGCCACGCCGGACGTGGTGACGATCGCCCGCGCGCGCGGCGGCCTGCTGGAGCGGGCACGGCTCCGCGAGCGGCGGGTCGGCGGGACACCGGCGATCGAGCTGGTCGACATGCGCGACGAGCTGGCGAGCAACAACCGCTCGATCTTCTCTCGCACGCTGCAGCAGGCGCTCGGTGAGCTGGATGCCCCGGGCCACCAGGCGATCCTGCTGATGAACCGGCGCGGTGCCGCCTCGTTCGTGCTCTGCCGCGACTGCGGCGAGAGCCTGCGCTGCCCCGACTGCGACCTGCCGTACGTCTACCACTCGGCGGGGGAGCGGCTGCGCTGCCACCACTGCGGGCGAGCCGCCGACCCGCCGGACCGTTGTCCCAACTGCCACAGCCCGCGGATCCGCTACTTCGGCGCCGGCACGCAGCGCGTGGAGGCGGAGCTCGCGGCGCGCTTTCCGGGGCTGCGGGTGGCGCGGCTCGACTCGGATGCGCTGGCCGCGCGCCGCGGGTTCGAGTCGGTCTACGACGACTTTCGCGAGGGCCGGGTCGACGTCCTGGTCGGCACCCAGCTCGCCGCCAAGGGCCTGGACCTGCCGAGCGTCACGCTGGTGGCAGTCATCGCCGCCGACGTCACGCTCAACCTGCCCGACTATCTCGCCGCCGAACGGACGTTCCAGCTGCTGGCCCAGGTCGCCGGCCGTGCCGGCCGCGGTCCACTGCCGGGGCGCGTCCTGATCCAGACGTATGCCGCCGACCATTACGCCGTCCGCGCCGCCGCCCGCCTGGACGTTGACGGCTTCGCCGACGAGGAGCTCGTCCGTCGCCGATTGCTCGGCTATCCGCCGGCGACCGTCCTGGCCCGGCTGCTCGTGGCCGATCCCGACCGGGAACGGGCGGAGGCTCGCGGCCGCGCCGCCGCCGAGGCAGTCGCGCTGCCGGGGATCGACGTGCACGGCCCACTGCCGTCGTACGTACCGCGGCGCGCGGGACGGTGGCGCTTCCAGGTCGTGCTGCGTGCCGCCGACGACGCCTCCCGGCTCACCGCCCTGGAGCGCGTTCCGGCTGGCGTGGCGATTGACGTCGACCCGGAGTCGCTGCTCTGATCATCGGTACAATGCGGCCATGGTCATTCGCGGCATCCTGACCGCCGAAGCGCCGATCCTGCGGGAGCGCGCGAAGAAGGTCACCCAGTTCGACGCCTCCCTCCATCGGCTGCTGGATGACATGCTGGAGACGATGCGCGATGCGCCGGGCATCGGCCTCGCCGCCAACCAGATCGGCGTCCCGCTGCAGGTCGCCGTGATCGAGCTGGAGGACACCGTCACCGAGCTCATCAACCCGCAGATCATCCGCGCCTCGGGCGAGATCGTGGACTGGGAGGGCTGCCTCTCCGTTCCGGGCTTCGTGGCCGAGGTGAAGCGCTCCGCCAAGGTCACCGTCAAGGCCCGGAACCGCCACGGCAAGGAGTTCCGGGTCAAGGGCGAGGAGCTCTTCGCGCGGGCGCTGCAGCACGAGATCGATCACCTGAACGGGATCCTCTACATCGACTACCTCGAATCGATGGAGGAGCTGGTCCGCGTCAGCGAGCACAGCGAGATCGAGGAAGAGACCACGGCCGGCATTTGAGCGCGAAGCGAGCCAGCGGGACTCGCTGGGCATGAGTGGGCTGGGCCGGATCGCCTTCCTGGGCACCGGCCCTTTCGGTGTCCCGCTCCTCGAGCGCCTCAGCGCGGAAGCCGATGAGCTCCTGGTCATCAGCCAGCCGGACCGGCCGGCCGGCCGCGGCCTGCGCTGGCGCGCGTCGGCCGTGGCGGACTGGGGCCGGCAGCATGGCCTGCGCGTGGAGGCACCACGCCGCCTGCGCTCGGACGAGGGCCGCGCGCTGCTTCACGACTTCGCGCCCGATGGGCTCCTGCTCGCCGCCTACGGCCAGCTCGTCCCGACCGACCTGCTGGAGGCCTTCCCGCGGCCGCCGCTGAACGTCCATCCCTCGCTCCTGCCGCGACATCGCGGCGCTGCCCCGGTGGCGGCGACCATCCTGGCCGGCGACCCGGTGGGCGGGCTGACGCTGATGGTCATGACCGAGCAGCTCGACGGCGGCCCCATCGTGGCGCAGTGGCCGCAGCCGCTCACCGGCCGCGAGACGACGCCCGAGCTGGAGGACACGCTGGCCGCGGTGGCGGCAGAGGTGGTTCCCGGCGAGCTGGTGCGCTGGGCGGCGGGAGAGCTGCAGTCGCAGCCGCAGGACGAGCGGTCGGCGACGCTGGTGCGGCCGTTCCGTCGCAGGGACGGCTGGATCGACTGGCGCAAGCCGGCGGCGGTCATCGACCGCCAGGTCCGGGCGCTCCAGCCATGGCCGGGAGCCTGGACCACGCTCGACGGCCGGCGGCTCCACATCCGCGCGGCCCACCCGACGCCCGGCGTGGACGGAGTGCCGATCGGCGCCGTGCTGCCCGGGGAGTGGCCGGAGGTGGCGACCGGAGAGGGCGCCCTCGCCCTGGAGGTCGTCCAGCCGGAGAGCAAGGCGGCCATGCCCGCCGACGCGTGGCGGCGCGGACTGCCGCGCGAGCACGTCCTGTTGGGAGCGGAGGGCGCGCCCTAGCGCTGGGTCATGGCCGGCTCACCCGGAAGGTGCAGCAGGTTCTCGACGTACCACACCCCGCGAACCTGGGCCGCCCGACGCTCGAGGGCGGCGCGCATCGCCTCGTCGGGCACCTCGCCACGCAGCACGACGATGCCCTGCTCGGCGTTGATGTTGATGCCGCCCTTCGGCACGGCCGGGTCGCCGAGGAGCTCCCTCTCGACCCGATCCTTGAGCGTGGCGTCGTTGGCCAGCGCGTCCCGGTCGTCGCCGACCCGCAGCGCCGCCAGTCCGCCGCCGGCGCGCCCCGCGAGAAGGCGCAGCTGGCGGTCGGTGCCACGCCACAGCCGCCGCAGC
>DASSNX010000043.1:0-9733 GCA_035701185.1 Candidatus Limnocylindria bacterium
ACCGCCGACAGCTCGCGGAGATGCTCACGCTCACGCACCACGACGAAGGCCCAGTGCTGCTGATTCTTGGATGAGCCCGTTCGCCGGCCGGCGTTGAGGATGCGCGTCAGGTCGTGCTCGGAGATCGGCTCGCCGCTGAACTCGCGCACGACGCGGATGGTGTTGATCGCCTGCCAGGTTTCCATCGGTTCAATCTCCATCCTCGACGGCGATGCGGATGCGCTTGTTGATGCGGCCCTTCGACTCGTAGCCGGCCACCCGCACGTGCCCGATCTCCGCCGTGTGGGCGACGTGCGTGCCCCCATCGGCCTGGAGGTCAAGGCCGACGATCTCGATGGTGCGGACCTCCTGGATGCCCTCCGGGAGGAGGTTGATCTTGGTCCGGATCAGATCCGGGATGGCAAAGGCGTCGTCGCGCGGCAGGATGGCGACGCGGATCTCGTGATCGGCGGCGACCTCTTCGTTCACGCGGCGCTCGATCTCGGCGACGAGATCGGCCTGCATCCGCTCGAACTCGAAGTCCATCCGCCCTGCCAGCGGCTCCATGTTGCCGCCGGTGACCGAGGCCTGGTAGTCCCGCCAGACGACGCCGCACAGCACGTGCAGGGCGGAGTGGGTGCGCATCAGCTGGTGGCGGCGCTCCCAGTCCAGCCGGGCCGTCACCCGGGTGCCGATGGCCGGCGGCTCGCCGTCGACCGCGTGCCAGATGTCGTCGTCGCGCTTCCGGGCGCCGGTCACGGCCCACGAGCCGCCGCTCACGCCCTCGAGGACGCCGCGGTCCGCCGGCTGGCCGCCGCCGCCGGGGTAGAACACGGTCCGATCCAGCAGCACCGCGTTGGTTTCCGGGTCCACCGCCACGACATCGGCCTCGATCTCGCGGGCGTAGGCGTCGCGGTAGCAGATGTTGTCGCTCACCTGGGGAAGGGTAGCGGGAGCGAGAGCGCTAGGCCGGCTGTGCCGCGGGGACCAGGGCGCCGCCCATGAAAAGCTCCAGGGTGTGCTCGATCTCGGCCCGCAACCGCTCCCGGGGCAGGGCGCCGGCCGCGCGCACCAGCACGCCGCCCAGCAGGTCCACCAGCTGGTTGCCGTAGGACTCGCGCAGCTCAGGATGGCGGAGCGCACCGCTGGCGGCGAGGTTGTCGAGCATCAGGTTGACGACCGCGGGGTAGCGCATCGTCTCCTGGGCACGGCGGCGGCGGACCGGATCCGGATGGGTCGTCTCGCGTGCCACGGCGGCGATCAGCGCCGGCTCGCGGGTCGCGACTGCCGCGAGCAGGCCGGCGACCTCGCGGAAGAGGACGTCAGGCGGCCGGTCCAGATCGTCGATGACCGGCGCTGAGACCTCGGCCACGTAGCGGGCACCGATCTCGCACAGGATCATCTCCTTGTAGCCGAAGTAGTTGAAGACCGAGGTGCGACTCATGCCGGCGGCCCGGGCGATGTCGTCCATGGTGGTCGCCTCGACTCCGCGCTCGGCGAAGAGCTTGGCCGCCGCGTCGATCAGGGTGCGCCGGCTGTCGGCCTTCTTCCGTTCGCGGATGCCCATGTGTGGCCTCCGATGTGCCATTCGGATTCCCCCCGCGACGGTCCCGACAGGCTAGCAGCCGGAGCACGAAAGCGCATCCTGCTTGTTAGCATGGCTGCTCCCGGACAACTTCCGTTGCACCGCTGAGGCAAGGCATTGCAGTTCCGCGCCGTCGTCGACGACCTGCTCGACGGCTATTTCGCCCACTACCCCGTGCTCGCCACCGAGAAGGGGAACCACGCCCACGACCACGAATGGGGCGACCTGTCCGATGCCGGCCGTCGCGATCGGCTCGCCTGGCTCGCAGCGGCCGACAGCCAGCTGCAGGCGCTGGACGACGCCGCGCTGAGCGCTGACGAGCGGACCGATCGGCGCATCCTGCGCACCCAGGTCGCGGCGATGCGCTTCGACGAGGCGACGCTCGACGAGGCCTCGTGGAACCCGTTGAGCTACGTCTACCTGCTCGGCGCCGGCCTGTTCAGCCTGATCGCGCGCGACTTCGCGCCGCGCGAAGAGCGGCTGCGCAGCATGGCCGCCCGGCTCAGGGCGCTGCCGGCCGCGCTCGACCAGGCCCGCGCCCGCCTGGATGCCGGCGGCGCACGGCCCACCAGCCGGCTGCACACCGAGAAGGCGATCGAGCGCTTGCCCGGGATCGCCGACCTGGCCGACACCGCGATCGAGGAAGCCAGTGACGTCGACGCGGGCCTGCGGGACGAGGTGACGGCCGCGGCCGACGCGGCGAAGCGGGCGGTGGGGGCGTTCGGCGACTGGCTGGGTGGCGAGCTGCTCCCGCGGGCGACCGGCGATTTCCGGCTTGGGGCCGAGCTCTACGGCCAGAAGTTCCGGCACGCGCTCAAGACGGACCTGACGCCGGATGAGCTCGAGGCACGGGCCGCATCGGCCTACGACCGCGTTCGGGGCGAGATGGTGCGGCTGGCCCGTGAGCTGTGGCCCGCGTGGGTTGGTGACGAGCCGATGCCGGACGAGGGCGACCGGCTGGTGCGCCGCGTCCTGGATGCCATTGCGGCGGAGCATCCGCGGGCCGATGAGCTGCTCGACTTCTGCCGTGCCGAGACGGGCAGGATCGAGGCATTCATCCGAGAGCGCGACCTGATCGGGCTGCCCGAGGAGCCGATGCAGATCGTGTGGACGCCGAAGTTCCTGCGCGCCTTCGGCGGCGCCATGCTGATCCCGCCCGGTCCGCTGGACCGCGGACTCGACTCGTTCTTCGCCATCACGCCCATGCCCGACGACTGGAGCGACGAGCGTAGGGAGTCGTATCTGCGCGAGCAGAACATGCGGCAGCTCCGGCTGCTGACGGTCCACGAGGCCGTCCCCGGCCATTTTCTGCAGCTCGCCTACGCGAACCGCAGCACCTCGCTGGTGCGCGCGATCTTCTGGTCTGGCGTCTTCGCCGAGGGCTGGGCCGTCTACATCACCCAGGTCATGATGGACGCTGGCTACGGCGCCGATGACCCCGCGCTGATGCTGGTCCACTGGAAGTTCTATCTGCGCTCGATCACCAACACCCTCATGGACCTGCGCATCCACGCCGGCAGCATGACCGAGGCCGAAGCGATGGAGCTGATGGTCACCGGCGGCTTTCAGGAGGAGGGCGAGGCGGTCAACAAGTGGGATCGGGCGCGCCTCTCGTCCACCCAGCTGTGCGAGTACTTCCTCGGCAGCGTGGGCATGACGGCGCTGGAGGCCGAGGCCCGACGCCGCGCCGACGCCGACGGGCGCGAATTCGTGTATCGGCCGTTCCTGGAGTCCGTGCTGGGCCACGGCTCGCCGCCGCTGCCGGTCATCCGCGACCTCCTCTTCCCCGCGGCGGCGCCCACCGCCTGAGGTCAGGCCGCGGCGCGCCTGGCGTAGCGGCGGGCGAGGTCCAGGATCGAGGGCTGGTCACCCTGGCGATGGGCGAGCAGCCGCGCCGGGTCGAAGAGCGCAGTCGTGCCCATCACGGTCAGCGTCACGTCCGGGCCGGGCAGCCGCACCAGCAGCGAGGTGTAGCCGCGCAGCAGGCCCGAGTGTCCGTAGCCGGTCAGGTCGCCGACGTGGATCGTCTCCGCGGCCATCCCGTAGGCGTGGCGCTCGAAGGTGAGCATCCGGCGCAGGGAGGCGGGCGCCAGGACGCGGCCGCGGTACAGCGCGTCGCCCCAGGCCAGCAGGTCGTGCGCACTGGCGTACATGCTCCCGGCCGTGCCGAAGGCCGATGCCCACGACGCGGCCATCAGCGGCGGCGCGCCACGGCCGAGCAGCACGCCGGTGTGTCCCAGGCCCAGCGGCCGGAGTAGCCGATCGCGCAGCTGCACGTCGAACGGCTGGCCGCCGACGCGCTCCGCGATCATGCCCAGCAGCACGAAATTCGTGTTCGAGTAGGCCCATGCCCGGCCGGCGGCGAACCACGGTGGTGCGACCTTCTCGGCCACCTCGGCCGGGGTCCAGATCCGCCCGATGTCCGCATTGAGCGGGTCGCGCAGGGTCGGCAGGATATCGGCGATCCCCGAGGTGTGGCGCAGCAGCTCGGCCACGGTCACGTCGGGTGGCACGCGCACGCCGGGCAGCAGCTCCGCGGCGCGATCCTGGAGCGAGAGGCGTCCCTCCTCGACGAGCTGCAGGACCAGGGCGGCGGTGAAGGTCTTGGTGATGCTGGCGATGGCGAACGGGGAGTCGCCGTCCAGCCGCGTGACGCCGTCCCGTGCCAGGCCGCTCGCCCCGGTCCAGCCGGCGCTGCCGTGCAGCGAGACGCCGATCGCCAGGGCATCCAGCCCGAACGCCACGCGGGCGCGGTCCGTGGCGGCCTGGAGCGCAGCGGCTTGGCCGGCGGAGAGCGGCGCCAGCTCGACCGGACGCAGCGCCCCGCCATCGCCGCTGTCGCCCGGCGCCGGGCTGGCGACCGGTGGCAGCTCGGTGAGGGACGGCGCCGCGCTGTGGTTCAGCGGGGAGCGGCTGGGCGTCAGGGCGGCCGCGTCGGGCGCGGCCGCTGGCCGCGGGATCGCCAGGTTCAGCAGGAACGCCGCCAGCAGGGCCACTGACCAGCCGGCGGCGAGCCGGATCGGCCTCGGCATCGGTCGCCGGGGATCGTAGCCCACCCGGCCACCGCGACGGCCGGCAGTGGCGCCCAAGCCGAATTGTTGTTAGCATTGCTAACCAATGTTCAGCCCCGGCCTTGCCCTTACCCGAGTCCTTGCCGCCGTCCCGCCGCGCCTGCGCGTGGTCGGGCCGAACGAGGGTGACGGGCCGTTGCCGCCGTCCAGCGGCGAGGGGCCGGGCCCGTTCCGGCGCGGCCTGGCTGCGCTCCATCACCGCAACTACCGCTACTACTGGCTTGGCCAGATCGTCAGCCTCGTCGGCACCTGGATGCAGTCGGTCAGCCAGCCGTGGCTGGTCCTGCTGCTCGGCGGCTCACCGCTGCAGCTGGGCCTGGTGCTCGCCCTGGAGTTCACCCCGCCGATGTTCCTGGCCCCGCTCGGCGGCGTGCTCGCCGATCGGGTCGACAAGCGCCAGGCGCTGATGGTCACCTCGGTGGTCAAGGCGGTGCAGGCCGTGATCCTGTTCGCGCTGACCATCACCGGCGTTGTGCAGATCTGGCACGTCATGCTGCTGGCGACGATGCTCGGCTTCGCCAGCGCGGTGGAGATGCCCGTGCGGCAGGCGTTCGCCGCGGAGCTGGTGCCGCGGCGTGACCTGGTCAACGCCATTGCCCTGAACAGCGCCAGCTTCAACCTCGCCCGCGTCGTCGGGCCGGCAGTGGCGGGCATCGCGCTGGCGTTCTTCGGTCCAGCCTTCAACTTCGGCATCAACGCGGTGAGCTACGTGGCGGTCCTCATCGGCCTGTGGTGGATCGATCCCGAGGCGCTGCATCGGGTCGAGCGCCCGGAACGCTTCGACACCGTTCGGCGCAGCCTGGCCGAGGGGCTGCGCTACGCCATCCACACCCCGAGCGTGCTCTGGCCGCTGGCGCTGCTGCTCGGCGTCGCAACCTTCGGCATGAACTTCCAGACGCTGCTGCCGCTGTTCGCGCGCAATACGCTGGGGATGGGGGCCGAGGGTTACGGGACGCTGTACGCCACCATGGGCGTCGGCTCGCTGATCGGCTCGCTGGGCCTGGCCTTCGCCTCGCGTCGCCCGATGCTGGGCCTGATGCTGGGCGGCGGTGCGGCATTCGTCGTCTTCGAGCTGCTGCTCGGCCTGACCCGCGATCCGCGCTTCGCGTACCCCCTGATCCTGCTCATCGGCCTCTCTTCGATGCTCATGATCAACACCATCAACGTGATGGTTCAGAACTCGGTCTCGCACGAGCTGCGCGGTCGGGTGATGAGCCTCTACGTCACGGTCTTCGCCGGGTCGGCACCGATTGGCGGATTCCTGGCCGGCGCCGTGGCCGAGGTGTGGCAGGCGCCCGCCGGGTTCGTCCTGGGCGCGCTGCTGTCCGCGCTGGCCATCGGCCTGGTCGCCTGGCAGCTCCTGTTCCGCGACAAGGACTGGGCCGATGCGTCCGCCAGCGCCCGTGCGCTGCCGGACGAGGAACGCCGCCGAGCCGCCAGCCGCTAGGCCGGGTCGTCGCTCCGCGGCCGATCGGTCGGAAAGAGGACCTGCAGCTCGTCCAGCGCCGCGGTCACCGCCGCTCGCCGCCCCTCGGGGAGCGGCTCGATCATCTCCCGCGCCGCGCGCAGCAGATCGCGCCGCATGGCCGTCACCTGGCGCCGCCCGCGGGTGGTCAGCAGGAGGCGCACCGCGCGCCGGTCGTTCGGATCGTGCCCGCGCTCCACGAGGCCTGCCTCCACCAGCCCGCCGGCCAGCCGGGTGACCACCGGCGCCGTGACCAGCAGGCGGCGCGCGATCTCCGCCTGCGCCACCGGCCCCGAGGTGTGGATGATGCGCAGCACGTTGTACTGCTGGAACGTGAGCTCCCGCCACGCGCGCCGTCGGCGGGCATGGGCGAGCAGGTGGCGCAGGACGAGCGGAATGGTGGCGATCAGCCGCGATTCGAGGTCGTCGGCGGAGCGCGACCCTGCCGAACGCGCGGCGACCCGCTGAGTGGAGGAGCCGCGCGCGGTGACGGACATCGGCTTCGATCGTAGCACCCGTGCACCCTCGAGCTCGCCGCGCCTGACCCTGGGGCTGCTGGCCCTGGGCCACGCGGTGATCCATGCGCAGAGCGCGCTGATGGCGCTGATCTACCCCATCGTGATCGTGCAGTTCGGCCTGGTGGAGCGCGACATCGGCCTGTTCATTGCCATCACCACCGTCGTGGGCGGTGCGATGCAGCTGCTCTACGGCTTCCTCATCCGCTACGTGGCGCGGCCGACGTTGCTGGCCGGTGGACAGCTGCTGTTCGGCGCCGGGCTCGTGCTCGGCGGGCTGGCACAGTCGGTCGCCCAGCTGCTGGCGGCGGTGAGCGTGTCGCGCATCGGTGCCTCGCCACAGCATCCGGTCGGCAACGCGCTGCTGTCCGATGCCTTCCCGCCGGAGCGCCGCGGCTTCGCGATCAGTGCCCACATCAGCGGTGGCAACGTCGGGACGATCCTGGTGCCGTTCGTCGGCGGCGCGCTGCTGGCCGCGTTCAGCTGGCAGCTGACGCTCGTCCTGTTCGGCATTCCGGCGCTGCTGGTGGGGACCCTGATGGCGCTGCGCGTCCGCGAGGACGGTCAGGCGTACCGCACGAGCGCGCGCCAGGCGGGATCCATGCGCGAGCAGCTGCGCGCCGTGCTCGGCCGCGGGGACCTGCGGCTGCTGTTGGGCGCGGCCATGGTGGCCGCCGGCGGCCGTGGCCTCGACATCCTCGCCCCGTTCATGCTGCTCTACTTCCGCGGGCCGCTGGGGATCGACGAATCGACCACGCGCTGGCTGTACGCGCTGCTCCTGGTCGGGGCGGTGGTGGGCCCGTTGCTGGCCGGCTGGCTGTCCGACCGCCTCGGCCGGCGCCGCACGCTGGTGAGCTACTACGGCCTGTCGGCGATCGGCATCGTGCTCTTCCTGGCGGCCGGCTCGAACCTCGTGCTGCTCGCCCCGCTGCTGCTGCCGTTCGGCACCGCGGTGTTCAGCGAGTCACCCATCCTGCAGGCCTACCTGGCCGATCGAGCCACCGGACCCAGCCGCGACGTCGCCTTCAGCGTCTACTTCACCTGTGCCTTCGGCATCGGCGCGCTGTGGGCCTTCGTCATCGGCTCCGTCGTCTCCGCCTGGGGCTACCCGGTGGCGTTCACGATCATGGCCGGCTCGTACCTGGCCGCCGCCCTGCTGCTGCTGGCGATTCGCGACCGGCCCGCCGGCACCGTGCCGGCGAGCTGAGCGTGGGGGTTGGGATCAGAGGCCGGCGGCGCCGTACGGGGTTCGGTACGGGTGCCCCACGAAGGCGTACCAGTAGTCGCCCTGCCCGAAGTGGAAGCTCTTGATCACCGTTTTCTGGACCCAGATCCTGGCGTCCAGGTCCGGGTGCGCACTCGTCCTCAGGGCCGATGCGCGGTAGCCACGGCCCTGCTTGAAGGCCCAGCCGAAGCTGTGCCGCGGGTACTTCAGCAGGCGCGACACGAGGGCAGCCTCGTCGCCGTAGGCAGTGGCGAAGTAGGCCGAGGCATGCAGCGCGAGCACCGGGAAGGAGTAGTTGCGAACGCGCTGTCGGGCCTTGGTCAGGGTCGTCAGCGGGTCGCTCTTCTGGTAGCGCTCGCCGAAGCCAGGCGCGTAGTGCGCCTGCCCGTAGACCATCACGAAGCCGCGTGCCGGGCGGATGGGACCGCCCTTGCAGTAGCGCCGCTGGGCCGCGCCATCCGACGCGGTGAGGCGTCCGCGCAGGGCCTTCTGGCCGCAGTAGACGAGGGTCCGCGTCCAGTCGTCGCTGTCGCCGTGGGTGGTGGTCCGATTGAGCCCCCACCCGTTGGTGCGATCGGTCAGCTCGGTGCTCGAGTATGGGTTGGGGTAGCCGTTGCCGTGGCCGAAGTAGACGATGATGTTCGCCCCACGGACCGCATCCAGGACGCGGGCGAAGGTCGCGCGCGGGGAGTAGGCCTTGACGACGGTGGCTCCGGCCGCTCGGGCCGCGGCGGCCACCTGGTCGGCGCGCGAGCGGTAGTTGTCGGTCAGGGAGCCAACCGGCCCGACGATGATGGCGACCTTCACGCCGCTCGCCGCGGCGACGGCCGGTGGTCGTGTGGTCGGGACCGGGATGAGGACGCCGGCTGCGGTCAGGCAGAGGGCGGCGACGAGACTGGTGAACGTGCGGTGCAGACCGCGGTGCAGGGTGTGGCGCAATACGGATCCCCCGTGTGCGTGATTGCGGCGAATGTGCCCACCTTGACCCTAGCCCGCCGGCCCCGGCGAAGCCATGGCGGGATGGTCCCGCGCGGCCCCGGCTCCATGGTCGGGCCTGCAGTCCTGGTTCGGGCGATAAGCGTCCGATAAGGAGCCGATAAGCCCCGGCATGCGACAGTGGCCCGCATGCGGCTGCGTCTGAGAGCCGTCTCGGCCTCGCGCGCGGCGGCACTCGCCCGACGCTTCGGCGCCGAGCTGCGCATCGCCCGCCTCAACGCCGGACTGACCCAGCGGCAGCTGGCAGCGCGAGCCGGGGTGACGCAGCAGTTCGTCAGCCTGGCGGAGCGCGGCGTGATCGGGATCGGCCTGGACGTCCGATGTGCCCTGGTCAGTGCCACCGGCCACGAGCTCGGCTGGCGGCTCTACCCGACGTCAACCGTTTCCTTGCGTGACTCCGGGCAGCTCGCCGTTGCGCAAGTGATCATCGGCGTCCTGCCGGCGGAGTCCACGGCACGCCTCGAGGTCCCGGTCGCTCCGGGTGACCTCCGCGCCGCCGATCTCCTCGTCACCACGCCGAGCGAGCTCGTTCACGTGGAGATCGAGCGATGGCTCGTCGACTTCCAGGCGCAGGTGCGGGCCGCGCAGCTGAAGCGGGAGGCGCTGGCGCGGGGATCGGGTAGGCCGGTTCGGCTGGTCATAGCCATTCCGGACTCAGCGCGAGCGCGAGCAGAGCTTGCCTCGATTCCGGATGTCATCCGCTCCAGCTTCCCGATCCCGTCGCGGGATGTCGCTCGCGCCCTGCGCAGCGGCGGGCCGCTGGGCGGGGATGGGCTGCTCTTCGTTCGGACGGGCGGACGCAATGGCCGGGCGCACAGCGGTTGAGCCGAGCGCCACAAGTCGTGCTTGTACCAGCCATCGGCTGCCGGCCGGCGCACAAGTGGTGCTTGTACAACG
>DASSNX010000044.1:0-4642 GCA_035701185.1 Candidatus Limnocylindria bacterium
CGCCAGCTTGCCGATCACCTCCGCCACGTGCTCGCGCAGCTCCTCGCCGAGCTCCGGCGAGGGCTCCACGCCGTGGCGCAGGATGACGTAGGCGAAGATCGCCTGCCCGGTGAGCGGATCCTGCCGACCCACCACGGCCGCCTCCGCCACCGCGGGATGCGAGACGAGCGCCGACTCGACCTCGGTGGGCGAGATGCGGTGGCCGGAGACGTTCATCACGTCGTCGACCCGGCCCAGGAGCCAGTAGTAGCCCTCCTCGTCGCGCTTGCAGCCGTCGCCGGCGAAGTAACGTCCCGGGTAGCGGCTCCAGTAGGTCTGTTCGTAGCGCTCCGGATCGCGGTAGATGCCGCGCAGCATCGCCGGCCAGGGGCGCTCCAGGACGAGGTAGCCACCGGAGCCCAGCGGGACGGAGTTGCCGGCCTCGTCGACGACGTCGGCCTTGACGCCGGGGAACGGGAAGGTGGCGCTGCCTGGCTTGGTGGTGGTGATGCCAGGGAGCGGCGTGATCATGATCATGCCGGTCTCCGTCTGCCACCAGGTATCGACCACCGGGCAGCGCTCGGCGCCGATGTATTTCCAGTACCACGCCCAGGCCTCGGGGTTGATCGGCTCACCCACCGAGCCCAGCAGGCGCAGCGACGAAAGGTCGTCGTCGGCGAAGGCGTCGTGGCCGTACTTCATCAGGGCGCGGATGGCGGTCGGCGCGGTGTACAGGATGGTGACCCCGTACTTCGCCGCGATCTGCGCCCAGCGGTCCCGCTCCGGGTGGTCGATGGCGCCCTCGTAGATCACGCCGGTGGTGGCGTTGGCCAGCGGCCCGTAGACGATGTACGAATGGCCGGTCACCCAGCCGATGTCGGCCATGCACCAGTACACGTCGTCCGGCTTGGTGTCGAAGATGAGCCGATGGGTGGTGCTCACCCCGAGCAGGTAGCCCGCGGTGGTGTGCATGATCCCCTTGGGCTTGGCGGTGGTGCCTGACGTGTAGAGCAGGTAGAGAAGGTCCTCGGAGTCCATCGGCTCCGGATCGGCGGTGGTCGGCTGGTCGGCGACCAGCTCGTGCCACCAGTGGTCTCGCCCCTCGGTCCAGGCAACGTCCTCCCTGGTGCGCTGCGCGACGATGCAGTGCTGGACCGATGAGGTTCGGCTGATGGCCTCATCCGCGTTCGCCTTGAGCGGCACGCTGGCGCCCTTGCGGTAGCCGCCGTCGGCGGTGATCACTGCCACGCACTCGCCGTCCTCGATGCGTCCCGCCAGCGCATCGGCCGAGAAGCCGCCGAACACGACGCTGTGCGCCGCGCCGATGCGGGCGCAGGCCAGCATTGCCACCGGCAGCTCCGGGATCATGGGCATGTAGATCGCCACCCGGTCGCCCTTCCTGATCCCCAGCGCGCGCAGGGCGTTGGCCATCCGGCACGTCTCGTCCAGCAGGTCCTGGTAGGTGAGCGTCCGGGTGTCGCCGGGCTCGCCCTCCCAGTAGTAGGCCACCTTGGCGCCCAGCCCGTTGGCCACGTGGCGGTCCAGGCAGTTGACGCTGACGTTCAGCTTGCCGCCGACGAACCATTTCGCGTACGGCAGCTGCCAGTCGAGCAGCTCGGTCCACGGCTCCATCCAGTCCAGCCGCTTCGACTCCTCCTCCCAGAAGGCACGGAAGCCCTCCTCCGAGGCGGTCCGCTCCAGGATGGCGGGGTCGTTGACGTTGGCCTGCGCGGCGAACTCCGGCGGCGGCGGGAAGCTGCGCTCCTCGCGCAGCAGGTTCTCGATGGTGGCCTCGACGTGCTGCTGGCCGGGATGGCGGTCGCGGTGCTCGTCGGTACGCTGCTCAGTCGTCACGAGTGTCGATCCCCTTCTTCTGGGTGCGCGGTCGGTCGCCCGCGTGAAGGCGATGCTCAGGGAGCCTCGATTCTAACCCTCGGACGCCGGTGATCAGCTGACGTGGTGCTCCCGGCGGTGCAGCCGCGCGATGATCGTCTGCAGCATGGGGATCGCCATCTGGGGATGCTCCTCGAGCGAGGCCTTGAACTCCCAGGCCGGGATGACCAGGCAGGTCAGCTCCGTCTCGGCTCGCACCGTGGCCGTCCGGCCGTGGGCCTCGATCAGGGCCAGCTCCCCGAAGAACTCGCCCTCGCCCAGGGAGCCGACCCGCCCCGCCGCCTCCTGCTCGACCGCCGCCGTCCCCGACACGATGATGAAGAGCCGCGTCGCCGGGTCGCCCTGGCCCACGACCACGTCACCGGGCGCGTACGTCTGCTCGCGCGCGGTGCGCAGGACGTTGTCGAGCCCGCGCCGATCGAGCACGGCGAGCAGCGGAATGTTGGCGGCGCGCTTGGGGTCCATCGGCTCCGTGACCTCCATCGGCTCCTGGATGTCCGCCCATGCTAGGGGCTGGCGTGCGCGCGGGCTAGACCTCGGCCGGGCCTAGGCCAGGAACCGATGCGACCGCTCGTCGTCCGGCCGCAGCGTGTCCAGCGTGGCCAGGAAGGCGGCGAGCACCGGGGTCAGCTCGCCTGCATCCCGCCGCCGGGCGATCACGATCTGGCGCCTGACCGGCGCCATGTCGATGACCGCCACCGGGACCAGCCGGCCGGAGCCGATGTCGGCCTGCACGCTGGTGCGCGGCAGCAGCGCGATCCCCAGCCGCTGCTCGACCATGCGCTTGGCGGCGTCGATGTTGTCCACCTCCAGCCGGCCGCGCGGCGAGATGCCGGCCTGGCGGACGATGGCGCTGGTCAGCTCGTGGTAGCTGCTGGTCCGGTCGAAGAGGATCAGGTGCTCGCTGGCCAGCTCGGCCATCCGGACGTGGCCGGCGGCCGCGAAGCGGTGGCCCCGGTGCACGACCAGCGTCAGCTCGTCCTCGTACAGGAGCGTGGCGGTGATCTCCGGATGCTGGATCGGCCGCATCAGCCCGATCTCAACTTCGTCGCGCAGCACCATCTGCAGGATCTCCTCGGAATGGCCAGAGCGCACCACCAGGCGCACCGCGGGATGTTTGGCCTGGAAGCGGTGGAGCATGGCGGGCAGGACGTAGGTGCTCACCGCCGGCGCCGCCCCGATGGTCAGCCGCCCGGCGCTGCCGCTGCGGACCTCCTCCACCGCGGTCCGGCCGGCGCGCAGTGCGACCAGGGCTCGCTCGGCGTGGGGCAGCAGCGCCTTGCCGGCCTCCGACAGGCGGCTGCCGTGACGGCCCCGCACCAGCAGGTCCGCGCCGAGGGAGCGTTCCAGGGCCTGGAGCCGGGCCGTGAGCGCGGGCTGCGTGACGAACAGCGCCTCGGCGGCCCTGGAGATCGAGCCGGTGCGCGCCACCTCGACGAAGGCCTCCAGGCGGGCGGTGTCGATCGGCGCCGATTCCGCCGGGCCAGCCGAAGTGGCATCAGTCACGCTTATGACCCCTATCCGAGCAATTGTCTTGCCTTATGGCACGCAGTTTGCCATGGTGGGAGGCATGCTGCAGAACATCTGGTCTCTCCCTCGCGCCGGGCGGTCGACGCGCCGCACGGATGACCGTGTCGACATGGAGGCCGCCCGGCTGAATCCCTGGCTCCGCTGGCGGCCGGAATCGCCGGCGCGCCCGCCGGTCCTGAGCATCGCCGAGCTGGCCGAGTGCACCTGCCCAGACCTCTGCGATCGCGACCACGCCAACGAGTAGGGACCCGTCCGTGGCCCTGACCGCCAAGGCGCCGCCGCCCGCGACCGCGTCCGCCGACCCGCTGCTCCCCGAGGTGGAGCAGATGCGGCGCTGGATGGACGACGACCGATTCGCCGGCCTGCGGCGCCTCTACTCCCCGCGCCAGGTCGTCGAGCAGCGCGGCTCGGTGGCAACCGCCTATCCCGTCGCCGCGGCAGCGGCGCATCGGCTTCACGCTCGACTGCGCGAGCTGTTCGAGCAGGGCCTGTCGATCACCACGTTCGGCCCGTACAGCCCCGGCCAGGCGGTGGCCATGGTGCGTGGCGGGATCGAGGCCATCTACCTCGGTGGCTGGGCCACATCGGCCAAGGGCTCGGCGGACGAGGATCCCGGGCCCGACCTGGCGAGCTACCCGCTGTCGCAGGTGCCCGATGAGGCGGCCGGCATCGTCCGTGCCCTGCTCGCCGCCGATCGGAACCAGCGCTTCGCGCGCTCCCGCATGACCGAGGCGGAGCGGCAGGCGACGCCGGAGGTCAACTTTCAGCCGCTGATCGTGGCCGACGCCGATACCGGTCACGGCGGCGACGCGCACGTCCGCAACCTGATCCGGCGCTTCGTGGAGGCCGGAGTGGCGGGTTACCACATCGAGGACCAGAAGCCCGGGGCGAAGAAGTGCGGCCACCAGGGCGGCAAGGTGCTCGTCTCGAGCGACGAGCAGATCAAGCGGCTCAACGCCGCCCGCTTCCAGCTGGACGTCATGGGCGTGCCGGGGCTGATCGTGGCGCGCACCGACGCGGAGGCCGCGAACCTCCTCGACGGCTCCGGCGACGAGCGCGACCAGCCGTTCATCCTGGGTGTCACCAACCCGGACATCCCCTCCTACAAGGCGGCGTTCCTGGCGGTGATGCGCCGGCTGCACGACGCCGGCGTCGAGGAGATCAACGGCCACCTGCTGTACGCCATCCCCGACGAGGAGGCCGCCGCGGCCGATGCCTGGCTCGAGCGCGCCGGGCTGCT
>DASSNX010000045.1:0-15618 GCA_035701185.1 Candidatus Limnocylindria bacterium
ACCACCTCGACGCCTGAGCCGATGACGCCGCCGCTCACGGCGGTCCGGATGGCCCGCCAGCTCGGTGCCAACGGCACCTGTTGGGCGCCACAACCGAACCTACGATCCAGTCATGAGCTCCGAGCGCTCTGCCTTCACCGACCTGGGCACTGGCTGGTTCGGCGCCGGCCTCTCCCCGCACGCGCTGGCCCGCCTGCGTGACTGCTGCGCCTCCACCCGGACGTACGCCGCCAACGCGGTGATCATGCGCGAGGGCGACGACCGCCACCCGTTCGGCGTCGTCATCAGCGGCCGGGTGGCGCTGAGCCTCCTGGTCCCCGAGCGCGGCGAGATCACGATCCTGACCGTCGAGCCCGATGACGTCGTCGGCTGGTCCGCTTTGGTCCCGCCCTACCGGGCCACCTCGACCGCCGTGGCGGTGGAGCCGACCGAGCTTCTCGAGTTCGAGGCCCAGGCGCTGCGCCGCGCGATGCGCGACGATCCGGCGCTGGCCGCGACGGTCTATCCGCGCGTCCTGGAAGCGGTCGCGCGGCGCCTGGGCGCCACGCGGCACCAGCTGCTCGACCTCTACACGCAGCAGGCCGAGCGCGTGCCATGGTGACGGCGGCGCCCCCACGACCGGCCTTCCTGCCCCGCGGGGAGCTTGATCGGCTGCTGGACCTCCTGCACGAGGACGGGCGCACGGTGATCGGGCCGATCGCGCGCGACGGAGCGATCGTCTACGACCAGGTCCGATCTGCCGCCGATCTGCCGGCCGGATGGACCGATGAGCAGGCACCCGGACGCTATCGGCTGAACCGGACCGACAGCCCGCGGCTCTTCAACTACACCGTCGGGCCGCAGGGCTGGAAACGCTATACCCAACCGCCGCGAGTACCACTCGCTACGGCCACGCGCGACGGCGAGACGGTCAGCTTCGAGCCGGCGGTGCCGGAGCCGCCGCGGCTCGCGTTCCTGGGCGTGCGTGCCTGCGAGATCGCTGCGCTGCTGGTGCAGGACCGCGTCCTGGCCGCCGGCCCGTTTGCCGACGACGACTTCCGGGCGCGCCGCGCCAACGCGCTGGTCATCGCGGTCCAGTGCACGCGCGCCGGCGCCACCTGCTTCTGCGCCTCGATGGGCACCGGCCCCGAGGTGACCGACGGCTACGACCTCGTCCTCACCGAGCTGGAGGACGGCTTCGTCATCGGCGCCGGCAGCCAGGCCGGCGAGCAGCTGCTGGAACGCCTGGCGCCGACCTCGGCCAGCGACGCCCAGCAGGTGGCGGTCTCCGACGGCGTGGCTGCCGCCCGCGCCACGATGGCGAGCCAGGGCGTGGCAGCCGAGGGGCTGCCGGCCCGGCTGATGGATCGGCTCGACCACCCGCGCTGGGCCGAGGTGGCCGATCGCTGCCTGGCCTGCGCGAACTGCACCATGGTCTGCCCCACCTGCTTCTGCACCAGCGTCGGCACCCTATCCGATCTCGACGGGGTGGCCAACGTGACCGAGCGGCGCTGGGACTCGTGCTTCAACGGCGATTTCGCGCGGGTGGCCGGCGGCAACTTCCGGCCGCGCCGCCAGGACCGCTACCGCCAGTGGCTGACCCACAAGTTCGCGACCTGGCACGACCAGTTCGGGACGTCCGGCTGCGTGGGCTGCGGCCGCTGCATCGCCTGGTGCCCGGTGGGGATCGACGTCCGGGAAGAGCTGGCGGCCATCGCGCCGCCCTACGAGGAGCGGGCCGCGCCGGTCACGGCGACCCGCGGGCCGTTGCTCGACGGCCTCGTGCCGCTGCCGATGGTCAGCTATTCGCCGTCGGTGACACAGGAGCCGCCGCTCCGCGCCGACACGTCGGTGGCCACCGTGCAGGCGGTCGCAAGCGAGACCGCCGACACGTTCATGCTCTGGCTGGAGCCCGGCGACGACGCGCTGCTGGCGGCACGACCCGGCCAGTTCGTGATGGTCGACCAGCCAGGCTTCTCACCACTGCCCATCTCCGTCTCGCGCGTTGCCGATGGTGCGCTGTGGCTCACCGTCCGCGCCGCCGGCGCGGCGACGCAGGCGTTCACGACCCTCCAGCCCGGGGCGCAGGTGGGGCTGCGGGGGCCGCTGGGGCGTGGCTGGCCGATCGACCGCGCCCTGGGCCGTGACGTCGTCATCGTGGCCGGCGGCATCGGCCTCGCCCCCCTGCGGCCGGCGCTCGATGCCGTCCTCACCCAACGCGACCGCTTCGGCGAGGTGCTGCTGGCCTACGGCGCCCGGACGCCGGCCGACCGGCTCTACCTGCCGGAGCTCGACGGCTGGGCCAACGCCGGCGTCGAGGTCGTGCAGATCGTCGACCGTGCCGGCCCCGAGTGGCTCGGCCAGGTGGGCGTGGTGACGCAGCTCCTCGACCGTCGCGACTGGAAGGGACGGCAGGCGGTCGCCTTCGTGTGCGGCCCGGAGCGGATGATGCAGGCCACGGTCAGCACGCTGCGCACGGCGGGGATCACCCGGCGACGCATCTTCGTCTCGATGGAACGCCACATGGACTGCGGCGTCGGCATCTGCGGCCACTGCCAGATCGGCCCCTTCTTCGTCTGCCGCGACGGCCCGGTATTGGCGGTGTCCGAGCTGGGCGACCTCTTCGGCCGGGAGGGCGTGTGATGGCAGCGACCGCTGCGGCCAAGCCCCGTGTCGGGGTGGTCAAGCTCGCGTCCTGCGACGGCTGCCAGCTCACCCTGCTCGACCTCGAGGAGCAGCTGCTGCCGCTCACCGAGCGGTTCGAGCTCATCGAGTTCCCGGAGGCCACCTCGCGTCGCTCCGCCGGCCCGTACGACGTGCTCCTGGTCGAGGGTTCGGTGAGCACACCGGAGCAGCTGGAAGAGATCATCCACCTTCGCAGCCAGACCCGGCTGCTCGTCACCATCGGCGCCTGTGCCAACGCCGGCGGCATCCAGGCCCTGCGGAACTGGGCGAATGAGCCCGCCTGGCGCGCCGCCGTCTACCCGACGCCCGATTACATCGAGTCGCTGGCCACCAGCACCCCGGTCGCCGATCACGTCCAGGTGGACGCCGAGCTGCGCGGCTGCCCCATCGACCCGCGACAGCTGCTCGAGCTGCTGACCGCGCTCCGCATTGGCCGGCGGCCCCAGCTGGACGCCGAATCGGTCTGCCTCGAGTGCAAGCGGCGGGGCAACGTCTGCGTGCTGGTCGCGGGCGGCCAGCCGTGCCTCGGCCCGCTGACCCAGACCGGCTGCGGCGCCATCTGCCCGGCCTACGGCCGCGCCTGCTACGCCTGCTTCGGCCCGCGCGAACAGGCCAACGTGCCAAGCCTGCATGGCTGGCTGGGCCGGGAGCTGCCGCAGGTGCAGGTGGATCGCCTGTTCGCCGGCTTCAACGCCTGGAGCGCGCCGTTCCGCGAGCCGGCCGGCCGCGCCGTCCAGCGCGCCCACCGCGACGAAGCGGCAGGAGATGGCGCCGATGCATGAGTCGGGCGAGGTCGCCTTCTCGGTTCGCCAGCTCACCCGGGTGGAGGGCGAGGGGCGCCTCTCGCTGACCGTCAGCGGCGGCGAGGTGACCGAGGCGCACCTGGAGATCTTCGAGGCGCCGCGCTACTTCGAGCGGCTGGTGGTGGGCCGCACCCCGGACGAGGTGATCGACATCGTGGCGCGCATCTGCGGCATCTGCCCGGTCGCCTACCAGATGTCGGCGGTGCACGCCTTCGAGCACCTGTTCGACGTGAGCGTGGACCCGGGAGTGCGCCGGCTGCGACGCCTCTTCTACTGCGGCGAGTGGATCGAGAGCCACGCGCTCCACGTCTACCTGCTCCACGCGCCAGATTTCCTCGGCTACCCCAGCGCCGTGGAGCTGGCCGCGGATCACCCCGAGGCGGTGGAGCGCGGCCTCCGGCTGAAGCGGCTCGGCAACCGGATCGTGGCCATCCTCGGCGGACGCCCGATTCACCCGGTCAGCGTCCGCGTCGGCGGCTTCTCGCGCGCGCCGCGGCGGGCCGAGCTGGACGAGCTGCGCCAGGCGCTGCCGGCAGCCATTGCCGATGCGCAGGAGACGGTCCGCTGGGCCGCCAGCCTGGAGCCGCCGGCGTACGAGCGGCAGTCGCGCCTGGTCTCGCTGCGTCACCCGACCGAATACCCGATGAACGACGGTCACATCGTCTCGTCCGACGGCCTGGACATCGCCCCACCGGATTGGCCCGATGCCTTCGCCGAGCGCCAGGTGCCGTGGTCGAACGCCCTGCAGGCGCTGGCCCACGACGGCTCGCCGTACCTGCTCGGTCCCACCGCGCGCGTGGCCCTGGCCGGCGGGACGCTGCATCCGCTGGCCGCCGAGGCGCTCGCCGCCACCGGGCTGGGCGAGGAGCTGACGGCCAACGTGTTCCGCAGCATCGTCGCCCGCGCGGTGGAGCTGCTCCACGCGCTGGCCGAGGCGGCCGACATCGTGGACGCCTACGCCGAGCCTGGCGCGCATCTCGCCACCTGGGAGCCGCGTCCCGGCGTCGCCGCCTGGGCGACCGAGGCGCCGCGGGGCCTCCTCTTCCATCGGTACGAGATCGGTGACAACGGCCTGGTCAGCCGGGCGCAGATCGTGCCGCCGACAAGCCAGAACCAGGCGGCCATCGAGCATGATCTGCGGCAGTTCGCGCCCAGTGTGCTGGAGCTGCCGCACGCCGAGGCGACGCATCGGCTCGAGCAGCTGATCCGCAGCTACGACCCCTGCATCAGCTGCGCGACACACTTCCTGGACCTGCGCGTGGAGAGGGCATGAGGATGCGAAACGTCGTGCTGCTGGCCTGCGGTGAGCCGATGCGCGGCGACGATGCGCTGGCGCTCGCCGTGCTCGACGCGCTGCCGCCCGCGACGCGCGCCATGGTGGAGGTGCGCAACGTCGGCCAGCTGATGCCGGACGACCTGCATGGCCTGAACGGCGCGGTGATCATCCTGGACGCGGTCGACGGTCCGCCGCCGGGGACCGTGGTCGACCTGCCGCTCTCGGCGTTGGCCGATGCCCATGACCACGGCATCACCCCCGCCTCGTCACACGCGCTGCCGCTGCCCGTCACCCTGGGGATCGTCGGCCAGCTGCCGGGCGGCCTGCCCGAGGGACGCTTCGTTGGCGTGGCCGGATCCGACTACACGCTCGGAGCGCCGCTGTCGGCCATCGTCCGTGACGCGGTGCCGGCCTGCGCGGCCCGGGTCAACCACTGGGTGCGCGCCCTCGTCCACGAGTCGAGGCCAAGCCATGTGCCTGACTGAGCCCGTCCACGTCCTCGCCGTCGATGGCCCGATCGCGACGGTCGAGGCCAACGGCCGGCAGCGGACCGTTTCCGCCCTGGCCGTGCCCGAGGTCCGGGCCGGCGACTGGGCCATCCTCGCCGCCGGGCTTCTGGTGCGCGTCCTGACGCCCGAGACCGCCGCGCGGATGGCGGACGCCCGCCAGCTGGCGGCCGATGATCAACCGAAGGGAGAGCCTGCATGACCCGCCGTTCCACCGCCCCGCGATGCATCGACCAGCGCCGCCTGGGCCTCGGCCTGGCGGCCGCCACCGCCGTCATCAGCGGCATCTCCGTCTTCGTCAACGCCGGCGCCGTGCGCGAGTTCCACGATCCGGTCCTCTTCACGACCCTGAAGAACGGCGTTGCCGCCGTGCTCCTCGCCGCGCTGGCTGTCGCCACCGTGCGCGGCCGCTGGCGGCCGACGTCACGGTCCACCGCCGGGCTGGTGGTGCTCGGCGTGATCGGCGGCGGCGTCCCGTTCATGCTCTTTTTCTCAGGCCTGGCACAGGCGACCGCGCCGGCGGCGGCGGTGATCCACAAGACGCTCTTTGCCTGGGTCGCGGTGCTGGCCGTGGTCTTCCTGCGCGAGCGGCTCGGCGCGCTGCAAGTCGGCGCGCTGGCGGTGCTGCTCGTCAGCCAGCTGCTGATCCAGACGCCCGTCGGCGTCGGCTGGGGCACGGGCGAAACGTTCATCGCCATCGCCACCGGACTGTGGGCGGTGGAGGTCATCGTCGCCAAGCGTGTCCTGGGCAGCACGCCATCACCGGTGGCCGCCACGGCGCGGATGGGCATCGGGCTGGTCGTGCTGGTCGGCTTCCTTGCGATGTCCGGCGGCCTGGCCGCCATTGCCACGCTCAGCGCAGCGCAGTGGGGCTGGGTCCTGCTCACCGGCGGCCTGCTGAGCGGCTACGTTGCCACCTGGTACGCCGCGCTGCGGCGCGCTCCGGCCAGCGCCGTCACCGCGGTGCTCACCCTGGGCGCGCCGCTGACCGCCGGGCTGCAGCTGGCCGCCAACGGGCAGGTCCCGAGCGCCGGCGTCGCCGCGGGCTACGGGCTGTGCCTGCTCGGCGTGGTGGCGCTTGCCTGGCTGACGCTGCGACGCGAGACCGAGTCGTCTCCGGCGGCGCAGGCGGCATAGCACCAGCTCCCGGACAGATGGCCGAAGCATCGGGACCGGTCCTCTTCGCGCGCTACGCCTACCCGCCGAACCGGATGGGGCTGTGCGGGCCGGATGACGCCCCGTCGCTGCGCGAGGCGGCGCTGGCCGCCGAGGAACGCGAGGTCCGCGCACTGGCGCGCGGGTTCGAGGGCGCGTTCCCCTACCTCGAGCTCATCGCGCGGGAAGGCGGCGTCCCGGATCCGCTGGATCGCCGCGTGGTGGAGGCCTACTGGCTCGGCGGCGGACTGGTGTCGCGGGTCGGCCCGCGCGCACTCCATCGGTCCGTGGACGATCGGTTCCGCCGCCGGATGTCGAAGGACGACTGGGGCTGGCTGCAGATGGCGGTCCAGGGCGGATCACGGCCGGTGCATGCCTTCCACGTGCTGGAGATCTATCCGCGGGCCGGGCTGATGCGCGGTGGGGACGCCGGCAATCCCGTCCTGGACACCATGGACGCCTGCCGCATCCGCTGGGGCACGGTGCTCGCCGTCGAGGGCGACCGGCTCGTCGTCCGCGCCCCGCGGCTGGAGCTGCGTGACGGGCTGCTGCGCATCGGCCCGCAGCAGGTCGAGACGGTCAGCGGCTGGGTGGATGGCGCCGGCGTCCTGGGCGGCGCCAGCGCCGGCGACCACGTGTCGCTGCACTGGGGCTGGGCCTGCGACCGCCTGACGGATCGGCAGCTCCGTCGGCTGCGCACCTGGACACGGGCCGCGCTCGAGGTCGCCAACCAGGCCATTTAGGCCGATTGGCAGGCTGGACGAACGCCGTCCGGCACTTCCCCGCGGGTCAGCCGCAGCACAACATGCCGGCAGCGCGCATTCGTCGCGGGCGCCCCGGAGGAAGGCAGCCAGATGGCATCGGTCGTGGTCCGGGAATCGGCAGCGTTGGCTCCGGCCGCCATCAGCGAGAGCTGGATCGTGTGCCGCGGCATGACCCGTGACGTGGTGGACGGCAGCGTCGCGTGCCCGATGCGCGGCCGCGTGGCCGTGGACGTGTGCCGCGACTGCCGCTTCCTGGAGACGGTGCCCGGCGAATGGCGCCGATGGAGCTGCGGCACCAGCGAGCGCTGACCTCCCGCGCCCCGCCAGAAGGATGCGACCGGCCCCACCCGAGCCGGTCGCAACGCTATCGCCGGGTCGTCACCGCGCGACGATGACGGTCTCCCTGGCATGGGTGGCCACGTGCTCGGAGACGCTGCCCTGCAGCATCCGGCCGACCATGTTCAGGCCGCGGCTGCCGACCACGATCGTGTCGTAGCCATGCTGCTCGGCGGTCTCCTCGATGGCGTGCGCCGGGTCGCCGTACGCGTAATGCACCTGTGGCTCGATTCCCGCCTCGAGCAGCACCTTGCGCGCCCGCGCGATCTGGGCGGCGTGCACCTCGCGGTCGTCCCAGGGATCGATGGGCGCTCGGCCGGGATGGACCGGCACGACGCTGACCACGCCAACCTCGGCGCTGAACGCCCTGGCCAGCTCGATCGCCGTCCGCAACGCCGAATCGGCCGGTTCGGTGGCGTCGTAGGCCACCAGGATCTTCTTCATCACAGGCCTCCTTCGGCCGTCTTCGCACCGCGCGGGCCGACCGATTCGCACTCGCCGGCGCCTCACCGGATCGTGCGCGCCGGAGCTCGCACCGAGGAAGTGCCATTGCGCCCGTCGGGACGGTCCGTTCGGCGGGGTTGACGGGGCCTGAGCCGATGCCGCCGCGCTAGCCTATGGCCATGTCGACGCCAGCCGCCGAGCCGTCCGGCGTGACCCAGCTGCCGCCCGCGGTGCAGGCGCTTGACGCTGCCGTCCGCGGCATCAGCGGCGTGCTCGAGCTCTCCCAGGTGCTGCAGCTCATCGTCGATCGGGTGCGAGAGCTGGTCGGCGCGCGCTACGCGGCGCTGGGCATCGTCGACGAGCAGGGACTGATCACCGAGTTCATCACCAGCGGCATCACGGCGGAACAGCGCGCCGCCATCGGCGACCTCCCGCACGGCCGTGGCCTGCTGGGGCTGATCATCCGGGAGAACCGGGCGTATCGGATCCCAAAGATCCAGGCGCATCCGGAGAGCTACGGCTTTCCGCCGAACCATCCGCCGATGACCTCGTTCCTGGGCGTGCCGATCACGGTCAACGGCCAGCCCGTCGGCCGGCTGTACCTCACCGACAAGCAGGGCGCGCCCGAGTTCAGCGCCGATGACCAGGCCCTGGTCGAGATGTTCGCCCTGCACGCCGGGATCGCCATGGAGCGGGCGCGGCTGCACGAGCAGGTCCAGCGCCTGGCCGTCTTCGACGAGCGTGATCGGATCAGCCGGGAGCTGCACGACAGCGTCATCCAGATGATCTACGGCGTCACGCTGTCCCTGGACGACGTCCCGGAGATGGTGGCCACCGCGCCCGACGAGGCCGGTCAGCGGGTGGACGAGGCGATCGACGCGCTGAACGGGGTGATCCGCGACATCCGGCACTTCATCTTCGGCCTGCGGCCGCTGCTCCTCGATTCCGGGAGCCTGAACGAGGGGCTGCGCAGCCTGGCCGGCGAGCTGCAGCGCAACACCGCGACCGAGATCGCCATCCACGGCGAGGCACCGGAGGACCTGCCGCTGGCCACGGTGGCCGACCTGCTGGCCGTCGCCCGCGAGGCGCTGGCCAACGTGGCCCGGCACGCCAAGGCCCAGCATGCATCCCTGACCATCACGACCAGCGACGACGAGATCAGCCTGGAGATCGCTGACGACGGCCAGGGCATGGACCTCGACCGGCCGCTCGATCGCAGCCACAACGGCCTCGCCAACATGCGGGCGCGCGCCGACGCGCTGTCCGGGACGTTCTCGGTCGAGAGCAGCCCGGGGGCCGGGACCCGTATCATCGTGCGCGTTCCGAAATCGGTGCGAGGAGCTACGCCGTGACGGCCGAAGAAGCACAACGTCCGCTGCGCCTGCTGGTGGTCGACGACCACGAGGTCGTGCGCCAGGGCCTCGTCTCGCTGCTCGACCGCCGCGACGGCTTCGAGGTGGTGGCCCAGGCAGGGACCGTGGCCGAGTCGATCGCCACGGCCGCGCGCTTCGAGCCGGACGTGGTGATCATGGACGTGCGCCTGCCCGACGGCTCGGGCATCGAGGCCTGTCGCGAGATCCGCGCCGCGCGACCCGAGACGCGGGTGGTGATGCTGACGAGCTATCCGGACGAGGAGGCGGTGCTGTCGGCCATCATCGCCGGCGCCAGCGGCTACCTCCTGAAGCAGATTCGCGGCCGCGAGCTGGTCAGCGCGCTGGAAGCCGTGGGCCGCGGGGAGTCGCTCCTCGACTCGGCGGTCACGGAGAAGGTGCTGGAGCGGGTCCGGCGCGTGGCCAGCGGCAGCGCCACCGACGAGCTGGCCGAGCTCACGTCCCAGGAGCGCAAGATCCTGCTGCTGGTTGCGGACGGCAAGACGAACAAGGAGATCGCGGCGGAGGTCTTCCTGTCGGACAAGACGGTGAAGAACTACGTCAGCAGCATCCTCTCCAAGCTGAACCTGCAGCGCCGCGCCCAGGCCGCCGCGTTCGTCGCCAAGCACCACCTGGTGCCGCCGGGCGAGGAGTAGGGCTAGCTCGGACCCGTCGCGGCCGCGCGATCCAGCTCCCCGAGCAGCCAGCGCGCGGTGCCCTCTGCGGCCAGGTGGAGCAGGGCCCGGTCCGCCAGCCGACCGACCGTCCCGCCGGGCGGCGAGTACCAGCCGCTGATGGTGAGCTCGCCGTCGTGGGCCGAGATGCTGCCCGAGAAGACGGGGAACAGCGGCGCGAGGGTCGAGGCGCGCCAGCTGATCTCGGCCTCCCACCCGCCGTCGGTGACGTGGATCGGCCCGAAGTCCACCCAGGCCGCCTTGTGGAACGTGACCAGCGACGGTCGGTCGCTGACGCGCAGGCGAAGGTCCGCCTGGTAGCGACGCATGCCGGCCGGCGCGGGCCGAACCTCCGTGCCCAGCCAGGCCCGCGCGGCGCGGACCGCCCAGGCCAGGCGCGCGGCGCGGCTTCGTGGCCGCAGGCGGGCGACCAGTCGGGTCAGCTGCGGATCGGCGTCTTCGGTCATCGGCTGGGCAATCGCATTCATCGGTTCATCGGGCCTCTGGGATGGCAGCCACCCTACCGGCGCCGCCGAAGGCGCCCATAGGGCCGAATGGCCCCATTCGCAGGCTTCCGGCCGGGCCGCCTGGACCGGGCCGATGGGCGACCTGGGCCGGGGGCCGGTGCACCGGTATACTGGTGCGCCGCAGCACCCGTCCAATCCTCCGCCCGCCTACGTCGAGGTCGGCCGTATTGCGCGCTCTCCTCTCGGTTTCGGATCGCGAAGGCATCGTCGAGCTTGCCCGCGGCCTGAACGACGCCGGCGTCGAGTGCTTCGCCACCGACGGCACGCGTCGCCACCTGGGTGAGAACGGCATCGAGGTCAAGGCGGTCAGCGAGCTGACCGATTCGCCGGAGATCCTGGGCGGCCGGGTCAAGACGCTCCATCCCACGATCTTTGCCGGGCTGCTCGCCCGCCGCGACCAGCCGGACCACCTGGCGCAGCTCGCCGAGCACGGGATCGAGCAGATCGACATCGTGGTCGTCAATCTCTATCCATTCGCCGAGACGGTCCGCGACCAGGAGACGACCCTCGACGCCGCACTGGAGCAGATCGACATCGGCGGCGTGGCCCTCCTGCGCGCCGCTGCCAAGAACTTCCCGGGCGTGGCCGCCGTCAGCGACAAGACGCAGTACGCCAGCGTCCTCCGCGACCTGAAGGCCATGGGCACGGTCAGTCCGGAGACGCGCCAGAAGCTCGCGGCGGAGGCCTTCGCCCTGACCGCCGCTTACGACGCGCAGATCGCCAGCTACCTGAACCAGCAGGCCGGGACGCTGTTCCCCAGCCGCCTCACCCTGGTGGTCGAGAAGAAGGCGGACCTGCGCTACGGCGAGAACCCGCACCAGCTGGGCGCCTTCTACGCCGATCCAGCCCAGTTCCGCACCAGCATCAGCCGCGCGCGCCAGATCGCCGGCAAGGACCTCTCCTTCAACAACCTGCTGGACCTGGACGCGGCCTGGGCCATCGCGTCGGACTTCAAGACGCCGGCCGTCACCATCGTCAAGCACGGCAATCCCTGCGGCCTGGCCAGCGTGGTGGACCTGGCCGAGGCGTTCCGGCTGGCCCTGGAGGGCGACAGCGTCTCGGCGTACGGCGGGATCATCGGCGCCAATCGGGTGGTGGACGAGGCCACCGCGCGGGCCATCCGGCCGGGCTTCTTCGAGGCCATCGTGGCACCCGGCTACACGGCCGAGGCGCTGGACATCCTGCGCACCAAGAAGGGCTTCGAGATCATCGAGGTGCCGCCGAACGACCACGACGAGGCCGAGATGGGCATCGGCAACTTCGACTTCAAGCGGATCGGTGGCGGGCTCCTGGTCCAGACCTTCGACAACCTGGAGGAGGACCGCAACAAGCTGCAGGTCGTCACCCAGCGGCGTCCCACGCTCGAGGAGCTGACCGATCTGCTCTTCGCCTGGCGCGCGGTGCGGCACGTGAAGTCGAACGCCATCGTGCTGGCCAAGAAGCACGCCATGGTGGGCATGGGCGCCGGCCAGCCGTCCCGCGTCGTCAGCGTGGAGGTCGCGCTGCGCAAGGCAGGTGAACGGGCGCCCCTGTCGGTGATGGCCTCGGACGCCTACTTCCCCTTCCCCGATGGCATCCAGATCGCGGCCCAGGCCGGGGTGACCGCCATCATCCAGCCGGGTGGCAGCATCCGTGACGAGATGGCCATCGAAGTGGCCGATCGCCACCACATGGCCATGGTCTTCACCGGGCGCCGGCACTTCAAGCATTGACAGGGGGCCGATGAACCGATGGACCGACTGATCGCCGGCGAGGCCGTCGCCGCCACCGAGGCAGGCGCCATTGCGGCCGCCCGCCTGATGGGCCGTGGCGACCGCGAGGCCGCCGACCGCGCCGCGGTCGAGGCGATGCGCCGCGCCATGGAGGAGTCGGACATCTCCGGCACCATCGTCATCGGCGAGGGGGAGCGCGACGAGGCGCCGATGCTCTACATCGGCGAAAAGGTCGGGAACCCGGAGGCGGCGATCGAGGTCGACATCGCGGTCGACCCGCTGGAGGGCACCAACCTGGTGGCGACGGGCAGTGCCAATGCCACCGCGGTGATGGCCGCCGCCGAGCCCGGCGGCCTGATGCACGCGCCGGACACCTACCTCCAGAAGCTGATCGTGGGGCCGCAGGTGGCCGGCCACGTCAGCATCGACGACCCGGTCGAGGTCGTCATCCGCACCATCGCCGAGCGGCTGGGCCGCGGTCCGTGGGACATCACCGTGGTGATCCTGGACCGGCCGCGGCACGAGCAGCTGATCGCCGATGTGCGGGCCACCGGCGCGCGGATCAAGCTGATCAGCGACGGCGACCTGACGGCCGGGATCAGCGTCGCGGTCTCCGGCACCGGCGTGCACGCCGTCATGGGCATCGGCGGCGCCCCGGAGGGGGTGCTGACCGCGGCCGCGCTGAAGTGCCTGGGCGGGGAGATCCAGGGCAAGTTCGCGTGGCGCTCGGACGAGGAGAAGGAGCGTGCCCGCCGGATGGGCGTGGACGTGGACGACACGGAACGCGTCTACTTCACCAACGACCTCGCCTCCGGCGAGGAGGTCATCTTCTCCGCCACCGGTGTGACCGACGGGGAGCTGCTGCGCGGTGTTCGCTTCTTCGGCGGCGGCGCGCGGACCCACTCGTTGCTGATGAGCTACAAGCGGGGCGTGGTCCGCTTCAGCGACACCGTCCACACCTTCGACCGCCAGTCGCCACCGCGCGTCCGGCTCTGAGCTGACCGCCGCAAGACTTTTTCCGTGGGATGTCGGCCACGGGCGACATACTGTGGATTCGGAGCGCTCGAGGTGCGGTATGCGCATGGGAGAAGCGTTACGCGCGTCGCCGTCACTCTCCGGGCGCCGGTGCCGCCAGATTCAGGCTCAGCACCCGCCTCCGACGCCCGCGACCGGCCGGCGCGACGTCCGTAACGCTACGGGGATGCGCATACCGCAAGTGGGGGACGCGCAACGCCTCGAACTAGCGATCCGCCCAGTCCGGGCCGCCGACTCGCATCACCTCTTGGTCGGCAACGCTCGGCAGCAGGTCGGCCACCGCGACGTCCACCCGCAGGTCGGCGCAGTTCCGCCACGGCCGCAGCCCGGGATCGAGCTCGGCCAACGGTTCCAGGACGAAGCGCCGCTCCTGGAGCCGCGGGTGCGGCACGATCAGGTCGATCTCCATGTCGGCCACGCAGCGGCCGTCGAAGGCTAGGATGTCCAGGTCCACGATCCGCGGGCCGAAGCGCTCGGCCGATGGCTCGCGACCCAGCGTGGCCTCCAGCCGCTTCAGCTGGTAGAGGAGGTCCGCCGGCTCGAGATCGGTCTCCAGCTCCAGGGCAGCGTTGGTGAAGATCGGCTGGTCCAGCAGGTCGCGCGGCTCGGTCTCGTACAGGCTGGAGACGCGGACCACCTGGCCGATGGCCTGCAGCTCGCGCACCGCGCTGACGAATGCCTGGCGCGGATCGCCCAGGTTCCCGCCGAGACCGATGAAGGCGCGCACGCTCTGCCGACTCTAGCCGATGCCGATGCCTCGAATACGCAAAGTGGTGCGCACCGGCACATCCGACGCGGGCGCATGTCGCCATCTGGCGCGCGGCTTGCAAAAGGTGCCCGGCATGGAAATTTCAGAGGGGACCCGCCTCGAAAAGGCCCTGGTCGTGGCGGCCTGCTTCCCGTTCCTCATGATGGGCCTGCTCTTTCTCTTCGCCTGATCGGTGGGGTCGCGACGACCCCCACAATCGCAGCGGGATTGCCAGCCGGCGGTCCTTTCGACGGCGAAGCGTCCGGTTCGACGAACTTGCCTGCGCCCCACCGGCACAGCCCTTGCACGCTTGCTAGCCTGACCGAGACGTCCCCGCACACCCGCCCGAGAGAGAAGGACCCATGGCGACCGAGACCCAGCTCCGCGACCGATCCGTTCCTGACTCCCCCGTCAGCGACGTGACCTATGACCTGATGCAGGCACTGACCTCGAAGCTCGAGGCCATCGAGGCCTTCGAGCTGTACCGCGAGGACGCCCAGGGCTATGTCCGCCAGGTATTCGAGGACATCCTCGACGACGACCGCCGTCACGCCGAGCGCCTGCTGGAAGCGCTGCGCGCCGAGCTGCGCTGATCCATCGGCTCGCCAACCACGACTCTAGGCAGGGCCCGATAAGCGGCTGATAATCGGCTCGGCCGTATCCTGCTGCGGCCATTGGGTGGGGTGCCGATTGCCCGAAATCCAGCACGTCTATCCGCTGATCCACAACAAGGTCACGTCGCCGCATTACGTGACCCCGACCCTGCGCCGTGGGCGCCTCCTGGACTGGCTGCACGCCAACGCCACCTGCCGCGCGGTCGTCATCGCTGCCGATGCCGGTTACGGCAAGACGACGCTGCTCTGGCAATGGGAGCGCGAGGTCGGCTTCCCGTGTTACTGGTACAAGCTCGACCGCAACGACCGCGACTGGTCGCTGCACATCAGCTACCTGATCGAGTCCATCTCGCAGCGCCATCCGGGCTTCGGTCGGCGCGCGCACTCGATGCTCGAGCAGCTCGGCGGTCCCGGATCCTCCCGACCCGGCGTGGCTGCCTACCTCCTGGCGGAGATGTACGAGAAGCTGACCGAGCCGTGCACCTTCATCATCGATGACTGGCAGTTCGTGGCCTCGGTCACCGAAGTTCGCGGGCTGTGGAACCAGATCCTGCGCGACGCTCCGCCGACTTGCCGCTTCGTGTTCCTCTCCCGCGCGAAGCCGCAGCTGCAGTTCGCAAGGTTCAAGACCCACGGCGGCTATGCCGAGATGCGGACCGATGCCCTCCGCTTCACGGACCACGAGATCGAGGAGCTGTTCCGCGACATCTACAACGACCCACTCGATTCGGTCGACGTCGCCGAACTGGAGCGGCGGACCGAGGGTTGGGCGGCGAGCCTCCAGCTGGTCGAGGTCTCGCTCCGCGAGCGACGCCGTCCGGAGGAGAGACGAGCGTTCATCCAGTCCATCACCGCGGACACCGAGAGCGACCTGGTCGAGTTCCTGGCGCAGGAGGTGCTCGACCAGCAGCCACCGGCCACGAGAAATTTCCTCCTCACCTCGGCGGTACTGCGGCAGATCCATCCCCCACTGGCAGCCAGCCTCGCCGG